>DHOG01000075.1:9030-11447 GCA_002410715.1 Ruminococcaceae bacterium UBA5396 | reverse complement strand
ACAAAAAAAAAGAAAGGAGCTAAAAACTATGTCAAATGTAAGTACGGTAAAGCTAGGTTTTTTAAGTATTGTTGGCGCTGTTGGCGCCTTCATTTCATCGCTTTTCGGAGGGTGGGACGCAGCGTTGACGACACTGGTTATTTTTATGGCCATTGATTACATAGCGGGGCTGATCGTGGCGGGGGTGTTCCATAACAGCGGAAAGTCAGAAAATGGAGCACTGGAATCCCGTGCCGGGTGGAAGGGTTTATGCCGGAAAGGCATGACGCTGCTTATTGTATTAGTAGCAGTCCGGTTAGATCTAGCAATTGGGACGCATTTTATCAAGGATGCTGTTGTTATTGCTTATATCGTGAATGAGGCTTTGTCGATCATTGAAAACGCCGGGCTGATGGGCCTGCCGATACCATCGGCAGTTAAAAAGGCGATTGATGTTTTACAGAAAAAGGATGGTGGATAATGAGAGTAGTATTTGATATCGGACACGGAATTGATACGAAGGGTAAACGCGTAGGCGCGTTTAAAGAGCATGACTTTAACTGCGCCGTTGCCCTCAAGACAAAAGAATTAGCTGAAAAGCAGGGCTTTGAAATTTTGCTCACTCAGCAGCCGCATACAAAGGACATTTGGGTTGCCGACCGGGCGGAATGGGTAAACGCGGAAAATGCGAAGAAACCTATTCTCTGTCTAATCTCTTTCCATGCAAATGCGTCCGGAAATCAAGCAGCATCCGGATGGAGCTTATTCCACTGGCATAATTCAGAAAAAGGAAAGAGACTTGCCCAGTTGTGGCAGAAGTACGCAAAACAGATCCTGCAGCTTAGGCAATGCGGTCAGGGTATCTGGGAATGCCGGAGAGGTACCTGGACGAATTTTGTAATTGTCCGGGATCCGGTTATCCCCTGTCTTTTAATTGAGCATTTCTTTTATACGAATCCGGAGGAATTGAAGAAATGCAATACATCTGAAATGATCGAAAAGTTCGCAGAGGTAACGGTTAGAACGCTTTGCGAATATGCCGGGAAGGAATATAAAGAACCTATTGATTATAAAAAAGTTATACAGGAGCATGTAAAATTCTCCAATCCTGATGGCGTATGGGCGGTCCTGGACCAACACCCATATGCGCAGGATCTGTACAAAAAATGGGCTGAAAGCTATGAAAGGAGTGATACATAATGAAAGAAAAATTTTCAAAGCTGATTGACGTGAAAAGTCTCGTGACCCTGACCATGACCGCCATCATGGGCTCGCTGTTGCTGGGACAGTTTAAACCGCCTTCCGAAATGCTGGCGCTGTTCAGCACGGCCTATGGCAGCGTGATTACCTATTTTTTCACGCATAAATCGGCATCATGACCTTGAAACCCCTGTGCTACGGCATGGGGGCTTTATTTTGTCTGTCCTCACAATATAGTCGATGGTAGGCTTAACCTGACCACACCTCTCACATACATCAACAGACAGTTTGACATCTCTTTTCTTAAGATTCGTGTTGTTCAGCCTGTTATAGCAGTCAAGGCAAAACTCAGCCATTTGTTTTCTCCTTAGAGGCGATAATAAAGGCTATGCCGTATAAAATAAAAATGCCTATAATAGCAAGCGTATATGAGTTAAAAAACCCGAGCACCCCAATATAAATACCATTTAAGAGAAGCTCCGACACTATCGGCACACACAGGGCCAATATGCCCCATACTATCCCATAATTTGAAAAGGCTAAAATTGCAGTCCACAAGTGGTATAAACCCATTAAGATATAGGCTATCACCATAAGTACGCCAGTAAATCCATCTCTAAAGTTTTTCATAAATTTTACCTCCTTTCTGAAATTATATAACAGATAAATCCAGCTCGTCAACATAGGCCAAATTGACTATAAAATAGGTAATTGGTCTATAAATCAGCATAACCACTAATTTGTAACGGTTATGAAATATAAGAGTGATATAATTTATACAAAAGCAAAAGAAAAAAGATATTGAAAAAATACTTGTCCCGGTTTATAATAAAAGAACACTTGTTCGATTAAGTTTACTGAAGATAAATAAAAGGAAGCGAATCGCTTTGACGGGCACCGCTTCCTTTTACCACCCCTACCCGAAAGAAGGGATTGCTTATGCTTGTATAATTCTATCACACAGGCGTGAAAATGCAAGGAGAAAATTTATAACAATTTAAGGAGCGCGGAGGAGAAGAGTATGAAAAACATTTCTGATGATATAATCGAAACCGATGAATATTGTATCGTTCTTAACCATGAAATTTTGAAACTTGAACGAGAATTTTTACCCCTGTTACAATGTGATGCATTAGAAAAATATTTAAAAATAGATGAGCTCGCAACGGAGCTCACCAATCATATTTCCGATCTTTTGTACCGACAATTTTACGATAATACGACAAATTTACGATAAT
>DHOG01000075.1:6293-8873 GCA_002410715.1 Ruminococcaceae bacterium UBA5396 | reverse complement strand
ACGACAAATTTACGATAATTTTTGAGATTATATTTTACAAATTTTAGTTGGTTCTTTTTCGAACCGGGGCTTGAAATCCCCTTATAGTTTATGTTATATTGTTATCGACAACTTAACGTAAATTTGGGGGATTAACTCAGCGGGTTAATCATATAGGCATCGTTAAGAGTTCTCAAAGTGCTTTATATAAGCGGGTCACGAAGTTTAAACTTTTTCTGATAACTTAGAAATTACGATAATTTTACGATAATTTTAGTTTTTCCATTCTTTTTTTCGTAAAATCTATGACGTTGGTTGGTTGCTGGTCCTTTTTCTTTATTGTTTCCATCGCTTCATCAAGTTCGTTGTAGGCCGCCTCGATCTTGTCGGCCACAGCCACGGTATTCGGAAGCAATATACCATATATGTCCAAAGTCGTAGTAGTCCTTGAATGCCCTAGGGCTTCTTTCAATTCGTCCAAGGATATCTTATTTTTTGAAAGATATACAAAGGTGTGCCGGAACATGTGAGGCGTTACCCTGAATCCAAATTTACGTTTGTCCAACAGATTATTTAAACTGTTAGGCCGTAAGGGCCTGCCAAATTTTGAGACAAATATTGTTTCGACGTTTCCATATAGTGCCGGATTGTTTTCTTTCCGAAGCTGATTTTTCCACCCGGCCAAATAGGTTATCGCGTGCTCCGTTAGGGGGACGGAATGATATTCATCATCTTTTGGCGTGCCTTCGTCGTATTGCGTAAGGTTGTCCTTAATAATAATCCGCTTTTCTTTGAAATCAATATCAGTCCATTTTAACCCTAGCAACTCTCCTCTTCTTAGCCCAGTGGCAAGCATGAACAAAATGCCATACAGCCATCTTGATGTTGCCAGTCTTGTAATAATGTCCACCAATTCGGTTATATTGAATGTCTTTCTTGTCGGAGGCTTGCCTTTTGGGATTTTTGTGCCTCTGGTAGGATTAAAGCTTACAATGTGTTCATCTTCTATAGCTGAAATATATGCCGCACTTAAAGCTTTTCTTACGTTCTTTATTGTTGGCACTGAGTATCCTTTTTTTATTAAAACACCTATTAGGTCCTGCACGTCGCTTTGTGTTATGTGTCTTAGTTGAACGTTTTTCATATATATTTTTATATATTTTGTAACAGCGAAATAATAATTGCTGTACGTTGAAGGTTTTTTCAATATTTTTACATATTTTTCAAGCCATCTGTCAAGCCAGTCAAAGAGTTTGGTTTTGTCACCAGTGATGCTTGTTCCACTTATCCTTTTAATTTTGTGGCTCAGGTCCCCAAGATTCATGCTCGATGCATAGCGTACCGCGCCATCGGTCATTTGTTTCCATTCAATCCGGCCGTTAGCTCTCTTGTAGAAACTGCCCATTCCGTTTGGATTGCGGGTTGTAGGCTTATTACCTTTTTTCTTTGGCCTTGACACAGCCATCCCTCCTAGCGTTTTTTAACATCTTCTTCTTCATCCCTGCAAAGATAATCCAATGTCACACCGAAAAATTTTGAGTATGCTCTTAATACAGACAGTGTCGGTTCTGTTTGACCATTTTCATATTTGACTATCTGACTGTGGGAAACGCCAACTTCTTCCTCCAGCATTCTTGTTGAAAGGTTTCTAGCCTCTCTAAGTTTTCTTGCCTTTTCTGGAAACTTCATAAATAAATTCCTCTCTTTCGCGGTTCATATATGAACTGGTTCATATATGAATCATAATATAAAATATTTTTAAAAGCAAGATAAAGTTGTTGACAAACATTAAAGATGATATTATTATAATAATAGTGGTTCATATATGAACCAAGAGGAGGTGATACAAGGTATGGTATTCCCGGAAATAGCGAAACTAATGGCATGTAACCGGATGACTCACAAAGATATTGCCGCGATAATAGAAACGTCTCAACAGGCCGCTACAAAAAAGCTTAACGGTGAAAGCGAATTCAAACTTAGCGAAATGAATAAGTTAAAAGCCTATTTTGGGAAGATTGTCCCGGGCATCACAATGGACAAACTTTTTGAATTTTATTGCCCATGTGGTTCATATATGAACCAGAAGAACGGTAAAAATGATTCGGAATATGGGAAGGAGAACTGAAAAGAATGAACGAGCTAACAGTTATAAATCAAAACGGACAGCTCACGATAGACAGCCGGGAAGTAGCGGCAATGATTGATGTAAGGCATGCCGATTTGCTTGAAAAGATAAACAATTATATCCAGTATCTGGATAACGGAAAATTCCGTTCTGCTGATTTCTTCATTCCGAGTAGCTACAACACTGGGACAAGAGATTATCTTTGTTATCTTATAACCCGCAAAGGCTGTGACATGGTTGCCAATAAGTTGACGGGGGAGAAGGGCGTTCTTTTTACCGCTGCATACGTCACCAAGTTTGAGGAAATGGAAAGGGCTCAAAAGCCTGGATGCATTGAGGACCTGATTATCATGCAGGCGCAGTCCATGAAAGAGATCCGCACGCAGGTCAAGCGGATCGCGGATACCCAGCAGGCCATCAAGGACGCTGTTATCTCCGAGCCTGATAACTGGCGCAGAGACATCTACCACAAG
>DHOG01000075.1:5799-5998 GCA_002410715.1 Ruminococcaceae bacterium UBA5396 | reverse complement strand
GCCCGGTTGCTGGCTCAAGGACAGTCAAAGACAGCTATCGACAAAGCGAATGTCATGGACATCATCGATCAGGATCCGAAGCTCCGGGAGATCTACGGGAAAATCGTTGCTGAATATTTGATTAAGTACTGCGCGTGAGGAGGAATCGAAGTGAAAGCATATGAACTCATGGCCTTAGCGGCCAAAGACCCGGAAAAGT
>DHOG01000075.1:3917-5641 GCA_002410715.1 Ruminococcaceae bacterium UBA5396 | reverse complement strand
GCCAAAGACCCGGAAAAGTACATGGGGAAACGTTACAAGGTAACTGACGGACGTGCGCGGTGGTTCGATAAAGAGTACAACAGCGTTGAATTTGTAAAAGATTACAACCGCGAACCGGGGATTGCCCTTGTTGGTGTAGAAAATGGGAAGGCCGCAAATTATTTGGTATCCATCGACACCCGTACTGACCTTAAGGAGGTCAAGTCTGAGCCGAAGCCCGTCACGTTCATGGAAGCAATCAAGGCGTATTGGGACGGAAAAACCATTCATCACAAGTATAACGTCGGCTCTGGCGTCTCGGAATATATTCCACAAGAAGGTGGAGGCCGGTTAATAGACGAAAGCGGCATTGCAATCACAGCCAGCGAGATTATCGACGGCGGCTGGTACATTGTTGAACCTTAACATACATGGCTCCGCAGGGCCAAACCCTAAAGGAGCCCAGCCTTTCTAAATGGGATAGCGGAGCCGGTTCCTGACTTCCGGCCCGCCTTCCCGAATACAAAAAATTACATGAAGGAGAGTTTGCGGAAAATGCAGAAGGGAGCTTGGAGTGTTATGACAAAGAAAAATTTTGAAGCGCTGTTCATGCTCATTACGGCAGTCGGGCTACTGCTTTTGGGCAACCTGTTCGTCATCATCACAGAGGACAGCTGGGGGATTTTCGGGACGGCGCAGACGGTGGTATCGGTACTGTTCTTCCTGATGTTTCCGGTGTACGGCTGGTTGTGTTACCGATTCGGGATTTACAGATATGTCAGCAGGCACACGAGGACAATCAAGAACGTCTACAAACAGACAGAACCACATGAGCACGTATCGCAGAAGTAAAAAAAGAAGCCCAGCAAAGGGGCTCAAGTAAAATCTCAAACAAATTATATCAGAAAGGAAGGAAAAAGCAAATGGCAGGAAAAGTTATATTGCCACTGGAGGTATATGACGCTCTCAAGGAACAGGTTCACGATCTGGAGACCGCGAACAAAAACCTTTTGGAGCAGATAAAAGAAATCGGGAACAGGCGAGTATTTGAGCTGGAAGACAGCTACGACGAACACTTTAAGAACATAATCCTTACCGAACACGCAAAGGAAGATTTTAACAGGCTCATAAATGAGCATCCCGAGCTGAAATTCGTGGTGCAAACCTTTGACAAAATGTACCGTTACAGAGCCGCGACGCTCAAGGGGGAATTTGAACCCACCAAGGCGAAGTGCAAGCAGGCTGATTCCGATGCCTGATTACAACCTTGAGTATTTTCCGGAACCGGAGGAGATAGAACCTGTCGCTTATTGTGCTGCGTGCGAACGTCCGCTTTACAGGGACGATACGGTTTATCTCCTCCAGAACAGGTATTTTTGCGAGGACTGTGTTGCAGACGCGCGGCGGGAATTGGAGGACGAATAATGGAAGAACAGGCAAAATACATAGCATTACCGGAATTTCCAGAATTGTATTTTGATGAAAACAAGCATCTGTACACGCTTGAGAAGTCCGGCGTCACATTCGAACTTCCATCGGTGACGCAAATCCTCCGGTTTGTGTCCCGTGAGATGTACGACGGCGTTCCGCAGGGCATTCTTAGCGCGGCAGCTGACAAGGGCACGAGGGTACATGAGGCCATCGAGGAATACGACAAATACGGGTGGCTCGAGGAAGGTCAGGGCACGGCTCCGTACCTTCTGGCCTACGAACAGTGGGCAAAAGATCACAAATTCCAAACCGTT
>DHOG01000075.1:1910-3757 GCA_002410715.1 Ruminococcaceae bacterium UBA5396 | reverse complement strand
ACCGTAGCGAACGAATACCGTCTATATCACCGCACAAGACTGTACGCGGGCACGGCAGACTTGATCTTTATGGACGAGGGTAAATTATCCCTTCTCGACATCAAGACCTCACATACGGTTTTAGAGGGCCTGACGGCGGCCCAGCTTTACGGATATGCCGAGGCCCTCAAATCTCACGGAATCACAGTCGAAAAGACCTACATTCTGCATCTGAAGAATGACGCAACCTATGACTTTATACCCATCGACGCCCGAAAAGGGCAAATGATTTTTGATGCCTGTGCGTTTCTGCACGGGGCAATAAAACAAGGAGGTTCAAAATGAACGAGTACTTTTTAACCGAGGCCGAATGCATTGACGATGCCGGCGAATACTACGCGAACAAGGATTTTGAAGAAAAGGAAAGGGCGCAAGAAGGAGCTCTGGTTTCCAGCGAAGTCAAACAGCAGGAAGAATCCAGTCTCGCTATTATCCATGCGAAGGAATTGGTCATTAAGGACAATACGTCTTTTGAAGCCGCAGGAAATTGGCTTGTGGATTTAAAGACCTACTATAAGCGCGTTGAAGAATACTGGAAACCGCTGAAAGACAGCGCTTACAAGGCATGGAAAGCCGTCACGGCAAAGGAAAGGGCCATTCTTGACCCGCTCAGCACCGCCGAGACGACCGTCAAAGGCAAAATGGCGGCATATCAGATGGAACAGAAGGCCAAAGCGGAGGCAATCCGCGCGGAGGCTGAACGGCTGAAACGCGAAGAAACCGAACGGCTTTTGAAGAAAGCACAAGAAAAGGAGGCGGCGGGGGACGCGTTCGGCGCGGATATTACCCTGGCACAGGCCGAAGTAATCGAATCGTCGGCGCCCGTCGCAGAGATTCAGCACGCGAAAACACAGGGAATCAGCAACCGCAAGGTTTGGAAAGCGCGGATAACCGACGAGGCGAAGGTTCCCGTCAGCGTCGCAGGTGTAGTTTTCCGCCCCGTAGACGAATCGGCGCTGAATAAGTTTGCAAAGCTAACCGATGGTAAGACGCCCATTCCCGGCGTGGAATTCTATCAAGATATCGTTATGAGCGTCAGAGGACGCTGAAAGGAGTATTTTTCATGTTTAATCAAGAGAATCAAAGCCTGGCTACACAGCCGCAGAATAATCCATTATCGCCTAAAACAGACGTCGGGGCCGCGCTTGCGTCTCGTCAGGCACAGGAAGTACAGGCCGCTGTCGTTATGGCAAAGCGATTCCCGAGAGATATTGTTGAGGTTGAAAGAAAACTCATCCAGTCCTGCAAGCGCCCTAAGCTTGCTGAGATTGCTACATACCAGTATCCGAGAGGCGGCACGAGCGTGACCGGCCCGTCAATAAGGCTTGCAGAGGCCGCCGCGCAGGCTATGGGGAACATTGACTTTGGGTGGACAGAAATCCAAAGGCTTGAAGATGAATCCATCTGTACGGCATACTGCTGGGACATTGAAAACAATATCCGTAGGACAACGACCTTTTCAGTCCCGCACTACAGAGACACAAGGCAAGGGAAAAAGCGTTTGACAGACGATAGGGATATTTACGAAATGTGCGCCAACCAGGCGAGCCGCCGGATGAGGGGTTGTATCCTCCAGGTGGTTCCTGGCGACATGATAGATCTTGCTCTTTCAGAGTGTGACAAAACCCTGCAAGCCAATCTAGGCTCGGTTTCCGACCAGGCCGACAAATGGGGGAAAGTCTTTCAGAAGGAATTCAACGTAGGTCCGAAGTCCATCATGCTCTATCTGGGGAGCAGGCCGGAGACATGGACGCAGAACGATATTTTCCGTCTGCGCAAGCTCTACAACGCCCTGAAAGATAATATGA
>DHOG01000075.1:1278-1740 GCA_002410715.1 Ruminococcaceae bacterium UBA5396 | reverse complement strand
ACCGTCGAGGAAGCATTCCCCGATCTGGCGGCGAAACCGATCACGAAGGAACAGAGGGCTGAACTGATGAAACTGGCGGCAGGCAAGCAGGAAGAGGCCACAAAGATATTGTCCGGAATGGGCATTGAGAAAATAAGCGGCGTTAAAGACACCGATTTTGAAGCCGTCAAGGCGGCGTTTGAGGGGCTGACCGGCCATGCCTAATATTTACAAGGTCAAGTTCACCCATCACACCCACCACAGCTACGCCATGCGGCAGAGCTATTTCGTTCGTGAGGGTGTAGAAGTCTACCGGCATCCGGAAGGATATTTCGTAGTCCTGGAGTTCCAAGGGAAGATGGGGAAGTTCAGAGAATCGTTTTACATAAATGAGTTAATGCCAATCAGTTGAGAGAGTTGGGGAGATGTCACGTAAATGTCACGTAAAAGAAGCATAAGCACAGATATATCTATCGACAAACG
>DHOG01000075.1:0-1156 GCA_002410715.1 Ruminococcaceae bacterium UBA5396 | reverse complement strand
TTAATAAACTTGTGAATGAATTCGGCACATTTGCGGGGCTTCTTTATACGCTTATGATTCCCCATGCCGAAGATGACACTACTATCACGGGAGACATTGAGGAAATCATGATGATGGTCATTCCCGGCATGAAGAAAATCAAGTGTCAGGAGGTGGAAGATGCCATAAAGGGAATGGTCAGTTGTGGCCTTTTGTTTTGGCTGGACGAATCAACATTATGTTTTCCCTCAAAATCATTTTATAAGTACCAGTCATACATACCGCAATACAAGCGGGTTTGCCGTGATTGCAAAAAAACGCCGCAAATCACCGAAAAACAGCAGGAATCTCCGCAAAACCCCGCTTCCCCTTCCCCTTCCCCTTCTCCTTCTCCTTCACCTACAGAAGATATAACAGAAGATTCCTCCACTTCTGTCTGCAAAGAAGTGATCGAATATCTGAATAAAAAAGTTGGAACGGCCTATAGGGCCAGCTCACAGGCGACAAAGAAGCACATCCAGGCTCGGATCAATGAGGGATATACCCTGGACGATTTCAAAAAGGTGATCGACAACAAGGTAGCTGAATGGAATCATGATCCGGCACCGAATGAAAAGGATATGCGACCATATCTCAGGCCGGAAACCCTGTTCGGGACGAAATTTGAATCGTATTTAAATAGCAAGCCGGCCAAAAAAGCCGTAGAGCGCCGAAACAATTTCGGGCAGCGGCAGTATGATGACGATTTTTTTGAAAAGATGAATCAATCTTCGATGGGAGGAAAACGGAATGAATAAAGTAATACTTCTCGGCCGGTTGTGTGCCGACCCGGAAACCGCCAGCAAAAGCAGGGAGGCAAGCCGACATGAAGCGTGAGACGATGCTGGAAAAGCTGGAGAAAAAGGGATTTTTCCTCGCGGAAAGCCGGTTTTTCCAAGGCGTTACATATGCGGTAGACGGGGCCGGGCTGACGATCATTGCCGGGAGATGCGGAAAACTGCAAATTGATTGGGACAGAATAGACGAATTCACCGAAGAACTTCTGGACTTCAAGGATATGTACAGCAACAGCGACAGCGGGTCAAATTTCAACGCAGGGGAACGAAAAGACTAAAAACGTCTAAGTATATGTCCAGAAAAACAAATGCCTTAGAAACGAAAATAGAGGGGTTAAAAC
>DHOG01000053.1 GCA_002410715.1 Ruminococcaceae bacterium UBA5396 | reverse complement strand
AAAGGCAGGTGATATGGTTTGTAAAGAAAGTACAGTTAACGGTAATTGTATTGTCTAGGAATACCGTGTGTGCAGAGAGTGATTTACATCTTGCCGGTAAATCGATGATGCACACAGAAATCAGTCCGTGGTGGAGAGGAGGGTTAATATATTAAGATTAACATGAGATACCTTTGACAACTGAGAGCCTACCAATTTGCAGGAGCGTTTTCACTATTCAATTAATTAGAGCATCCTACGCAACCCGAAAATTTTCAGCATAAGATCTGCAATCAGATAGTTTTCGGGTGAACTTGCGCCTCGACAGTCTGTATAGTCGCAGGAGCCTTTTAGATACACGGGTTACAGATTGTGGAGAATTCTCTGAATAATTTTGAAACCTGTTTAAAAAAGAAGGAGGCAATTATGAAAAAGGTGAAACAGTTAGTGGCTTTAACTATGTCGTTTATGATTATGATTTCCTATCTATCGGTGTCGTCCTTTGTTAATGTAAAAGGCGAGGACGAAAACAGCCTGTTGATTTCAGAGTGTGACACAACGCAAGGGTGGGTAGTAACCGGGGGCAATCCGGTTTCGGTTAACATAAATGGTTGGAATTCGACCCATGCGATTGCGCGGGATATCAATTACGGATGTTTTCGTACCTGTTCCTATCAATTGCCACAGGCAAAAAACCTGTCCGGATATGGATTATTGGAGTGGGACATGTTTTTCACGCCGGGCATGTGGGATCAAATTAAAGTACAGTATGCAAACGATATTTTCGTTCGCATCGGATCCACCACAGGCGGCACCCGTACTTATATGCTGGATAAAATAACGGTAACGCCGTATGAAGGCAACGATTATTGGCATCATGTTTCAATCATACTTGACAATTATACTACGGCTGAGGGTACTTTTAACCCGTCATTTTTTAACTTATTTGTCTTTGTTACAACAGAGGGCTCTCCAAACACCTCGGTTATGAATGGTAATATTCGATTTGATAATATTTATGCTGCAGAAATGCCGAGTAGTGTGCTGATCAGTGACTGCACACCAAAATCAGGCGGTGCAACCACAGAAGACCAAAATGGTATTTGGAGCCGCCTGCCCGACGGGCAGCCAATTCATTTCTCAAGCGATACGGTAATAGGTGGTGGATCGGCGATAACCGTTACAGCAACCTATGGTACTATTCGTGAATTAAAATACACGTTAAATGCTCCTGTGTATTCGTCCGCCCATAATTACTTGGAATGGGATATGCGGGTGTTTAGTGAAAGTGATCCGACCATAGCCATGTGGGAAACTATTTGCAGCGCCTATGGAGATAGTATCAAGGTGGTGTTTACTTCAGCCAGCGGAACCCTTACGGTTGCTGGAAACGATGTTAAGTCAGAGCCTGTTTCAGGGAAACCCACTGTATACAAGGCATGGATAAACCTTGACGACGGTACGATAAACGGCACATTTAACCGTGCGTCTGTGACCAATATATCCATTCACACCAACCAATTCGGTTCAGTGGTGGAATCAGTGGCGAATTCCGTTTTCCGTATGGATAACATTAGATTGACGGACGGTGCTGATATAATTCCGGTTGAACCCAACTTCGAGGAGTGGGATCTTCTTACCGGTCCTATTACATATACAGGGAAGTATTTATTCAATCACGTGGTAAACACTCTGGATATCGATGCCTCCTCTGTTGAAATGAAGGATCTGTACGTTACAATGGATTTTTATGCTGAAAACACGACCGCTCCGGGTGATCTTTCCAAACTAACTTATAATTATATAGATGGCTATGTCCGGCTGTCCAGCCTGATAAGCGGCGGAAGCAATTATTACCAATGGGTATTACCGCAACAGGGTATCCGTCCAGGATGGAACACCTTGCGATTGCCTTTGAGATTAGCTCAGATAAATGGCATAGTCAATCTTGCCGATATAAAGTATTTGCAGATTCGGAATAACCCGATTCCATCTGATAACGTCTATGATATTCGTGTTCAGAATGTTAAGTTGACAAATGCAGTAGATACCTTTATGCCGTCATTTTTCTCCGACGGTATGATGTTTCAGCAAAATAAACCAATGAACATATGGGGGAAGGCTCACTCACCATTCAGCAGTATTACAGCCGAGCTTAAGAATGGCTCAACTATAATCCAGACCCAAAGCACAACAGCTGACAGCAATGGTAATTGGTCTTTGTCTTTCTCAGCACGCAGCGGCAGTTACAATGAGTACTCCATCATCGTCAAAGCGAACGGTGTGGTTGCCAGAGTAATCGATGAGGTAGCCATCGGAGAACTTTGGCTTGCTTCCGGCCAGTCCAATATGGAGTTCGTGGTTCGCATGTCTGTGGGAGGAATGGAAGCAATTGCTGCTGCCGATGATCCGTACATTCGCATTATGCACCAGCCAGTGGTTCCGGCAGGAAGAACACTTGACCAGCCTGTGTATCCAGAGGAGGATGTATACGAAACACGCTGGGGCTTTGGCGATGTAACCGGCGATGTTGCATACATGTCGGCTATTGCATACCAAATGGCACTTGATTTGCAATCACAGTTAAATGTACCGGTTGGTATCATTAATGCTGCGGTAGGAGCTACACCGATTGAGACGTGGCTGTCGCGCAGTGATATTGATAATAATTCGATAATTAAAAACGGGTTAATCGCCAAAAGTCGTTACATTTCGATAGCTCAGTTTAACACCACAGGCCTGCCTAAATTCACCCAAATGACTTCCATGTATAATGCAAAGATTGCCCCCTTGGCTGGCATGAATCTTGCCGGAACGTTGTGGTACCAGGGGGAATCAAACATGAATTATGCTTCAGGATTTTATCAAGCCGCGCTTAATACTTTGACCGAGAGCTGGAGTACGCTTTTTGGCTTTGAGAGTGGTGAAATGCCGTTTTTGTTTTCACATCTGGCACCGTACAAGTATCCGGAGGAGGGCTTAGGTTTCACTTATATGACTTCGATGGCGGAAGAAATGACAGAGGCGTGGGCGGCACAGCCCATGACAATGTCACAAATTCCGATATATGATCTGCCTTTAAAATATCGTGATCCCCCTGTTGCTGGGTATGATCCCATTCACCCCAGCACAAAAGTGCCGGTTGGCGAACGGTTTGCGGACGCTGCAATGGGCATGGTTTATAGTACTGTTAATCAGGAATATACAGCTCCTGTATACCAGAGCATGGTCAAGCAAGGCAACAAGCTTATTCTTACCTTTGATCATGTTGGCTCAGGACTGGGGATCATTGGTAGTTCCCCTGACCTGCACGGGTTCGCAATCTGCGGAGTAAATCGGGTTTTTGTAGGAGCAAAAGCCAGTATTACATCATTCAACACCGTGGAGGTTTGGAGTGACGGGGTAGACCCGGTGGCTGCTACATATGCTTTTGCCTCATTTAATATGTCATCCAATTTGAAAAATTCCATTGGAATTCCTGCGGTTCCATTCCGTACCGATTCTGTCGCGTCTACCTATTATCATCCCAGTGAATGGACATACTGCGACGACGAAAGCATATGGGTATCGACAACAACATCCGGCGGATTCCAGCCAACTTGGGGTGTAAATCCGGTCAACGGTACGTTAGCGTCGGTTATATCATATGACAACATCATAAAACATGAGGGTAAAGCTTCTCTCAAACTGACTTATACCGGAACCGGTGTAGCTGGTGCGGGTCCGGTTTTGCGGTATAACCAATTGAAATATCACAACTACCTGACTGTCCGAGTCAAAAACGGGAACGCACGGGCCAAATCGTTGGAACTGACTTTAAAAACTACGGGCAATCTGAAGTATAAGGTATGCATTAACGGCGGTCGTGATACAAAAACAACTTTGTATACTGTTGCGGCCAGCAGTGGATTCACCGATTATGTATTCGATTTACGGTCGTTGGTTTACAATAATCTGATTGTAACCAATCCAACAACTGCCCTCAATACGATTGCCAGCCTTGAATTTTCCATAACAGACACTGAGAGCGGCAGTGTTTATCTGGATGATATCAGGGTAAGTTAGAGCATCAACCAATACTGTTATTCGATTGAGCCGTAACTAATACTAATACCCAATAAGAATGGGGAATGAAAAACGCTTTACGAAAACCATATATCGAAGTTTTCGCTTGCGTTTTTCAACCATTCTAACGGATATTAGTATAATAAGTTGAACAAAGAAAAAGGAGCTAAGCTTATGAGAAAGAAATTAACAGCTTTAGTTATCGTGTTTCTGTTCTTTTTTTCAATAATTCCGATACTTCCAACTATTCCTTTAACGGCTGATGAAGTAGACCGGGTATTGGTTTCCGACTGTTCAACGCTGAACGGATGGGTTAAAACATCCGGCAATGCTTTGTACGTCAGCCAGAACGGATGGAGTTCCAGCAACGCTATCCAATGCGATGTTAATATGGGCTTGTTTAAAACCTGCACCTATACATTGCCTACTGCAGTAGATATAAGAGGACAAAATCGGTTTGAATGGGACATGTTTTTTAATCCCGGCATTATGTGGGACCAAATCCAAGACCAATATTCTTATGATATTTACTTAAAGCTGGGCTCATCTGCCACCGATACACGCACATATCGGCTGGATAAGATTACGTCCACACAGTATGAAGGCTCTCCTTATTGGTATAAACTGTCTGTGGATCTAGATTATTATTCTGAATATACCGGTTACTTTGATTATTCATCTTTCCGGTATTTTGAGTTTGTCACCAAGAATGGCGGTCCCAGCAGTAATGTCAGCAACGGTACTCTTCGTTTCGATAACATGTACGCCGTTGAGTATGACGATATTCCCATTCCCGACCGGATGCTTATCACCGACTGCGAACCTAAAAATGACAGTACGACACAGGATTATTGCGGTACATGGAGTCGTCTGCCTACGGGTTCAGCAGCATCGCTGCAGAATGATTTGGTCATGGGAACGGGATATGCAATCACGGCAGATTTGACCGCCGGTACGCTGCGGGATATATCGTATACCCTCGCCTCCCCGGTGGATGTTTCGTCTTTTTTACGGATTGAATGGGACATGAGGGCGTTTCAGACATTGAGTCCCGATACCGACGCATGGGAAGACATTGTCGCTAAATACGGCTCCACCATCGGCGTAAAGCTTGTCAGTGTAGGCGGAGGCTCTATCAGCTTTTCGTTGGATAAGCTGATAGCCGTGCCGGATGAAGATAAGCCTACTTGTTATCGAGTATGGGTTGATTTGTCCGACTATACATCCATGCAGGGAAGCTTCAACATGACTGCACTGAAAGAATTTCATTTTTACACCAATCCCTTAGGCCCTGTAGTCGGGAATATCAACAGTGTTATACGCCTTGATAATCTATTTATGGCCAAAGGGGATATAACAGTTGAGCCTCCTCATGAGGTGTTTGAGTGGACAATCGGCAGTTCCTATTCACAAGTAAATCCCAATAATTTCGCTTACACAGTCCAGAGTTTTCAAATAGATGCATCATCCGCTCCGTCAAACAAGCTTATGCTGACGATGAGCTTTTACGTTGAAAATCTGACTAATCCAGGAAATATAAGAGGGTTTACCCGCAATAATGCTGATGGACAGATTGAATTGACCAGTTCTGGGGCATCTGATTCCCAGGAATATAATTGGAGCCTCCCCAACCAGCAACTTAAAGCAGGGTGGAATTATTTAAGATTGCCGCTGAGAGATGCGAATATAGCAGGCGGTGGATTGAATATAGCCTCGATTAACTATTTCCGCCTTTATAATCTGGTTCCGTTGGGCAATACCGATATTTTTGATGTTCGCATTAAAGATATAAAGCTGACCAACGAACCGACCGGAAAACCATATGCGGTTGACGTTACATACGATGATGGCATGGGAGTATGTGTCGCTTTGTATGATGTGGTAAAGGACTTCGGTGCGAATGCAGACGGAGTCACCGACGATTCTCCGGCAATTCAAAGGGCACTGAGAGCCGCCAAGAATAAGGGCGGTGGCGTGGTGTACATTCCTGAAGGCACATATCTGTGCGAAACCCCTATTTTGCTGCCCAGCGGTGTGACGTTGCGCGGTGAATGGGTTAGCCCCGAAACGGCCGCGCCGGGAAGTCTCGGGACAGTATTGCTGGCCACAGGAAACCGGGGGTGCGAAACAGC
>DHOG01000208.1:1055-10606 GCA_002410715.1 Ruminococcaceae bacterium UBA5396 | reverse complement strand
GGATCCGGCAGCCCGTCAGAATTCCAGAAGCCGTTGTAGATAATATATCCTGCCATTCTATCAAGCCTTCCTGCGCTGATTGATTTTCTCAGGTATAGCTATTCTCAATTGTTGCGACCGTAAACAGCTGGGGATCGGTGTCCCATACACGCCGCTGTACCTCTTCACACAAATCCTTTGTTTTTTTATAATGAAACGGTACCACGACATCAAAAATCAGGTTTGTATGGGTTTCACCGAATACCACTCGAAAGTCATGAAGGGTTAGAGACTGATCGATTGCCGCAAGGACTTCCTCAACAAACAGCCGTAGTGCCTTCACCCGTTCATCGTCGGTATCAACCGGATCCATATGGATGCATGCGACAGCATTATATTTCCCCATGATTTCCCGTTCAATACGGTCAATCAAATCATGACTGCGCATCATATCTTCCGAGGATGACACTTCTGCATGAAGTGAGATAATGCGGTTGCCCGGACCATAGCTGTGTACAATCAGATCATGAATACCGATTATGCCGTCATGGGCGAGGACCGTTTCTTTGATATCGCACACAAGATCCTGCTCCGGCGCCTGCCCAAGCAGCGGCGATATGGTATCCCGCAAAACCGAGAAGCCTGACCACATAATAAATACAGCAACAAAGGTGCCGGCATATCCATCTACGCTTATTTCCGTCAGCCAGCCGAACACTGTGGAAGCAAGTACCACCGAAGTACAGATGACATCATTTCGGCTATCAGTGGCAGCTGCCCAAAGTGCAGCTGAATGGATTCGATTTCCAATGTTTTTGTAAAACAGTGCAAGCCAAAGCTTAATCACGATTGAGGCGATAAGAATGATGACAGATATAAGCCCAAATGCTTTTTCTGCGGGATTCAATATTTCTCCAATCGAGGATTTTGCAAGCTCAAATCCGGCAAATAAGATCATGATTGCAATTACCACTGCGGTGACATACTCCATCCGTCCGTGTCCGAAAGGGTGCTCCTTATCCGGCGGTGTTGAAGCCATACGGAGCCCAACCAGTGTTACAATTGAAGAACCTGCATCGGACAAATTATTAAAGGCATCGGCGATAATTGCAACGCTTGACGATAATAACCCCGCCAAAAGCTTTACTGAAAATAAAAGCAGATTGGCAACAAGACCCACCAAACCTGCCAGCCTTCCGAAAGAATGTCGGGAATTACTCGTCTTATTTTTGCTAACCATCCCAATCAAAAAATCTATCAATCAGGTCACCCCTTAAAAACCGCTACCATATGCATTGCTGTACACTTGAAAGCTCCTATGACAGGACTTATAGATTAGCACGTTTTACCTAAAATGTCCACCTAGGAATACCCTATCCAACGCTGTTGAAATAGGCAGGGTTGACAAGAAAGCGCGTAAAGCCTACAATTGTCACAATCCCACAAGAAGAAATCTTATATTTTCTTATCTTCCCGAAGGAGGGCTTTGAAATAGAATGGCTACCATCCGTCTTGATGAGCTGACAGCCCGCCAGTTTCATTTATCACATGAAGAAGCTGTCGGATTGATTATGTCGGGCAGAATTTATATCAATAATGTTCCCGCCGTGAAACCCGGTGAGCCGGTCAATATTCAAACCGTTTTAACCCTCAAAGACAAAACACGAAAATACGCCAGCCGTTCCGGTTATAAGCTTGAAAAGGCGCTGCTTGCTTTTCGCATTGATGTTGCCGGACGCACCGTCTGCGACATCGGGGCAAGTAACGGCGGTTTCACCGACTGCCTGCTGCAGCATGGGGCCGCTCATGTATTCTCGGTGGATGTAGCCTATGGAATCCTTGCGTGGGAACTGCGTCAGGACAGCAGGGTTACGGTTCTGGAGCGAACCAACGCACGGACATTAACCCCGGAAATGCTGGGTGAAACCTGTAATATCGTAACTGCAGACGTATCCTTTATCTCACTTAAAAAGATATTTCCTGCAATCAATGAGGTCCTAAAGTCTGATGGATTGTGTGTATGTCTGATTAAACCGCAGTTCGAAGCTTCATCCCGTCAGGTCGGTAAGAACGGAGTCCTCAAAGATCCCACTGATCTGCCCCCCCTGCTTTTATCTATAGCAGAATCGGCGGCTGAACAAGGCTTATATTTAAATGCACTTACTGTTTCACCCATCCACGGCACCAACGGAAACATTGAGTATCTGGCAGAATTCAATCGCACCTCGGGTATAATGCCGGACCGGTGGCATGCGCTAATTGAAAAGGCAATCGAAGAGCAGCCTGATATTTGACAACAAGAGGGTGCCTGAAAGCGGCACCCTCTAATATGTATTTCATTATATTTAATATTATTCCGAACGGCTTTCCCGCAAAGTCAGTACCCTACGTAGGTGGAGCTTTACCTGCTGTTCCAACTCCGCGTCCCCGATTACGGTGGTACGACCGTCAGCGTATTCCCCGTCAACCCACTTTTTAATCTTTGCAACTCCGTGATCCCTTTTACCCACGCAGTTGCTGCCGGTCAGGCTGTAATAGGTATTGATCCATGCAGCAATTCCGGCCGTCCCGGAATGCGCGTCCACCACGACAATCGGAGGACGTCCGAGAATATCGGTGGTGTTGAATATATTATATATCTCCTCATCCTTCATAAGGCCGTCTGCATGGATTCCCGCTCTGGTAGCGTTAAATGCACGCCCCACATAAGGAGTCCGCGGCGGGATTTCAAAATGCTGCTCATTTTCAAAATACTCGGCAATCTCTGTTATTACCTTTAGGTTCATACCGCCGTTATTTCCTTTAAGCTGGCAGTATTCCACCACCATGGCTTCAAGGGGAGTGTTTCCTGTACGCTCTCCAATACCAAGCAAGGAGGTGTTGACGGAGGAGCAACCGTACAGCCATGCGGTAACAGCATTCGGAACCGCATTGTAAAAATCGTTGTGTCCGTGCCATTCCAGCTGCTCCGACGGCACGCCCGCATAGTTTGTCAGGCTATGCATGATCTGCTGAACACTTCTGGGAAGCACAACACCCGGAATGGACGAGCCAAGGCCAAGTGTATCACATGCACGAATCTTGATTGGTATTCCACTTTCCTGCGAAAGCTCCATCAGCTTATGTGCAAACGGCAGCACAAAACCATGAAAATCAGCCCGGGTAATGTCTTCAAAATGACATCTAGGCACAATTCCTTCCTGCAGCGCCGCCTCAATTACCTCCAGATAATTTTTAAGCGCTTCCGAGCGTGTCCATTTCATCTTTTTAAAAATATGATAATCCGAGCAGGATACCAGAATGCCGGTCTCTTTCAATTTCATTTCCTTGACCAGCGCAAAATCCTCTTTGCGCGCCCGAATCCATGCCGTGATTTGCGGGAAGTCATAACCCAACTCTAGGCATTTTTCCACCGCTTCCTTATCCTTCTGGGAATATAAAAAGAACTCAGACTGTCGTATAATTCCATTGCCGTTGTCAAGCCTGTGAAGTAAAGTGAATATCTCACAGATTTCCTTAACCGTATACGGCGATCTCGCCTGCTGCCCATCCCGAAATGTGGTATCGGTTATATAGATCTTATCCGGTAAATTCATCGGTACAATTCGATGATTAAATATAAGCTTCGGAATGTCGTTGTAAGGATACATGTTACGGAATAAATTAGGTTCGCTGACATCCGTAAACTGAAATCCAAGCTCCAGCAAACCGGATTTTTCGTTAAGTTTTGGCTTCATACTTGCCATCATATTCCTCCCTTTCTCTTTTCAGTATTCGCCTCCTGCAGCGTTAATGCGGTAAATTGTATTACCGCATTCGCACCCTATTAAATTTTGAGTGTTATCAATTAGTATACCTTATCTGGGCGCCTTCTGTCAAATATATCGATTTGGTTTGCACCGGCAGTGAAATAATGATATTAGTATACAAAAAGATGCATATTTCGTGGGTGTTTTTTTATGAACAAACTTTGTATATCTTATTGATTTTTTATTAACATTCTAATATACTTAAAATAATGGAATTCCTCGCATTATGGGGAATTATGTAATGAGGCAGAAAAAAGAGGAGGAAAAAAATTGGAAAAATTCTTCAAGCTGAAGGAACATGGTACCAATGTGCGCACCGAAGTTGTCGCCGGTATCACTACTTTCTTCACAATGGCTTACATCATCATGGTAAATCCAGGCATGCTTGCTATGGCGGGAACGAAAGACAATCCTTTCCCCATAGGAGCTATTTTTCTTGCAACAATTATTGCTGCAGTAATAGGCACATTGGTAATGGGTCTGTTCGCTAACGTACCGTATGCGCAGGCTCCGGGTATGGGACTCAACGCTTTCTTTGTCTTTACGGTTGTATTCCAGCTTAAGTTCACTTGGCAGCAGGCTTTAGCAATGGTATTCGTCTGCGGCGTAATCAATGTTATTATCACTGTAACAAAAATCCGTAAATTGATTATTAAAGCTATTCCTGTCAGTTTACAGCACGCCATTGGCGGCGGTATTGGTATTTTTATCGCATATATCGGAATCAAAAATGCCGGATTACTGTCATTCACTTCTGATCCTGGCACCTACACTCAATTAGGTGAAGGCGGAACAGTTATTGCAAACAGCAGTGCTGTTCCTGGTCTGGTTGATTTTGATACGAAGTTTGTTTGGCTGGCTTTGATTGGTATTGCTTTGACAATCATCCTGCTTGTACTGAAAGTCAAGGGTGCCATACTTATCAGTATAATAGCTACAGCGATTGTCGGTATTCCGTTAGGTATAACCGATGTAAGCTTAAACAACCCCAACGCATTCAGCTTTGCTGATGCCGTAAAAGAGCTGCCAACCACATTTGGCGCGGCATTCGGTAAGGACGGCATCGTATCTCTGTTCTCGGATATATCCAAGCTTCCTCTTGTTTTAATGACCATCTTTGCGTTTAGCCTATCCGATACATTTGACACCATTGGAACTTTTATCGGAACAGGCCGCAAGACCGGCATTTTCGACGAAGAAGATCAGAAAGCACTTGAATCCAGCTCGGGCTTTAAATCTAAAATGGACAAGGCTCTTTTTGCGGATTCGATTGCTACTTCAATCGGCGCAATCTTCGGAACTTCCAATACAACAACCTATGTTGAGAGCGCGGCCGGTATCGGCGCAGGCGGACGCACAGGTCTCACAAGTGTTGTGACCGCTCTCCTCTTTGTAATTAGCGCATTCTTTGCTCCGCTGGTCAGCATCATTCCCCCTCAGGCTACAGCACCTGCGCTGATTGCTGTGGGTATCATGATGCTCAGCTCCTTCAAGGAAATTGAGTGGGACGAGCTTAGCACCGCTATCCCGGCTTTCTTTGCAGGTGTGTTCATGGCACTGTGCTACAGCATATCTTATGGTATCGCGACAGGATTCATATTCTACTGCATTATCAAAGCTGTGCAGGGAAAAGCCAAGGAAGTCCATCCCGTGCTCTGGGTATCCAGCTTCCTGTTCATACTCAATTTTGTAGTCCTTGCCATCATCAAGTAATAACACAGCCAAAAAAGTCGCCGTGGCACATGATGTCACGGCGACTTTTTTATGTCTATACAAATGTATACACCGCTAATCCTTCATGGAAATCTGCCGTCCCTCATGATTGATTACATAATCCTCTCTATAAACCATATTCGATACCGGAATGAAAGAATATCCCTTACCTTTAAGTTTTTGTATCACAGTTGGTAAAGCCTCAAGCGTATGTTCACCGTCTATGCTAAAGCGGAGGATAGACCCGGATGCCGCTAAAGAAGTTACACGTTTTTCAATGCCTTCCGGGTCAAGCCCCATTGAATCGTAGCTGTCCACATCCCATTTTACAGGCAACATATCAAGTTCACATACCGTTTCCAGCAGGGAAGCATCATATTCGCCGCCCGGCGGACGAAAGAGAGTCGGACGTTTGCCGGTCATCGCCTGTATGACATCGCCACATCGATTGATTCTTTTTATGGATTTCTCTTTTTTCAACGAGATCATCGCCGTAGAATCGTCCGATGCATTCATGATTTCGTGTCCATTCTTATAAAGGAGTTCAATCGAATCCAAGCATCTGTCGGCAAAATCACCGGTCACAAAAAATGTTGCTTTCACCCCTGACCGAGATAATAATCGCACCAGTTCCTTTACAGATTGATTAGAACCTGCCGCATCAAACGTAAGACAAACAACATTGTCCGATCGATCGGTAGAACAAACCGGCATACGTTTTGAATTTGATTCGGTGATGGAGGTTAACACCGATGGAATTTTGGTAATGAACAAGCCCAGTAATACTGACAACGAAAAAAGAGCAACCAAAAGAATTACTGCATTTCGTCTGCTCAAAACTTGGTATGTAAATTTCATAACGGCCGCTCCCTTCCATAAAAGGCTTTTCATCAATCTGCCGCCAATTCAATTTATATGCAATACAGTACAAGTCCATGCAATTAAATTTATTGTCATGGATCGGGCGGATATAGAATCCGCCCCTACGCCTCCCATTTCAATTTTGCTTAAAATCAAAATACCGAGCCGAAGGGAACGCTGTCCTTAAGCGCTCCGTTTGCATAACGAAATCAACTCTAAAATGTAGCGTTGCCTTTCCCTTGATCCAAAAAACAAGATGCCATATAATGATTTTTCATTATATGGCATCTTGTTTTCTTTGAACCGCCTGTGGAAAAAACCTATTGGTTACGCTCCTTAAGCGCGCGGTCTGCTTCCCGCTTCATATCTCGGCGTGCCGCATCTTCGCGTTTGTCGTACAGCTTTTTGCCCCGACACAGTCCGACTTGAACCTTGACCATCGACCTTTTGAAATAAAGCGACAGCGGTATTAAAGTATATCCCTGCTGCTTCATTAAACCGAACAGACGCAGAATCTCTTTTTTATGCATCAAGAGCCTGCGGACACGGGTCGGTTCACGGTTAAACATATTCCCCTTTTCATAGGGACTTATATGCATTCCATTGATAAATACCTCACCTGCGACAATGGAACACCATGCATCCTTAAGATTGACCGAACCTTGCCGAAGGGATTTAACCTCGGTTCCGGTCAACTCAATTCCTGCCTCCATAGATTCCTCAATAAAGTAATCATGAAACGCCTTTTTATTGGTGGTAATGGTTTTAATACCGGAAATTTCGGCCAACTCCGCCACCTCCTGATGGTATATATTGGTTTGAAGCAAACATGCAGACGTTCCTGCATATTGAATTATAACAGATTCCGTCCCTCAAGCGATCGGCGAAGTGTCACTTCGTCAGCATACTCCAAATCGCCGCCGACCGGAATACCGTAAGCCAGCCTGGTGACCTTGATCCCGAACGGTGTCAACAGCTTAGAAATATACATAGCAGTAGCCTCGCCCTCGACCGTGGGATTGGTTGCCATAATAATTTCATTTAAATCCTCATCCGCTACTCGGTTTAGAAGTTGTTTAATGCGAAGCTGCTCAGGCCCAACGCCATCCATCGGGGATATTGTACCGTGAAGAACATGATAAAGACCACGGTATTCCCGGGTACGTTCAAACGCAAGAACATCCCTCGCATCCTCTACAACACAAAGCGTGGTAGGATCACGCCCGTCTGCGCGACATACAGGACAAAGCTCCTGCTCTGTCAGATTACAGCAGACCTTGCATTCACGAATCTTTTCACGGGCTTCTATAATCGACGAAGTGAATTCCGCCGCTGCTTTTTCCGGCATATTGAGTATACAAAAAGCCAGTCGCTGAGCCGACTTTTGCCCAATCCCCGGCAATCTTGCAAACTGCTCAACCAAGCGCGCAAGCGGCGCAGCAAGATAGGACATGACTAAAAGAGGCCGGGCATGGAAAGCCCGCCGGATATTTTCGACATTTCTGCCTCTGAGTTTTCGGCAGCCTGACGAATGGCCTCGTTTACGGCAGCCATGACCAGGTCAGCAAGCATTTCAACGTCCTCGGGATCCACCACCTCGGGTTTAATCTCAAGCTTTGTAATATTGTGCTTGCCTGTAACCGTAGCGGTTACAGCCCCGCCGCCGGAAGAGGCGCTGTATTCACGAGCATCAAGTGCTTCCTGAAGAGCAGCCATATCCTCCTGCATTTTCTGTGCCTGCTTCAGCATGCTCTGCATATTGCCTGGACCTTTGTTCGAATATCCCTGAGGAAGTCTTGCTTTCATTAAAATGCTCTCTCCTTATTAATGCTGATATTTTTAAAGTGGGTTGCAAGAGCTCTATCCCTACAGCATCTAAATGCAGGGTAAGGGTTCTCCTCTTGCTGCCTCCATGCTTTATTTTATATCCATATTAACGCCCATCTCACGGCTGGTGCGTATAAATGCGGACAACGGATCATCAGCCTCCGCTTTCTGGGCAGCCGGTTTTTTCTTGATACCAATCCGGCAGGTTCGACCTGTAACTCCCCTAATTGCATCCACAAGAATCGCCTTGTTTCCATCTCGGGTTACAAGCGATTTGAACATCTCGTTGTCTGTATCAATCAATACATAATCTCCCCGAAAGACCGCAGTTGAACCCTGCAAAACTCCAAAAAGCGGAGGGCAGGATGTCGAAAGTGCTTCGACAACATCATTCCACCCCGTAAATTCTGTCTCCTCTATGGATACATGCTGTTCCGGTGCGGCGGCAGGTGTAGTGGTAGGGGCAGCAGCAGGCTGTGATACACGATTGATTTCGTTGCGTTCTGTATGTGTGGCGGCTTCCTGCCGGGGCTGCTGTGCCACAGCGTCGGGAAGTCTTCCAGACTTGACTGCATTTTCCAATGCATGTATACGGCGAAGCAGCGATTCATATCCGGAATCAAGCTCAGGTGTGCAAAGACGAAGCATGGTCATCTCCATCGCAACGCGGCGCGAAGACCCCGCTCTTAATCCCTCAAGAGCGTGCTGTAACGTATCGATACAATGCAGCAATACAGGAAGCTCGTAATTTGCAGCCTCGCTTCTCATCTGCTCCAGTTCGGCGGACGGTGCAACAATCAAACCCGTCGGTTCCGGCACACTTTTTATGATCATCAAATTTCGGTAAAACTCAATCAACTCCGCGCAGAGCCGCTCCATATCCCGGGAGGCTTCATGCAGCCGTCCGACCAGCGCAAGTGCAGCACCGCCGTCTCCCGCTCTTACCGCGGCAGAAAACTCAAACAAATAATCCCGCCCGGCAAGTCCCGCCGCATCGGTTACGGTATCTGCCGTAATCTCATGGGTGCGTGACACGCATTGGTCAAGCAGAGACAGCGCATCCCTCATACCACCGTCCGCAAGCCGCGCAATCAGCATTGCGGCGTCATCCGTAACGCTGAACTCCTCCTGTCCGGCAACATACTGGATACGGGCGGCAATATCCTCTGGCGCAATACGTCTGAAATCAAAACGCTGGCAGCGTGAAAGGATGGTAGCCGGCAGCTTGTGAACTTCGGTAGTCGCCAGTACAAAAATAACATGGGCAGGAGGTTCTTCCAGGGTTTTAAGAAGGGCGTTGAATGCACCTTTTGAAAGCATATGTACTTCGTCTATTATATAAACCTTATACTTGCTTTTTAC
>DHOG01000208.1:461-836 GCA_002410715.1 Ruminococcaceae bacterium UBA5396 | reverse complement strand
CAACGTCAAGGATGGCGCCGTCGTCGATTCCCCGACAGCTATCACACTGATTGCAGGGATCACCGTCCTGCTGATCAAGGCAGTTAACCGCCTTTGCAAGTATTTTGGCGCAGGAGGTTTTGCCTGTGCCCCGCGAGCCTGTAAACAGATAGGCGTGGGCAATACGGCCGGTACGCAATTCGTTTTTCAGTGCGGTTGTAATCATGGGCTGACCGTAAACATCTGAAAAGGCCTGCGGCCGCCATTTTCGATAAAGAACCTGATACATGGTCATCCCCCTTACAAGCTTTAATTAAAAAACACGTGCCCTCGGGCATACGAACGGACAGGTGGACTGCGGCGCACGGCAACAACCGCTTAATGCTGCTCGGTTCC
>DHOG01000208.1:0-301 GCA_002410715.1 Ruminococcaceae bacterium UBA5396 | reverse complement strand
CCTGACATGGTTCACGGCGCACCGTCGCACAGGACCCGCCCGTCCGTATGCCCCAGAGCACACGGATTTAAAATCACTGCGGATAGAATCCGCTTGCAGAAATGTCTCTATTATCTGACCTGTTTATTATACACGAAATGATTGCAAAAATCAAGGTGCAGCGAATAGGGATTATTTTATTCCCAGACAATCTATACAGGATTTAGTTCTTAAAGCGAGGGTATGATAAAAGCGATTATAGGATGCAAAAACGTCCGGTCAAAGACCGGACGTTTTTGTGTTGGCATTTACCTATTTTCCC
>DHOG01000127.1:4216-10505 GCA_002410715.1 Ruminococcaceae bacterium UBA5396 | reverse complement strand
CCAAGCAGTTTTGCCTCATAAATCATATATTCATCAACAGTAAAATCCTTGCGAAGGCACGGAACGGAAACAGCAGAAGCAATATCACGCAAATACTCGTCATTTCCGAGAAACCATTTAGGCTCAGTAAGAACTGAAATGCAGTCCGCGCCGGCTTGCTCATACTCTTTTGCAATCTGAAAATACGGAAAATCAGGTGCAATTATTCCTCTTGACGGCGAAGCCTTTTTACATTCGCAGATAAAAGAAATATCCCGTGTTTTCAGTGCCCGCTCAAAAGCCAAGTCACCGGAAGGCAGCGACAAAGCGGCACTTTTTATTTCACCCGTCGGAACAATTGTTTTGGATAACCTGACACGCTCCCGAGCGTGATCGGCAAGTGCTTCCAAGATGTTGAACATGATCTTTCTCCTTATTTGTTGCTGGCCTCAATAAACATGTTCAGCTTTTCAAGAGCTTTTTTGGAATCAATAAGCTCGGCTGCGAGTTTAAGGCCGTCTTTCATTGTTTCAGCTTTTTTCCCTATATACAGGGCAGCACCCGCGTTCATAAGCACCGCGTTGCGTTTCGCGCCTCTTTCACCATTAAGAATTGCCCTCGTAATGGCTGCGTTTTCCTCAGGGGTTCCGCCGACAAGCTCGGATTTTCGGCAGCTGGCAAGTCCAAATTGCTCCGGAGTAATCACATATGTACGTGACTGACCATTATCAAACTCGCAAACTGTTGTCGGAGCACTCAGTGAAATCTCATCAATCTTATCCTGCCCATACACAACCATACCGCGTTTAACCCCAAGATTCAAAAGCACCTGTGCGAGCGGCTGAACAAGGTATTCATTATACACACCGAGCAACTGCATTTTGGGGCTGCCGGGATTGGTAAGCGGGCCGAGAATGTTAAAAACAGTGCGGAAACCGAGTTCTTTACGAATAGCGCCTACATATTTCATCGAAGTATGATATTTCTGTGCAAAGAAAAAACAGATGCCGACAGTATTCAAAAGTTCAATGCACTTTCCCGGGTTCTGGTCAATATTTACTCCGAGTGCTTCAAGGCAATCAGCTGTGCCGCACTGTGACGATGCCGCACGGTTTCCGTGCTTGGCAGTTTTGATGCCGCCCGCTGCCGCAACAAGCGCCGATGTGGTGGAGATGTTGAAGCTGTGCGCGCCGTCGCCGCCTGTTCCGACAATATCGAACAGCTCCATATCGTTTTCAACCTTAAGCGCATGATCGCGCATTGCCGCCGCGCATCCGGCTATCTCAACTATTGTTTCCGCTTTTGTGCTTTTGGTGGACAGTGCCGCAAGAAATGCCGCATTTTGTATGAGTGAGGTTTCACCGCTCATTATTTCGCTCATGACCTGATATGCCTCATCGTAAGTCAGATCCTGTTTATCCACAATTTTGATAATAGCTTCTTTAATCATTTTCTTTTCCTCCCCGTTTGTTATAAATCGATAAAATTCTTAAGTATTGTTTTCCCATCCAGCGTCATGATGGATTCAGGATGAAACTGAACGCCATAAATCGGATATTTTTTGTGCTGAACCGCCATGATTTCTCCGTCATCCGCCACGGCTGTCGGCTCCAGGTAGTCCGGAAGAGTATCGGGGTCGGCTGCCAGGGAATGATAACGGGCAACCGTGAAAGCGGGCGGGCAGTTTTTAAAAAGCGGGCAGTCATTTTGCACTGTAATAACCGATTGCTTTCCATGCATCAGACGTTTAGCATATGTGATGGATGCCCCATATGCCGCACAAATCGCCTGATGACCAAGGCATACACCGAGCGTAGGAATTTTCTGACTCAGCGTTTCAGCGACCTCCATAATAATGCCTGCATTTTCAGGGCGTCCCGGGCCGGGCGAGAGAATAATATGGTCTGGATGCAATTCTCTTATTTTATCAGCTGCCATTTCATCATTTCTGATTACTTTTATGTCCGGGTTGATTGCGCCAACCAGCTGATACAGGTTGTATGAAAAACTGTCGTAATTATCAATTAGCAATATCATAAATCCACCTCCTGTGCTTTTTTTAAAGCGTTGATTACCGCTTCTGCTTTGTTCATACACTCATGAAATTCATTTTCCGGAACCGAATCTGCAACGATTCCCGCGCCGACGCGGACAAATACTTTTCCGTTCTTTTTGTATGCAATACGGATTGCAATACAGGTGTCCAGATTTCCGGTGAAATCTATATATCCTATTGCACCGCCATAAATTCCACGCTTATTGTTTTCCAGCTCATCGATCAGCTGGCAGGCGCGTATTTTCGGAGCCCCTGAAAGTGTTCCGGCAGGGAGCACTGCACTGACAGCATCCAACGCGTCACGATCATCTCTTATTTCGCCGCGGATGGTGGAGCCAATATGCATTACATGGGAATAACGTTGCACGCAATGATATGTTTCAACATTCACAGTCCCAAATTTGCTGATTTTACCAATATCATTACGGCCGAGATCAACCAGCATATTATGTTCCGCGAGTTCTTTTTCATCGGCAAGCAGTTCCTTCTCAAGTGCTTGATCCTCTGCTTCGGTTATGCCGCGCGGCCTTGTCCCGGCAAGAGGAAATGTGTGAAGAATTCCGTTTTCCAGTTTAACAAGCGTTTCCGGGGATGCGCCGGCCACTTCCACATCGGTACCTGAAAAGTAGAACATGTACGGTGAAGGGTTGATTGTGCGTAATATCCTGTATGTATTCAAAAGACTTCCTTCAAATGGGGCACTCAAGCGATTTGAAAGAACAATCTGAAAAATATCTCCCTCACGAATATAATGCTTCGCTTTCTCTACCATTTCACAGTAGGCAGGCTTATCAAAAAGCGGCGTTATTTCTCCTTTAAGCTTTCCGCCCGGTTCATTGAGCTTTTCACCGCTTTGCAGCAGCTGAGCAAGCCGTTTCAGCTCAAGCACGGCGTTTTTATAAGAAGTTTCCGGTTCTTTAAGCGATATATTAACAATTAAAATGATTTTCTGGCAGAAATGATCGAACGCAATGACCTTGTCAAAGAGCATCAGGTCAATGTCCTTGAAATTCTCTGTGTCTTTGGCGTTTATTCTAACCGAGGGCTCGCTGTAGCCCAGATAATCATATGAAAAATAGCCTACAAGTCCGCCGGTAAAGGATGGAAGTCCCTCAAGACGTGGGCTTTTGTATTCCGACAGGATCTGGCGGATATAAAAAGCCGGATCCTTCGTGGTGAAGGTAAGATCGCCTATTTTCATCTCTTTATCAATACAGGTGATCTCCAGCTTTGGATCAAAACCAAGGAATGTGTACCGCCCCCATTTTTCCTTTTCCTCTGCAGATTCGAGCATATAACAATGGCTCGAAATATTCTTTAATATCTGCAGCGCTTCAATCGGTGTGCAGATATCCGAAAGGATCTCACAGCTTACCGGTACGATATCATATTGCCCGGATTTTGTGATCTCCCTGACTGTTTCAATACTTGGTGAAGTCAACATTAAAGTTCCCCCTTTAAAATAAAAAATCCTTCGGCTTTCTGCCAAAGGATTCAATAAAAAAGTCCTTGACAGAAGAACAACTTCTGTCAAGGACGAATAAACAACTATCCGCGATGCCACCTTGATTCACAGCCCATTATAAGCTGCGCGCTCAACAGGATACCAACATATCCCCGGCAACTGACGTATGCCAACACGTTGCAGAATAATTTGCACAAAATAAATCGTGCATTTCACTGCACCCTCGGCGGTCCATTTGATAATCTGTGTTTCACCCGATTCTCAGCATCGCGGGCTCTCTGTGGAGGCATAATCATCGTTATCTCCGCTTCAACGGTTTTTATATCTATTAAATTTTTAATATTATATCATAAGGAATTGCAGGTTGTCAAGATATTTATACTATTTTTTCTATAAATTCTTTGATTCAATCTTTGTTATAATATCCTATTGCTGTGATGATATATTTATACAGAAAGTTATGGCTTTAATGCAATGTCTATTAAAACATATCAAAACATTTCATTACCATGTAGCTTGTACAATAATTCCAGTTTATTTATTTCCTAAATTTGTTTTTCAATTGTGTATACTTCATCTTTCATCATTATTATTAAAACGTATATCACGCTGTTTAGAAAGTTGAGTTGTCCTTGCTTTTTCAAGCAAATCATCAATTTGTTTATTACCGAACACTTTACGCAGAAGCGTATAATCCTTGATTTTTTCACTGAGTTGGTTATTTTTAGAAGATAAATATTTATTATCGCTACGTAGATTTTCATTTTCAGCATACAACTTTGCATTGTACTGATTGAGGCGGTGGTAATCATCCCTTGCTTTGAAATATCTTACCATAACCGTCTTAATAAGCGACTTAAATTTAACTATCAACGTTTCAACAAATTTCGTTTTATACGACTTGGCTGACATCAATCCCTGCGGTTCCGGTAACTGATAATCGGGGGCGGTATCAAGAAGATTCTGCATCTCTGAGATGCCTTTTTCTCCGTCTTCAAACTCTTCAATACGCTTTGACAGCGTATTGAATTCACCTTTTTTATCGGCAAGTTTTTCATCCAATTCTGCAACTTCTGCGGCACGCATCTTCTTTTCATAATCATATACAGAAAGATGTTTTTCGCGGGTATCCTTATGCTCCCATTTGATATCATAGCGTTCCATCTCGGCGGCAAGATGTTCTTTTTCGGACTGTACCCACTGATTCCACTCTGTTTCAGAACGTGTTCCGCCCTTAAAGCCCTGCACTGCCAATGCTTGTTTCAACGATACACGGGTCTCCAGTCCTCGCTTGCTATCGGTTGTAAATGGGACAAAATCAATGTGCAGATGCGGTGTTGCTTCGTCCATATGAAGGTGTGCAGAAAACACCCGTAGCTGCGGATTCCGTCTTTGAAATCCCTGATAATAATCATCCAGCACCTGCTTCGCAAGCTGCCCATTTTCTCCGACAGCGCTCATATCATCTTTGTTTCCGATCTGTAAAATCAGTTCGTGAAACGGCTTCTCCTGCTTACTGTTTCTGATCTTTTCATAATAATTATCAATGCGTCGGTCGGCTCGGGTAAGCTTTGCGTTATACTTTTCCAAGGCTTTATCAAACATCTGATGATAGACTGTTTTGATGTTTTCATTACAGTAATCTAAATTGAGAGGGGAGCGTTCCGGATCGGTATTTTTTGCATTAAACTTGCGGCTATTATGACTTACCGACCCTTTTCCGACTTCCGCACTTATCGTTCTTTTCATAAATCATCCCTTCTCCGGCGTCAGCCGGGTTCTGTTACTCTTGTCAAGAGTAACGCAAAAGCACTTTTGACAGGCAAGCCCATCAAAAATGCAACCTGCAAGCAGGTTTTGCGCTCTCCGAGGGGCAAGGGCAGCCCTTTGAAAAGGGCTCCCTGCACCCCGCCTAAACTTTATTTGCGACATTTCAATGTCGCATTGGTGACGATCCGTGTCGATGGTGACGGTGTTTTGGACTCCTCACCCACTGTCGTAAACATCGACACGACCGTCACACACCGTCACGCCTGCTCAAAATGAAGACTCACTTTTCGCCCGTCGTGACCACGGCTGTTCTCGTAGCGAATGCCGTATTCATTGAACAGCCGCCCGGCATTGATATTCAGCTTCAATGTCAGAGTATTTGGCTTCATAACAATGCCGAGAAACAAAACCAATTCCGTCGGCGAACCTTGCCAGACAGGATTGTCTTTTGTAATACGTCTGGCGATTTCTTCGAGCAATGGCTCCGGCGGTTCTTTCCAAAGCTCTGTCTCCGTTTTCTCCAAATCCCATATCAACCGTTCCTGATTGCGTGATAGATACAACCGCTGATCCTGCTGATCTCTGCCGGACACATCCAATGTGGCCGCATTGCTTGTGCGCTTCTCCTTTTGAAGAAGGAAGGCACCATCTGCTGCGCCGAGCAGACCGTTGGTGCCAGAGATCATATCGAACCGATCATCAGATTGCTGCTTGCGTGTGTGGTGTACCAGCAGCAGACAAATACCACAGCTGTCTGCGAACTTTTTCATTCGGGTAATAATGTCGTAATCGTTGGCGTAGCTGTAACTGTCGCCGCCGACTTCCCGCACCTTTTGCAGTGTGTCGATAATGATAAGCTTTGTATCGGGATGCTCATGCATAAAACCTTGTAACTGTTCGTCAAGACCTTTCCCGAGCTGACCTGCCGAAACAGAGAAGAATAGGCTTTCTGTGCCTTCCGTTCCGAACATCTGATAAAGACGCTTCTGCAATCGGCTGTAATCATCATAATAAGTGCT
>DHOG01000127.1:3563-4038 GCA_002410715.1 Ruminococcaceae bacterium UBA5396 | reverse complement strand
AGAGATAGAGTACCGCTCCTTTTCGCACAGTATAATTCCACAGCGGTGTCCCAGTGCTGATGTGATAGGCAAGTTGTGCCATCATAAAACTCTTGCCGAGCTTCGGCGCTCCGACAAAAAGATACGTTCCGAGATAGAGCAAGCCGTCAATCAACGGCTGCCTGCCCGGATACACAGTGTCGTATAGCTCGGTCATCGTAACCGTTTTCAGATAAGACGGATCCATCTGCCGGAGCATTTCCTGCTGCATTTTTTTGAAATCTTCTTCGAGATTATTGAATTCCGAAGAATTTTCGGGTATACTATCTACAGATACATTAAGTGACTGCCCATCATCTGAGCCAACAGATGTGCTAAGGGTGGTCATTTCTTTTTCTTTGCTCATTCGGATTCCTCCTTTAATCCGTCAAGCGTGACGGTAATAAACTTAATAATGTCGAGCAGTTCATCATCTACGCTTTTTCCTGCTTCAATG
>DHOG01000127.1:0-3315 GCA_002410715.1 Ruminococcaceae bacterium UBA5396 | reverse complement strand
AAGGACAGCCGCAAGTTGATTTCGAAGAGCCTTATACACTCTCGGATTGCCTTGCACAATTACATCCCGACAAAGCAAGCGGCGGGTAATATAATCCTGCTTTGTCAGCCCAGACAGCCTCACCATTGTTTCCAGCTGTTCGTCCTCATCAGGCGATACCCGGAATGCGACTGTCTTGTTTCTCCATCTGTTTTTACAATCAAGATTTTTCATTGACATTTTCAAAATCTCCTTTTCCTAATACATTTAATTTATTTGCCATTTCTGTTTGCTTGGACGGAAACAGGTGCGCATATCGGTAGGTCACTTCAATGCTTTCATGCCCCAGCCTGTCTGCAATTGCCAGAGCCGTAAAGCCCATCTCTATCAGCAACGACACGTGTGAGTGCCTCAGGTCGTGTATCCTGATGCGTTTAACTCCGGCGGCTTCCGCACCTCTGTCCATTTCGTGGTGCATATAGCTTTTCGTTACCGGGAAAATGCGGTCGTTTTCTCCTGCACTGTAAAACATATTGATATACTCCTGCATCTCATCACAAAGGAACTTTGGCATTCTGATTGTACGGTTGCTCTTTTTTGTTTTTGGGGTGGTGATAACATCCCTGCCTTTGAGTCTCTGATAGGATTTATCTATTCTGACTGTTTCAGTTATAAAATCGAAATCCTTTGGCGTCAGTGCGAGCATTTCGCCCTCACGAATTCCACACCAGTAAAGCATCTCAAATGCATAATATGAGATGCTTTTGTCCATCATTGTATCAGAGAATTTCTTGTATTCATCTAATGTCCAAAACAGCATTTCTTTTCGTTCTTCAACTCCCATATTTCCGGCGATTGATGCAGGATTGGATTTCAGTCCATAATATCTCACGGCGTGATTAAACAGTGCGCTAAGCTGATTATGCACGGTTTTCAGATAGGTCTGCGAATACTTCTTGCCGCTTTTGTCGGTCAGTTCTCTAATCTCATTCTGCCATTCGATTACATCCTTTGCGGAAATATCACAGAGTTTACGCTTTTCAAAATAGGGCAATATTTTCTTTTTAATGATACTTTCTTTTGTCAGCCATGTGTTTTCCTTTAAGCGTGGCTTTATATCCCTTTCATAAAGCTGAACAAAACTGTTGAATGTCATTGTTACATCGGCTTGCTTTTGCATAAGAAACTCCCGTTCCCATTCCTGCGCCTCACGCTTTGTTGCAAAGCCACGCTTGAATTTTTGCTGCCGTTCGCCACGCCAATCGGTATATCTGAACTGTACATACCAAGTGCCGGCTTTCTCGTTTTTAAACGCTGCCATTCTGATATCCCCCTTCATTTTGTGTTTTTGTAAAATAGAATTTTTCGTGGAAGAATTTCCGATCAATTCTACCTGCAATCGTAATACATCCGGTCACCTTCAGTTCCTTGTTTAATTTGCGTATGAGTTTATAAGCGTATGGAACGGAAACCCCCATTTCTTCGGCTACTTCTTCAACACGCATAAACATTGTTGCTGCCATTTACATCATCCTTTCTTCGGGCGATAGCCCATTTTAATTGTGATCCGCTGCTCCCGGTTCGTATTTGTGGGGGCAGTTATTAAACAATTTGTCTTGCCGTTCTCCCGCTCAGACTCTGACAGGCAACCCTACCCGGCGCTGTGTCGTTTGTTCTTTTTCTTGGTACGCTCGCTCTTGATAGGGTAGAAAATCGGCTTTGTCAAGAGTTATTCGCCTACTTCTCCGAAAAAGGTATCTGGCGGACGGTCATTCAATTTTACTAAGCATAATTGCTTAGTTCTATATCATTATACTAAGCAATTATGTTTATGTCAAGCGGTTTTCAAAAGAATGTTAAACAATTTTGTTTTGTTTATCTTGACAAGAGCTAAACTTTTATGTTAAAATGCAGAAAAGCACATATGTTAGGAGCGAAAAAGTAATGGCGATAGGTGAAAGAATCCGTTTTATTCGTAATTTAAGAGGAATGACGCAAAAGTGGCTTGGCATTGCTGTGGGATTTCCCGAAAAGACAGCAGACATCCGTATGGCGCAATATGAATCCGGCACAAGAACACCGAAGGAGGATTTAGTCAAAACCCTTTCAGGCGTTCTTGAGGTTTCTCCATTGGCTTTAGGTGTTCCCGATATTGATAGCGAACAAGGACTTATGCATACGCTGTTTGCCCTTGAAGATTTATATGGGTTGAGAGTTGATACCATGGACGAAGATGTTTGTCTGCGCCTTGATAAAGGCAAGTCAGCAAGTGCATCTTTATCTGAAATGCTTACTACTTGGGCTGAACAAGCAGAGAAATACAAATGCGGCGAGATAACCAAAGAGGAATACGACCAGTGGCGGTACAACTACCCGAAGTTCGATACAACTGGAGATTTCCACAAGTTGCCGTCGCAGGAACTCAGCGATGTTATGATGGATGTTTTCAAGGACAAGCTGAAAGATATGTAAAGCAGGGATTATTTATATTAGCTTGAGAGGACTAAACAATGCAGTTATTAGAATTTACAAAAGATATACAACAACAAGTTATACGGTTTTTCGAGATATGCTTTGCAGCTTTGGGTTGGGGTTATTCACCGAATGGCAGACACATTGACACAGCTGATGTTGAAAAGCACTATATGCAGAGTGGTCGTTTTTGGTGCTTATTTGACAATAATGTTTTAATTGGCACGGTTGCGGTACGAACAATAGATTTTGAAAATAAAATTTTTGAGTTGAAACGCATGTTTATTCTTCCGAAATACCAAGGAAAGGGTTATGGTAGACAATTACTGAAACATGCTATTGATTACGCAAAAGAACAAAAATATAGCACAATTTGCCTTGATACACGAAATGAACTTGCTATAGCGCAGCATTTGTATAAGAAACATGGATTCAAACAAATTGATAAATATAATAACAATGAATATGCCGACGTTTATTTTGAGCTAAAGTTAACAGATTGCGAGAACACATTATGCGACATACATGAACACAAACAACAGAAACATCACGACTTATCCTGAAACGGTTTACTATTGACGATTTTGCGAGAAAAAAAGAAACAAAGCAAACCCAAGGTTATGAGCATTTTCTTCAATAATGTCAAACCAAAAGATATGTAAACGCAAAAAAGGCATTACCGACTGCAAAGTCAGTAATGCCTTTTAGTATTTATTAAGATAATTGTACCTGCAAACCGCTTGGAACGCATAATAAATGCGTTCCAAGCGGTTGCTATCATTTTGCTATCAAATCGGAAAATTCAAAGCCACAAACCCAGTAATCATGCGGGTTTATAGACTTCGTTATTTACTCCCACTCGAT
>DHOG01000152.1:7947-8094 GCA_002410715.1 Ruminococcaceae bacterium UBA5396 | reverse complement strand
TTCGATCTGTTGACAAAGTGGGGATTTTTCATGGCTGTGGGCAACTCCCGAACATAAAAACAGCGCCGTGGGACTCATCCCAGGCACCTAATCATGCGCTTTAAGTTCATCGCGGTCGCCGAGAGGAGGCAGTGGTCTTCCGCTGCC
>DHOG01000152.1:7490-7750 GCA_002410715.1 Ruminococcaceae bacterium UBA5396 | reverse complement strand
AGGAGGCAGTGGTCTTCCGCTGCCTCTAAACCTCGTCGCAAGACGCGTGTTAAGTTGTATCCCCACTTCTGTGCGGCAAAAGTGCCCTCGCACCAGATCTGCCGCAGCCGCAGTGCCTCCCGGTACTCTGACTCTGAGGCTCGGTTCAGATCCCGCTGTACTGCCGGCTCGAAATAGCTGCGCTCCAGTTTCCGCGCGCCGGTTTTCCGGCATTCGCTCAGACATTGCTCCTTTAGTGGACACGCCTGACAGTCCCGTCT
>DHOG01000152.1:6727-7276 GCA_002410715.1 Ruminococcaceae bacterium UBA5396 | reverse complement strand
TCAGCCGAATAGACCCAGTGCAGCCCGCCCGCGCTGCGCCGCAGCGTGTTCAGCCTCAGTTGTTTCCCGTTCGGACACAGGTAATAATCCTGCGTTTCATCATAGATGAAAGCATCCCTTTTGATTCCCACCGTCGTCTGCTCGTGGTGCTTGATCGGCCGGACACAAAAGGTGATCCCATGCTCGCCCAGCACCTGATGCGCCAGCGGAAAGTCGTAAATCGCGTCCGCCGTGGCGCACTGAATAGGAAAGACCTCCCGGTGTACGCGCTCAAGCTGATCCAGGTATGGCGCCGCGTCACTTACGTCTCCGGAGGTCACCGCCACGTCCAGAATGATCCCGTGGTCGGTGTCCAGCGTCTGGTGGCTCAGATAATGCATGCCCTTGGGCTTGCCGGGGCGATTGAGATAGCCCGCCTCCGGGTCGGTCCGGCTTACCCTTTTATGGGGATATCGCCGGTCGCGCTTGATCTGTTTCGTCCGCTTTTTCTGACGGCGGCCCGTCTTGCGTTCCAGTTCCTCCTGCGCCACCACCTCGTACTGATCCAGC
>DHOG01000152.1:6122-6567 GCA_002410715.1 Ruminococcaceae bacterium UBA5396 | reverse complement strand
ACCCCACCCCCTCGTACTGATCCAGCCGATCCCAGTAAACGCCCGGTTCCTCGTCAATCTCCACCAGATATTCCGACGCCCGGGACGCCCGGGCCTTGACGTGCGTCGAGTCCGTGCCCACGACCCGCCCGCTCACCAGTCCGGCTTCCACGCACTGCCGCACCACTTCCTCAAACAATCGCCGGAACACCTTCCGAAACGCCGGTCGGCGGCGACGATTCTGAGAAATCGTACTGTGGTCCGGTACCGGGTCAAACAGGTCCAGCCCCAAATACCAGCGGAACGAGGGTTTTTCCAGGCACTCCTTTTCGATCTTACGCTCCGAGCGCAGACCGTACAGGTATCCCAGCAGTTCATATTTTACCAGCATTACAGGGTCAATGCTGGGGCGGCCGATTTTACTGTACAGGGATCGTGTTTCTTCCCGGATAAACGATAAATCCAG
>DHOG01000152.1:0-5865 GCA_002410715.1 Ruminococcaceae bacterium UBA5396 | reverse complement strand
CACCAGATCTTCAATCGTATACATACATATGCTCAGCTGCATTGGCCCCGTCATTCCTTGCATTTCTCCCGCCCCTTTCTCTCTCCCTCTATTTTACCACGTCTCGGCAGAAAGTGGGGGCTTTGTCAACACCTCGAAGTTGGCCCGAAGCCCTCGTTGTTTCTGCCATNNGGAGAGCTCGATGCTGTTTGTGGCCGCGCCATGGGCCATGAGCTTTTTCACGCTCTGCTTGCCGTGGGGCGTCTGTGCTTTGTTGTAATCCCTTTGGATCTTCCGCAAAACCTCCGCGAAAGCCTTTGCAAGCGTCTGGCCTGTGAGCTTGGCGGTCTTGACAGACAGGGCAATCGTCCGGCGCTCTATATCTTTCTGTATCGAAAACCTCATTTCAAGCCGCCGCTTGTCTGCTGCGGTGGGTCATGCAGGGGGGCTTCGGGCCAAGTTGGCCCGAATCCCTCGTTGTTTCTGCCATATAATCATGATAGGATTATAGAGTAAAGCTGCTTTTGCAATTTGCGCAACTCATTCTACTTTATCGCCTAATAATGTTTGGGTTAATACTTAGTCAATGTTTTGATTTAGCGTAACTAACAGAGTGTCATCTTTAACAAGCTGGAACAGGGGTATTTTGTATCTTGCATTTTCATCTGGTATTTTTAGTATTTCTTCAATATATAAGATAACATCTAAAATACCATCTATAGTTTCATTATCGATATTAAATCATATTGAATTGCCTATTTAAATTGCAGCTTTGAATATAGTGAAATCTTCTCCAATTTTTGCATTTACTTTAAGTTTTGCGAAAGATTTTCCACTATTGAAATCGAGTTCACTATAATTGATATAAGTATTAACGGTTTTACTTCAGTTAAGGTTGGGTGCTGTTAGAGTAGTTGTTTTAACATTTGTATACTCCATGCGTGATGCAAATTTAAAACCAAAATCCTTATCATAAAATTTATCTATTCTGAAATATGAACTAACAAAGGTTATAGCATATGTTACTTCCGTTTCTCCCACAGTTTCTTCAATTAATAACACAGTTTTAGGAGCTTTAAATGCTTGATATGTGGGTTCTTGAAATTCATTCAATAGCCAATTCAATGATATACCATCATCGCCTTGATGCGGCTCGTCAAGATAAAGTGTTGTACCAAAATTATACTCAACTTCATCAATAATCTTTGTGAATTCTAGTGTGTTTTTAAGTACTAACCTGCTTGCCGCTACCAGCAATTGTTCGGGAGATGGACGACGATACCGCCATTCTGGTAATGGTGGATTCCAATTTGCAGAGAGAAACCATCCTGCCGTCGGAAAAAGAGTTTGCATATAAGATGAAGCTGGAAGCCCTTGATAGGAAAGCAGGCAGACCAACAAAAAATTGTGACCAACTTGGTCACAATTTTTTTGGCAAGAAGAGTGTTGAGATTATCTATGTTTTCTGATGAGAGAGCTTGAGATATGCAGCGATTCGCGCAGGTTGGCAACTGTACGTCTGGAGATATTGATCCCGTTATCTCTAATAATTGTGCATAATTGGGCGTCGGAGTAAGGGAAGAATTTGTCTTCATTATCTATTATGGACTGCAATAGACAGATGACCCTGTTGGAGGATATGTTCTGAGTAGAATTTGTACCCATCTTTTTTGAAAATAATGATTTTATGGGTAGAACTCCACGATTGCATTGCAAATACTTGCCGTTGAAAGTGCGGCTCACGGTAGAAAGACTCATATCAACACTGCTTGCGATATCGGCCAGAGACATGGGTGCTAAGGAAGAGGAGCCGCTGGTGAAAAAATCATGCTGAATCTCGGTAATTGCTTTTGCGCATTTTAAAAGCGTGCTTTCTCTGGCGGATACATTATTAAACAACTGCTTGGCGCTGCTGAGATTTTTTTCCAAATATATTCGCGTGTCATAATCAGTCGTGTGCCTGTAAAGGTCGAGATAGACTTGACTGATATTCAGATATGGCGTAAAAGAATTTGTGAGTGAAACTTCGAGACGACCGTCAACGACATCAACATGAACGTCAGGCATGATGTAGAAATTTGTATCCGGCGAACTACAGCCGAAAGACGGGTAAGGATAAAGGTCTCTTATTTGCGAGGCTGCATCTCTGACAACGTCAATGGATACATTAAGCTTCTTTGCTAGGATACAATAACTTTACCCTTTATTCAATGATATACTTCAAGCCTTGTTACAGATAAAGGCTCCGCTGCAAGAAATACCGTATAGGTGGGTATGTCTGTTTCTTCAATGTAAAAATTGTCATTTCCTATATGCATCCTCCGTTTTGCCCGTTATTAGGATTGTAATCCTATTTTAGCGCAACGGAGGTTTGTGGTCTTTTACCGTTTAATATGCCGGTACTCCATATCCATAGATTTTAACGCTGCCAAGGTCATAAGAGCGTCTGCGGCAGGAATCGCCGGAGCTGCACTTAATGGTGTTGACCTTTCCATCAGCCACGCTTCAACTATGCCTACATGGTCACATTCGCCGTCCGGCTCCCAATCAAAGAAGATGATGTCGCCGGGGTGGGGGGTGTAGTCTCTGTCCTGCCATTGCCCTCTGTCCGAAGACGCCTTTTATATCGCCGCTGACTACGACCCTGCAAAGTTACGGTTCTTAAAAGGGGTTTTGGAAAAAGCAGAAAAGAGAAAAGGAATCCTTTTTATCTGCTGTGATTTCCCCCGAATTCCCCTGAAAACCCAATCCGTAGATGTTTTATATGATTTTATAGGAACAAGTAATTTTAGCTTTGAGCACAGAGAATTTTTACTAAGGTTAGTTGAGTGGTTACTGAAAACAGAGGCTGAGTTGCTGGGTTCATATATCATCTTCCAGAATTTCAGCCCGGACAACATGGTTCCCGTTGATTTCAGACCGAATTTTCAGATTCATTCCGTCAAAAAGCAAATTGAAGAACTTGGTTTTATCAAAGAAGCTGAATACACATCCGGCATTGTAACAAAAGGAGGCATTTATGAAAATTATTTTCGCAGCGGTGAGCAAGTGCTGAATTACAGCTTCGCTGGAAAAAGGTCGGGTTAACCCAACCTTTTTCCTTCTAAATTTAATGCGATTACATACTTGCCTTTATATATGATTCTTCGTTATATAGGAGATGAAATTTGTGGAGAAACCGGACAGTAATTTAAAGTTAGCCAGCGTCACAGAAAACTCTTTTTTGCATCCGTTATAATATGGCAACGTGTTTATCATTATAGAATGTGCTATAGTTAGTTGAACAAGATTTGAAAGGGTAAGTTAGATATGATAACGATACTGACGGGTAGGCTTTTAATGCCTTTTCTTCTTACTTTGTTTTTGCAGATACTTGTATGCTTTAAAACACAACATTTATTTTGGAAAGTCCTTCCGTTTATTATCGATTTGATCGCATTTATTTATGCAGGAGCGAGATTTTTCGGCATATTTAGTTATAAAAATGATACCCAAGGAATTTATGATCATGCCTTGACAGATGCGATATCGATTAGCACAATGGCAACTGCTGCCCTGATTGGAATTATTATAGCTTGGTTAACTTATTTTTTAATTAAATTATTTAAAGATCGCAAAGGTTGATCTCATTTGCCGCTGGCTGGCAAGCAATGCAAATGTCAATACATTCGCGGATTTTTTGCATTTTGCCCTGCGGCCAAAACACGAAAAGTCGTGTTTGTTGGGGCCAGCCCCAAACCCTGTAACTTCGGGCCAAAGTGCAGATAAAGCGATTCTTTACATTGACATAACGTTCGTGTCATGATAAAATAAATGAAAGAAAGAGCGGTGTGTTGATGTCGGTCATCCTGTAAGGATTTCGGTTAAGCGCATGAAATGAGCAGTTGTTCTGCTCTTATTTGTGTTGTAAAAAACTGCCTTACAGATTGAACGAACATCATTTTTTATAATGGTGTAGTTTGTAGCGCAGTGATATACTGTGCTTTTTTGTTTTCTTTCTATAAGGCAAAAGTAGAAAGGAAAAATTTATGTATTCATTTACCGACCAGTTTATGTCTAACGATAAAAATGCAGAGTTTCTGAAAGCCACTATGATGGGGCCAAACGCCATGCGCGTAGCGGAGGAATTGGCGTCGCACCTGAACATCGATGAGAATATGCGAATCCTTGACCTCGGCTGTGGGTGCGGCCTCTCCACGCTTTTGTTAGCGAAAAAATACGGCGCGTCCGTTTTTGCTGCCGACCTATGGATTTCGCCAACCGAAAACTATGAGCGTTTTCAGTCTATCGAGGTTAATGATAAGACTGTTCCGATTTCCGTAGACGCGACCAAAGGCTTGCCTTTCGCAAACGGATATTTTGACTTGTTGTTCTCCGTGGACGCCTATCATTATTTCGGTGATACGGCGGGAATGCTCCCGTCGCTCGTTCCTTTCGTGAAAAAAGGCGGCTATATCGCCGTGGCTATTCCCGGCCTAAAATACGAATTCGGGAAAAATGTTCCCGATGAAATGAAGCCGTTCTGGAGTGATGAGGTGGCAAGGACTATACGCTCCCTTGCTTGGTGGAAGGATTTGTGGAGCGAAGCAGAGGGTATTGAAATCGTGGATATCCGCGAAATGAACTGTTGCAAACAGGCATGGGATGAATGGCTTACCAGTCCTAATCCCTATGCCGTAAGCGATATCAAAATGATGGAGGCCGAGGGCGGAAAGTATTTTAATCTTGTTCAGTTGATTGCTAAAGTCATCTGATTATACTTGCCGTCTTACCATTTACCTTTACCCCAAGAGACGAGCCCATAAGCATAATAAGATATTACGGGGAGCGGAGGCAGATTGCCGCCGCTCCCCGCTGCCGTTATAGCGCCACGACCTCCGCAAGCTGTTTGAGCACATCAGATACCCGGCCCCATATGCTCCCGCATACGTTTCATTAATAATTAGTGCAAATATAATAAATCATAGATTGATGGCATACCCACCAATTTGTAATAAAACCACGTTCTCTAAATCTAAAATATTTTGAAATACCACTTTTACTGTTCCGGCTCCAGTCGCAGGTTCGAAGCTAACACTTGATGGGCCGTTAAACTCTAATACATCCCCATTTTTAAGAACAAGTTTACGGAATGCAAAAGTTCATTGGCAGAATTATAATCAGATAAATAGAGTTCTGCACGCAAAGAAAAAGCTGATAATATAAAAGAGCCAATATTTTTTCCATCTTCGGTGCTTATGTCAAAGGAAAGTATTTCTCCTTCGTTTTTTGGTAACCTGGAGACTACATAAGGCCCTTGAGAAATTATTTCTTTTTTCCCTCCGCAATTTTGAACGAAATCACTTATTAGCAGCGTTATTTCTCTACCGTCAAAACATACATTGTCTCCATCAAAATAAATAATATATGAAATCGAGTTATTCTCCAAGTTAATATTCGAGGTATAAACAGAGGTGTTTCCGTTGAGGACGTCCTTACCATATACGCTAGTAACTTGAGCCATGCTATGTCCTTCAACATCCTTATAATCAATTTTATCTTCAATGATTTTAACGGATTCTGGCATTATCTGAACCCCAGCATTGCTACTATTACTCATTGATAAAATTGATTTCAAATTAACATCATCCGGAAACGTTACATCAATAGAAATAAAAATCGTTTTCTGGTCCCCTAATGTTTGATTTACCCGAACAGTAACCGTATCAGTATCTAATTCACTGTCAACGTTTTGAATGGCTCGATCCATTTTTTCGATTATAGTCTGACTTGGGTTAAAGTAACTAATAAAACTATTGCTCCAAGACGTCTCTCTTGGAAATGCGCAAGAAATCAACAGAAGTGTTGTAACTATTAATAGTAAAAACAATTTAAATTTATATGGAT
>DHOG01000037.1:8120-10426 GCA_002410715.1 Ruminococcaceae bacterium UBA5396 | reverse complement strand
TTTAGAAATATAAATTTCTCTTTTTCCTGTATCCTTATTGTCGCGGGCGAGCTTAATTTGGTTATAGGTTTCATCATCAATACTGCGCTCATAATTGTAGTTAAAAATAGTAGTGTCGGTTCCTGCCAATAAATTTGAAACCGTTGATTCAATGTTTCTAAGAACAGCTGAACCGAATTCGTCTTTAAAGTAAAAGTATTTTTTTGTATTTCGTAATGTCAAATTTATGCAGTCGGAAATCATATCTAAAACGACCTTATTGTCAAAAGGGGAGAGTTTTCCGAGATTGTAACCGGTATCCTCAATAGTTCCTGCCTTCAGTCCAAAATCGGAAAAGACTTGCTGGGCCGCCTGAGAAGCTGTTTTATTTTTGAAGCTATATGTATCTTTTGCTTTTAAGTATCTCAACTGGTCGTAAGCTGTAATCTTAGACGGGTCGTTGTTACTCCAACTATTTTTAAAGATAAATCCTTTAAAATACGGATCATTGCCATACTTTACGCTTACCGCATTGCCTTCTGAAGGCAGGACAACATCATTTTGCAGAATATTAAATTTGCAAATTCCGGCTTGGTTAATATTATCGGTAAATTCAACAGAGTCAACAATTTGAGATATGTCAAAAATACTCCCGCTTTCGGAGGTTAACATCACTTCCAACACGAATATTCCCCCTATGGAATTACTAATACCCAGCCGGGATAAATCAAGCTTGGGTTCTTTATTTTAGATTTATTTGCATTTACTATTTTTGTGTATTGTGAACCGTTGCCGTAATATTTTTTTGCAATGTTCCACAGGCAGTCGCCTTTTTTTACAGTATACGTTTTTGTAGCCGGTGCTTTTGTTGCCCTAACCGGCTGTTTGCTGGCTTGCGCTGTGGGGGCGGCTGCTGCTTTTTTAATAATTTGTACTCTTTTTATAACAGGTTCCCGAAACTCCTTTAATTCGAGTGTGTAATAATACTCGTTGGTTTCTCCAAAATGTTGTGATGGGGAAAACTGTTCAATGCTGCATGGCAGATTGATGTCCATGCCGTCGCCGGTAATAATCAAGCGCGTCGGAGACTGTTTTTCCATTAGCTCATAAATATTGTCAACATATGTTTTCGCCGGCAGCGGAGAGCTGATCGAAGAAAACGGATAAACATTGTCGGTAAACAGGCTTTTAATAGTTACTTCTTTAAGTTTGCGCTTGCCGATCTTGGTAACTTCGCCTAAATCGACAATATCAAACTGCTTATTATTGCCTTGTGCCTTAATAGTAACGTCCTCGAATGGATTCACGGGTAACTGCACTCCGTTCAAAAAAGTCTTAATCATCCGCTTACCACCTCGTCAATTCCCGATAGTCCCGCATCGATTTCGCTTTCTGTTTCATCGAGGATTTGGGCCTTTATTTTGTCCCAGTTCTCACCTTTATTGATTGTATTTTGGATCCCGACTTTACCGCCGGAATAATTTAAATAATAAATATTTGTACCGCTGTTAGCGCTGGTACGCAGAGCGTCTGCGTCTTTTTTGGATAATTGCAATTCGTCGGCTTGTTCATATGTTAGTGTTTGAAAGCTGTCGAAGCGGTTTAAAGCCGCTTCAGCCGCAATGTCGTTCAGGTATTCTAAACTTTGGTCGGAGATATCAACCGAACTTCCAATTTTATCTACCTTATCCAGTTTGCCGCCGTTCAGTTTGTTTTTAGAACTGGCAGAACCGGGTGTTAAGCCGCTATAGGCATTTCCAAAATTTTGCTGATTTGCAGCGGAATTTGACTGTTTGGTTAAATTTGTCAGCTTGTCGGAAAGGCCGGTAACGCTGTTCATGAGGCCGCCGACTTTATTGTCGATTCCCTGACCGAACTTATATCCCGAATTGTAAGCATCGGAACTCCAACCGCTGGAAAACGTGCCAAAAGTGTTGAATCCTTCATTAAAAGCGTCGCTTACGTCCGCATAATCTTGTTTTGAATCATAAGCCGCTGCGGATTTATCCGCATATTCTTTCGCTTTCGACGAAATTCCGGAATAGTCGAAATTTACAAAAGGCAGCTTATTTAAACCTTCGCATATGCCGGAAACTACCGTAAGGGCCGTTGCAAGCAAGTTATAAAACCAGCCTTGAACATTTGCTATAACATTATGAAATGCTGTCCCGATATTGGAGCAACACGCTTTTAGCGCATTCCAAATACCAATCGCTACGTCAGCAACCCAAAGTCCTGCGTTTTTGAACAGCTGAATAACCCAGTTTATGCCACCGCAAATAACCCCGATCGCTGAAATGCTGGAGCCTGTGACTTTATTTATTGCC
>DHOG01000037.1:0-7909 GCA_002410715.1 Ruminococcaceae bacterium UBA5396 | reverse complement strand
CCCCCCACGACGGCAAATATAGCTACAATAAGCAGAATAATGGCCGCGATAACCCACGTCACGGGGCTGGCAAGCATTGCCTGATTCAATCCCCATTGAGCGGCAGTTTCAGCCGCAGTAGCATCAGTTTTTGCAAGAGTGGCTCCAGTCATTGCAGCTTTTGCTGCAGCCCCTGCGAGTTCAATACCCTGTCCTATAGCAGTAACGGCATTGTAAATTAAATTTGCTGCCGCTGCGATTCCAATGGCCGCCGCAACGCCTAAAATGATCGGCCCGATCCACGACCAGTTATCCGCGAAGAATTGGTAAGTGTTGATTGCAATGCTTAAAAATCCGGACAGTAAATTTGCCGCAGTTGTAAGGGCGGCTGAAATGTTGTTCATCAGGGCGGTTCCCTGCGGTGTATTAAGGTATGCCGTCATTTCTTCTATTTTTTCGATTATAATGTCTATTGCGTGGCCGGGCTGGGACAGATAGTCCATCATTTGACTTATATCGTTCCCCATAACCGTTTTAGCTTGGCTGAATGTCATCGGCATTTTTGCAAACTGCTGGTCGAGTGTTGAGGACTGCGCCATGATGGAACTGACCACCACGTCTGTAGTAAGCTTTCCGTTTTCGGCCATGCTGCGCAACTGGCCTTTAGTGATTCCCATAGATTTAGTCATCATTTCAGCGAGTATAGGGGCATTTTCCATAATGCTGTTGAATTCGTCGCCGCGCAGCACGCCGGAAGCGAGGCCTTGGGTCAGCTGTGTAATGGCTCCGGCTGCTTCCGTCGCCGACGCGCCGCTGACAACAAGGCCCTTATTGACGGTCGATGCGAATTGAATCGCTTCATCGTTTTTACCCTTGAAATAGTCCTGCCGTCCCATGCTGGCAACGAGCGCTGCGGTAGCGGCGTATGACGTCCTTGTTGCATTTGACGCAGCCATTACTTTATTTTCAAGCTGTGCCTGTGTTTGCAGTCCGTCATTTATTAAACTAAGGCGGGCATCCACGCCTATACGCGTATCGGCCTGACTGCCAAGCCGGTTAATACCCTGTATGGCGGTTTGAATTAGCTGGATTCCGTTATTAGCTACAAGGATAGCTTTGCTGAGGCCGCCAAAACCGGACGCAACCGCTGTAACGGATCTTGTTTGTGTTCCGGTCATTCTAAGATTATTATTAAGGATATCAAGCTGTTCGTTTGTATGTGTAACTTCCTGCCGTACTTCTCCGAATTCCCTGTCGACATTATCCATTCGGGAAGACATCTGAAGGTTTTCCATGCCTCGCACCAGCCGGTCAACGGAAGAAGTCAGCTGTTCCACCGATGTGTCGGCAGCGCCGGCTTCATTGTGGATCTCACTGAACGGTTTATCCATTTTTGGCATGCTTACCGAACGGTTTAGGACATCAATGGAAGATGTTAAGCGGTTCATGGCATTTATTGCGTTATCTATAGTTTTTGTAAAGCCATCTTGTAAATCAAGCATAGATGATACGGTTGCCAATGTTACCGCCTCCTTCCGCTGCGTCTTATTCGTGCAGCCTCAATTTTATCCTGCCGGACTTTTTCGTCAATAAATGCGTATATAACAGCCCGCTCATACCAAGGCCGCCGAAAAAGTTCGCCGGGAAAACGGTGAAATTTTACGAGTGCGTAATACGCATAGTTTGTTTCAGCGTCCCCGGCCCTTAGGAGTTTTTTATTTCATCTTTTGTTGTTTCCGTTTGGTCAATATCAAATTTATTGATTTCACTGACTACCTGCTGAAGGTTTGCATGCTCTCCCGAAAGCAGCATAGCTTTTAAGAGTTCATCATCGCTTGTAACGCCATAGTTTTTTTGAAGTTCAGCGCTTTTAAGGTCGGGATAAACAACACAGGCGGCTATAAGTTTGTTCATGTATTTTTGATTGTTAAATTTTGAAGTTTGTCTGCCTTTAAAAATTGTCTTAACGGTACAGTCGCTTTTTATTTTTGAATCTTCGTTTTCTGAAATCGCTTGGATTTCCCACGGTATCGGATTTCCTTTTTCGTCGCGGAACCGGTCGCTTACTATGATTTTCTGTTTTTCCGGTTTTTTTGCGTTTTCTCTGAAAAATGCGGTTAGTGACATAATATTTCCTCCTGAATAATGTGTTATGAACTGAATTTTTCCAGTAATTCCACTCCGTCAAATGTAAACGGAAGTTCCTGCTCTAAAACGCCGTCGTCACTGTCCAGATTTGCGAAGTCGATTTCGTCAAAATTACATCCGGTCAGAACTTTGGTTTCACGTCCCCACTTAGTGGAAAGATCTTCATTTGTAAGTTGTAAAGAAAAATATTGGTCGGTTCCACCGTTGGCATAGTCTACAAACATCTGCTTAAAAAGGCTTGTAACGGCATGAACCGTTAAAGTACCTGATCCGGACCATGACGTGGTTTTTTTACCTACGGACCGTTTACCTACTACCTTTTCGTCTTCTTTGTTTTTAGTAATTTTAGATTCGATTTTGATCGCGTAAAACAGATCGTAATTTCTTCCTCCAACTGTAACAAATGCTTTCCCTTCTTTGGCGTTAATGGAATCACCCTGCCGCCATTCTGTTTGTGCCATTGTTTTTCACCCCTTTAACCTTCTACCACAATTGTGTTGTAAATTGTTTCGATTACATCGACCGGGCGCACGCCATACTGAACTACAACTGCGTCTATAAGTTCGCCTTTGGATACTGTAATGTCTTCCGGCGCAACGTCATGCAGCACGCCTTCCGCTTCCAAAGACCGGAAGTATGATAGGATGTCCGACTGGAACAGCTTGCGCCCGTCTTCGTTATTGGCAACTTTACCGCTGTAATAAAGCATTCCGCGATTGCTTATTTCGTTACAAATGTTAAATAGAATACGTATAACCTTATTTTTGCTCATAGCGTATGTACGGCTTGATGTAAATACCGTCAGTGTATTAATGTCCTTTTGGATTAATACGCTGTTGCCGCCTACAGGCGAAGGGATAAATACCATATGCCCTGATTTTGCGTATTCGATCTGCTGTGCTGTTGTATATCGTTCATCAACGTCAACCGCGCCTATGTAGTTTGCGTTAGTCAGGCTTTCTTTTAACGGGCAGCCTGCTGTTGCTCCCGCAATGTAAGCGGTGGCCGCCACATTGTCAATATGAGTTCCGTCTTCAAGGATAACTCCGTTTTTGACGGATATAACGCCCTCAAAATTTGCCTCCGAATCAGGGACAACAACCTGAAGATATTTACCGTCATCGTTAATCATACGTTTTGCAAACGCTATAAAAAGGGCTTTTATATCCGCGTCGTCCGTTGGGCAGGCGACGGCGTTGACTGTCTGCAGTTCTATTTGGTTAAGAAAGTCCACATAATCCGCGCTTGTGGGAGTACCGTTTGTGCCGCCTGACAAAGTTGTTCCGGCGTTTACCGATAACGTGGTGTCGGTGGCTGCCTTTGAAAATGCAATCCATTTATTAGCCGCGAAGCTTGTTATGTCCGCCACGGTCTGGCGGTCGATTTCCGTAGTATCCAGCCATGTAATTACGTCGTATTTGTCCGTTTGTCCAACGGTGTTCTCAATCGAAACACTTAGCCGGTTCCCGTAAACGCCGGAATAAAGGGCAGTACAGACAAGATTTCCGATTGTTGCGGCGGCTTTCTCACCAGTATTTACCCGAAATAAAAAAACATGCGCTGAATTTTTCATTGCCTCTGTAATCAGCAGCGCATCTTTACCAAAATCAGATTCTAAAGATTTTGATTCTTTCCTTGTCAATGAAATTAACGTCTTTTCTTTTAACCATGGCAATATTGCCGGAATACCGACGATACCACTGTCGCCCTCTACGCTTGGATTATTTCCGTTGCCGGAGTAATTGATATATACACCCGGCAATATTTTATTTTGAGTTGCCCAGTTTCCTCCCGCCATTATGCGTAACCTCCTTTATTAAAAATTTTTTAATAAGGTTTCGTGCTTTCGCTTCGGTATATTGTGCGTCAGGCGATAGTACTACCGACATAACATCACGGTTTACGCCCGTTGCCGCATCGGTTAACTGACTGCCAAGAAATTCAGGCTCTGCCGTTTTCTTTTTTTGAGTTGTACCGGCATTTGATCTTTCTTCTTTTGCCATTATTTTAAGGCCCCCTTATCAATATCAATATTTTTAATCTTCGGCGTATTGTCGATAGGATACAAATATGTGCTGAAATCACACAGAGCATGAAGTTCATCACCGTCGTCATGGCGTGTGTGGTTTAATAATTTCAGCGTACAGCCGTTATTTGTTATTTGCGTTAATTGGAGGCTGAGCGCTGCAAAGATTTTATTTAGTTCGTTTTTGATTTTTAAATCATTTATTTTTTTAGATGGCAAATAGGTAATATCAAATTTGCCGGAAACCCGTACTCTGCCTCCAAGTTCCCGCGTTACATCCGTATTGCCGGCAAAACCGATTAAAAAGCAGCGTTCCGGCAGTTTATCAGGTATCCATTCGGGGTAAACCGGAATATCCGGGTAAAGTCCGTCAAGGCCTTTCGATAATGCGGCAAGGCAGATATTGAAAATATCCATTACCCAATCCCCCTTTGAATAGTCTTCTCGATACGCCGAGCGGCTGCGTCAAGTTCTTTTTGGGCTTTTTTCTCACTATCCGTCATGACAAATGCGCCTTTTACATACGGTTTTTTCAGCCTAATCCAAATTCCCCATTGGCCTTTGTGTTTTCCGGATTTCACCATCTGCGCGGAATAGCCGTACTTGGATTCGCCGGGCCGCAGTTCGATAAAAACGAGTCTGCCCGGCTCTTGCCGGTGGCCAAGTTCATAAAATGAAGCATAATCCTTTGGATTAAAGACTTCAGCCTGCAAACCGCCTATGGTTTCTATAACGCCGCTTCTGTCCCATGCGGGGCCGAGTGTTGGGGAATAGGGACTGCTTCCGGTAGCAGTGTTATCCTTACAGCGGGCAAGATGCCTGTCAGCAATGGTATTAAGTTCGGCACTGGCCTGCGCTTTTGCAGCTTCCCGGACTTTTTGTAATCTTTTTATAAAACCCTTATACGGCTGCGGATCAATAAGCATAATTTAACTGTCCTCCGACAGCGGTATCTCGCTGTGAGATTCCGTGTATTGAAACCCTTTTCCTGCCCAGAGTGTAAAAACCTGTCCTGCGCTGGTAGTAACCACGACTTTATCGCCTTTTCTTATATCGGCGTTGGGTGCGCAAAACAACGTATAAGTTCCGGCTGCCTTGCCATAGTTTCCGCTTAATGATAAATTGGCGGCTTTGTTTTGTGATAAAGCGCAGGGAAGGTTTCGCAGGACAGCGGTTTCAGTTTGTTCGGTCTGCTTGGTATCCGGATTTTTAACATCGGAGCGGCGATAGGTTTCGCAGAGGTCAAAGTATGTGCTTTCAATTGCTTCCTGTTCAGTCATCGGCATCTTGCCACCTTAAACATCGCTATTCGCGCGTCAATCCCGCTTAACCCGCTGCTGGAACTGCCGCTTCCCGAGCTGCCGGAATTGCCGCCGTATTCAATTGTTGTATCGCCCCGTTTTACGGATGTTACTATTTGGGAACTTATTGCCGAGCCTGCCGATACCTGTCCGCTTCTGCCGATGGCTATAGCTATATCGCCCCATAAATAAGTGGCTCGGTCAGGTACCGACCTGTGGCCGGTTTTTGCTAAAAAATATTCTTCGGCCTGATTAACATAATCTTTTGCTTCATCGGAAGAAATATCAGGAATGGCGGTTATAACTCTCGCTTCAACTTTTTCTCGGTCTGCCGCTGCCATTGCTATTCCTCCTTCGGCGTACCTTTCTTACCGGAGCTTAACGGCTTTTTGCTTCCACCGGAATTATTTACGGTTTTGTACCCAAATTTAGCATAATAATCGGCTTCACGCTGTGTTTGGACTTCCCGCACAACGCCGCCCTTTTTTAATTTGATCATAATAATCTCCCTTCATTTTGGCAAACGCTTGTTAGACTTTATTGCGGACACAGGCTGCCAGCGTAGGAATCTGATTTTCCAGTACCCACAAGTCATATAAAAGATGATAGTTGATAGTAGTTTCATCGCCGGTTTGATTTTCATCCGCGCTGAAAATTTTCAGGCTGTCAATTTTACTGGCAGCAACAGGTGCGGAGGAATTCATAGTCAAAAATTCAATCTGTTCCGATGTGCTGTCGGCGGTTATACCTCCGGCTTCCTGACCTTCCGTGCGCCCGTCAAGAATCTTGATGACGGTCTGCAGACGCTTAGACGGCACGAAAATGCATGGCATATCATTTAATACCGCGCCTCTGTATGAAACGCCGTTAACGGAAATTTCCCGCTGGAATGTAACGGAATTGTTTGTGTTTTTTGATTCATCACGGAAAGCCTGCTCGTTTTTTAAAGATACGAATGACACAAAATCAGCATCGTCTCCGGAATCATCTTTCACAACAACGGACACTTTTTTCAAGGCATTTTCGACACTGGTAGCTGCGTCCGAAGCGCCCACTTTAAGTATGTGGGTATCTTTGTATGTATCGCTGGCCGCGAGTTTTGAGTAAATCCGGTTAAAGCGGAACATATCCTGTTCAGGGACTAACTGCTTCCGGGCAAATTCACGCGTCACATTTTCCGTGGTGGCCATAAAATGGGAATCGTTCGGATCAAGCCTTCCAAGTTCAAATTTAACGGCTCTGTCCATTTCCATCGTGTACGTTTTCCACCCGAGTTTTACACTGCCGGACGGATATTTGTTTGTACCGGCACTGTTGTAGTTTCCAAGGCCGCTGACACTTAGCTGGGCGATTTTAACATCTTTGCCGCCGCTGTAATCAATCTGTTCGTCATTAGGAACCATCCACTGTGTGGAAGATTTAGCTTCCAGTTCCTCATCAATAAAATTTTGATATGCTTCTGAATATTCAATATTATTTGCCATATAAAATTAACTCCTTTCTTATTTTACGGTAACGCCGCGCTCACGCTTTTTTGCGTTTTGTCCCTGTTTACCTGCAGCCGTACCTTTTGGCACATAGCCGTTGGCCTTAAAACGTTGTTCCACACCGGATTGAACACCTTTATCAAATGCGTTTTTCAGTACCTTTACACGTTCGTCGGTGTTTTTTTCATCCGTCCCTTTCGCAAAATTGGCAAGTTCAGTGGGAAGGCCGGATTCTGAAAGCTTTTTAGAAGTGTAGTCTGTAAGTTTTTCATCTGCCATCTGTTTCTGTAAATATATGACTTTTTCAGCGTCGGTCATTTTTTCAAAATCCTTAGCCTCTTCTAAATGCTTTTTATCCGAGTCCACGGCATCGGAAGCGGCCTGCTTTTTTGCGGTTTCCAACTGTTCGGCGGTAAATGTATTTTCTGTCCCTTTTACCGTTTCTGTCGTTTCCGTTTTATTGGGTTGCGGTTTGGTGGCTTTTTGTGCCGGGTCGGCAGGCGCAGGTTTGGGAGCCGGCTCTGCTGGAGTGGGGTCAGTAGGGGCTGGGTCAGCTGGTGCCGGATCGGCAGGCTGGGCAGTTCCACCGCCGGCAAAACAGCAATAACGTGGAATGCCAAAAGGTGAATATTTTGTTTTTTTCATTTTAGTAGCTCCTTTTAAAGTGATTTTATATGATTAAAAAACGCCGTTTAAAAGGCGTTTAAACCGGCTTATTTCCCGTATTTTCGGTTTTTGTAGTTTTGACTGCGGTAGCGTGATTTTAGCATATTCCACTCCGCAGGGGCGGTATATTTCAAGTTTTGGAAATGTTCAAGAGTGCGTGGGGCCAATTTCCCAAGCGTCGCTTTATATTCTTCATATTGCTTTGCGTCGGCCATACCGTTTTTGTATTTTTGCTCCGCAAGCATTTCGTCTTCATGGCCTTTAACATATTTACCGTACCATTCACGGTATGTCATATCGGC
>DHOG01000002.1 GCA_002410715.1 Ruminococcaceae bacterium UBA5396 | reverse complement strand
GCTGCGGGTGATGAAGGTGTTCATTTCCTTTGCGCCGTATGTATCGCCCTGCTGCAGCACCGTGCTTGCTACCTCTAGGGCAACGTCCGCTTGCACAACATCTCCACCGCGACCAACGAGATTGTACCTTATTCTCCCGTCCTGCTCGTCTACAATCATGTCTTTATATGGTTTTGCCATTTCTATACCTCCTATACCGATATTTTGGGTGCTATGTATTGGTTTACGCCCAGCACCATTGACAGCACCGGACGATTAGCCCATGTGTTTAATATGTCGTTATATATAATTAAGAGAGACCATTCAATCCTGTTCAGATCGGCGTGCGTCCAGATTGCTTTGTTTGCCACCCATGTCTTTGTTGGCGGGATTTTGGGGTTTCTGAATCCGGCATCTGCCAAAATGTCAATGTTGCGTTCGACGTTGTTATAAAAATCCGCAAAGCCAATATCATCAATGCCATAATCCTGCATCTCCATGATGGGAAATGGAGCATGTTCCTCGCTAATTAAATGTTGTAGCCAAAGGATATTGTTTTTAATGCGGAAATAATCAGTATACAGATCGAAGCCGTCCGTTGCTTTCCAGTCTGTTTTAGGTGGTATCCAAGCCATCAGAATGTTACCTCCTGTATTTCGTTTACAGTAACGGCAATTGTTACGTTTGCGGAGCCGTCGAAACTTGCAGAACCTGTGGCATCACCAGAAAGAGCAATTGTCCGTGCCGTTGTTAGAGCATCTGCTTTATCTGCCGCCATATTATTGTTTGTGTCATAATCACTTTTAAGCATATCGCCGCCACCTGCTTGTGATATGGCGTCCGAAACCCCTTTTTGGCTCATAACACTTGTGGTGCTGTTCCCTGTGGTGTGCACAACCTCGCTGCGTTTCACCTGCGCGTCGTTGGTGACATCACCAAGCCCGACATCAGCTTTTGTCACGCCGTGTGGATTTCCCGTTACCTGACTGTGGTCATATGCAATCTTCCCGCGATCTCCACGATAAGCCGTCGAGGATGTTTCGCCTAATGAAATAGTTTCGGAGATCACGACATATGAAGTGCCGCCCCAGCGATACGTCTTGTTGGTATCTAAAGCGACGTATATCTTGCCGCTTTCACCAACAGCGGGGAATACGCTTAAAGAGGCATACTCGAGGACATCGTCGACATATGACGGTAGCTGTGAGGATGGCACATTACCGTTTGCGTCAAGCTCCGCATATCCCCCTGCCACGCCTCTATTTGATTTATCCTCTTTTTGTGGAAGCTCCAGCTCAACGCCATCTAGCCGATCGCTCGATATCTTGTCATCGGTCACCGCGCCCACCGCTATTTTTTCGGCTGTCACGCTACCGTCCGGGTGATCTAGCACAGGGGCTGTTTGATGTACCGAAAGGGCGCCATCTTGGAGATATAACTCCGCATCAATTGCATCCATATTGCTATTGATATCATTGATCTCAACGGCTTCGTGATCTTCCGGTTTTTTAAACTGATAGGTATCTGTGTATTTCATTTGCTCACCATCCTTTTCGCCACGACGGTTCCATACAGCGCACCGTCAAACGTAAGTTCATGTTTTAAGATTCGTGCCGTGAACCGCGGATCATATCGACTCTGCATATGCACCTTGTCCATGCAGTCCACTTCCGGATTGCCCCGGTATTCGCATTCATAAGTCACGCGATACTGCAGGTAGTTCTTGATGTGGTTCGCCAACGCAGTTGCAGCAGACCGATCTGTCATGAGTGGGTTATCTACCTCTTCCATCTCGCCATCTATGCCAGTGAGTGCCGTTATGCTTGACGTTGATGCTTCAATGGGCCTGCCGCTTATGATGACCTCGCCCCTCGTCGCTACGGTGAACTGCGCTGTGCCGCTCGTGACAGCGTTTAGCGTGGCCCCTGTAATCGTCAGATTGGCAGCAAAATCAAACTCGACCATATAACTGCCCGGACTGTAGGTGGCTTTGTGCAGCTCCACCGGCTCGGTTGCTGGCTTATATGAATACACAAGCACCCTCACGCCTTTTAATGGCGGCGTTTTGGTGATATCCGGCCACCCCTTAAGCGTGTCAAAGTTCATCTCGAAATCGTACTGTGCATCATCAATCGGCTCTAGCCGTATAACCCCGCGCCTGTCCGTATACGCCACCAGCCCTGCTGCATGGGCTATATAATGCAAGCATTCCCTGTGTGATGTTTTGGGCAGCGGGGCGGTCGTCCTTATATCTCTTAGGCTATTATGCAGCACATACGGCAACTCGCCCTCATAGATAGGCGGGATGTTCGCGTCGTTTATTACGCGCAGCGCCAAATCGTACAAGGTAACCCCCTGCGGAGCATAGTCGCCTTTGTGGTACTGATCGACGAGCGACATTAGCCGACTCCGTGCGTGGAACGTCGCCAACATTCCTGACGCTTCCGGTTGCCCGGTAAGCACATAACGGCTGCCGTTCACCCATTCAACAAATCCACCTTCGCGGGCATTCTCCCACGTCATGTTTCGTGCATTCGCCCAAGTCGATGCGCGTGCATCCGCCCAGGTTATACCGGCGCGGACGTTCTGCCCGTAATCCACCGTGACGGGCTGTTGCTGGTCAACCCAATCCCACACGCCGCGCGGCCTGTCCGGATCGTACATGCCATCCTCATTGATGATGGTAAACTCGAAAGTGTTATCTTCAATCCGGCGCATTACCGGGTCAATATCCACTATTTGGGTGGCCTTGCTCGTCTCGGTATTGGTGAATATCAACCCAATCCCAAATAATAGCTGCTGTAGCCGCGCTCGGTGATACGGCTTGCCCTTCACATACGTTATGCGCAAATTGTTGAAGCTGGGCAGCTCTTGCCGGAATATATATGTGCTGTCGTCCGGGTATAGGGTATAGCTCCCGGCGCGGGTGCTGTTCTGATATACATCCACAATGATTTCTTCCGGGTAGTCCCGCGTACTTTCGTCAAATGTGAATGTTAGCCCTGGGCAGGTGTGCATCTGTGAAAAACGCACACTGACTACGGGTTTTTGTTGAAATATACCGCCCTCGTCTGTAATCGTATGAGAAGCCCATCCCTGCGGATGGATAACCTTTTCAGATGCTACTAATTGACTACCATCTACACGCATGCGCCCTTTCTCAAATGTTGCATACGTGTTCTTTGGCACGCCGGTATTGTACGGGATGGATGTCAATCTCGAGAAGTATTCACTATCATCCGCTGCCAGTGACGCATCTCCGCTGGCGTTCAAATTCACGATGCCAAACGTCACACGAATATACTGACGATCTCGTATTGTGCGAGCCATCTCTGCCCGATATGGCGCTGATGTGATCTGCATTATTAGCCTCCCACGCTTTCCATTACAAAACCAGCGCCCGCATAATATGCTGGAACGCCCGTAATCTTGTTAACCCGCACTGGGTTGCAAAATGTATCTCCGCGCTTAACAAACTCTCCGGTTTCCCACTGCCCCGATGTATGACTAAAATAGCGACACCAGAACACATCCCCGACTCCATCTAAAAATCCGGTTATGCTCCACCATGCAGCAGTGTCTATCTTTTCCCATTCGAGATTCATTGTTATAATCGGAGCACCTATCTGCTGACCGATAAATGCCCCGTTCGCGTTCCTTTCTTCTAGCCTTTGAGCCTCCACGCTAAATTCGGCTCCCCCGACTGACGGATAAGGCACCACTATCGCGTCTATTGATTCAGCTTGTACTTTTGTAGAGCCAAAAGCTATATATCCATTAGTAAGCATTTGAAAACGCCCCCTTGCTTATGTGTGCCCCCATGTCTTTGTTGCCCTCATTGGCTGCTTGGGCGACAACCCTGTTTCCGATTTTTACGGACATATCCTTATTGAGCAATTTAGACAGTATTGTATTTTGCTCGTGAAGCAACGCATTTTGCACCGATATATTCGCTGCGCTTGATGCTGCGACACTTTGCGCGGCAACACCGGCAGCAACGTTTACGCTGACTCCCCGTGTGCTCGCCTTTGTCATGTCGTTGATCATCTTCTGTATACTGGTTACTGCATCGGGCGAGCCTTTCGCTATATACTCTGCCACGCCTTCGGATATGGGAAGGCCAAGCTCACGACCGAACAACCGCGACGGCGAATTAACCTCGGCTTTAGCTTTGCCGGCGTTTAGCCCTTGCTGAACAACATCTCTTACGGCCTGCGCTAATATTCCTGCGTTGTTCCGTACGCCAGATGCTATACCAGATACTATGCTATACCCAAGCGATCCCCAATCTGCTGCGCCATCTGCCGTCGATCGAGCGGCTATTATAACCGATCGAATCGCGCTTGATACGGCTGCGCCCTGGCTTTGTATACTACTTACAATAGCGTTCATCATTGACAACGCCGTTGCGCCAGCTTGGGTAGCCATGCTTTGCAGCACAGTATTGACGGCATTTGCCGCACCCAGCATTGCCGACCTAACCACACTCACCCTGCCGGATATGGTTGTAGTGATTTTAGTCATCATCTGCACAGTAGTTGTCTGTGATTTGTTGGACATATCCGTCAATATTTTGATTATCGCATTCGCCATACTTTGCGCTGCATTCTGTACTGCATTCGTGCCGCTCTTGATTGCGTTTGCCATTGCTTCGGTGATTGTGGAATAGTCGGCGTTGGATAGGTTGGACACAACACCGTCTGCAACAGCTTGAGACGCTGCATTAGGTGCATCGCTTGCCGACATTCCCGTTGCGGCGTTGTCCATCATCCCCATCCCCGCCGCCTGAACGGCAGGGTACGTTCCTTCTACCCCTGCTACAGCCGATTCGCCGACCTTCTGGAATGCCAAGTTCAGTTCATAAGCCTTATCGCCAGTAGTGTCATTTATAATGTCATCTAATATCTTTGATGTGCCGGGGCCAAGCTGCTCAAGGTAAGACATTACCTCGGGTGACAGCTTACTACTCACCTGTGCCATTTTGCCACGCCATGCATCATACTTTTCTGCGTTTTCAGTCATTACCTCAATCATATCGTCAAGGCTATATTCCATCTCTGTCGGCAACTCTTTCATGCCGTTTATAACAAGGTCTTTATTGGCTTGAACTGCATTGTTCCACTCTTCCAAGATTTTTTCTTGTTCGTCCTCCCACGCTTGCAAAGAAATGCCGTTTTCGTCCATAACAGCCTGTATTGCATCGACTGTCATTCCCCACCGGGCTGCCACCTGCTCTATGTTCTCGCCTGCGTCGTTGAGGGTGGTTTCGTGATAATCTTGCCAATCTTGTAACCCTTTTTTGTGGCCCTGCATCCAAGACTCTATTTCCGATACAGAAATACCATACTGCCTCGCTAAATCTTCTACTCCTTCACCGTTGGCATTCATAGCTTGCAAATCTTCAAGATATAATCTCGCCTGCTCTTCTGCCACTTCAGCCGCAAACTGCATTTGTTCGGCGAGCTTTATTTGGTCATCCGTGAGCTCCTCAGTGGAATCTATTACTCTTTTTACTGATTTTGTCCACGCTAACGCCTGCGGCCCCCCCTTGCTTAATATATTTACAACAGCGCCAAAGCCAGTCTCTTGTCCTTCCAGCAACTCAATCGAATCTTCTTGTACAGCGGCAAGCTTTTTTTCTGTGATTGCTTGTTGTGCCTTTAGCTCTATTTCCTTTCCGCGCAATTCGTTCACATACTTAAGCCCAGCCACAGCTTTGTTATATCGTTCCTGTCTGTCAATTGCATCGTTAATCGCGTCATTGCTCATGTTGACGCTTCCCGTAGTCTCGTCGAACGCAAGACCTAACCCCGAAATGCTGCCATTAAGCTCATTCGTTATCTGTTTCATCCGAATCTGCGCTTCGGCCTGTTCGTTCGAGCCATCAGCCGAATTCTTGTATTGCTCCTGCATCTTTGCCAGCTCATCAGTCAGGTTTCTGCTTGCGATTGCAGTTTGTTCAGCCATTGCAGTTTCATTTTCGTATTCGCTTCTGATGCCCTGCATTGATTCAATCAAGGATTGATTTGCTTGATGTTGGTCTTCCGCCGCTGCTACACCGTCCGAAACAATATCGTTATACTCCGTCACTCGGTTAGACAACGCGTCCATCACCGCCATGAGCGCAACTACGCCCGCAATAACCGCGCCTGCTATGGTTGCAGAAAGAGCCGCATTCATCTGTTTTACAGATGCGGCAGCCCCTTCAACACCAGCTTTCATAGCTATGGTTGCAGCGTTAAACGCTTTATAGAATGCCGATACCCCGCCAATAGCTGTTTTTAGCGCGTTGAATCCAGCAATAACCGCCTGAACTCCCTTAAATGCCATGATTGCGCCAACCGCACCAACGGCAAGCGGAATAAGCACATCCAAATTCTGCGCAAGCGTCTTCAACACCTTTTCCATCGTCTTGCCAAAGTTCACCATGCCGCCTTTCACGTCAAACACAGCATCAAGCTGCTCTAACATAGCCGCAGTACCACGCGCAATAGCTGCCCTCATGTTGTCCTGGCTGCCCTGCCAGCTTGCACCAGCTTGCTTTGCTGCGCCAGCAATAGCAGGAAATCCCGCCGTCCCAGCCTTAAACGCCCCGTTCATAGCAACAATAAAGTCTTCCGTCTTAAGCTCGCCTTTGCTCATCTGGTCGGTGACTTCTTCAGTAGACTTACCCACCGCAGACGCATATATCTGGATGGCAGGGATGCCCGCTTCAAGCATCATCTGCATGTGCTCCATCGTGACGTTGCCTTTTGTTTGCATCTTCTGAAGCGCAGCGGAAACCGTTTCAAGTTCTGCGTTCGTTCCCTTCGTGTAAAAGGCCACTGCATCGCCCCACGCTTCCATTGTGTCCGTAGCCTTGCTGACTTCCATGCCAGAAGCTACAAACGCTTGTACGCCCTTTGCAGCGGTGTCAAGGCCAAATGCTGTGCCCTGTACAATAGCATTGGTTCTTTCGAGCGCAGCATTGGCTTTATCCGTGCTTCCTGTCATGGTACTCATAACACGCGAAAACTGATCCATAGTGTCAATACGCCGCATTGCCTGATCTACGGAATCCGTAATCATGCCGAATACTTTGGTTAAGGTTTGCTTCATGACTTCAAAGATAGCCATGCTCTTAACCATTTCGCCCTCGAGCCCTTTTAAAGAGCCTTGCAGCTTTGATTTATCCAGATTTACTTCAATTTTTACTCCGCCGTGTGCCATGTGTTATCTCCTGTTTTGTTGTTTCGGCCTTATGGCCGTGGTATAATCTCCGGGAAAGGTGGTGCTTGCTATGCGGCTTAACCCTGACTGTGTCCGTGACGTTTTGCTAAAAATCGAATTATTAGCAGGATTTAGAGATGGCATCTTATGTGACACCGATTCCTATGAACTCGCGTCTGAGATGCCCGATTATTCGCGCGATATCATCCTTTATACACTGAAAGCGCTTCTTGATGACGGCATGCTTGACGCTGAAGATCGCGACATGATAGCCAGTCATGATTTTATTGTGAAGGACATAACGCCTAAAGGTAGAGATTTTTTAGATGCAATCCGCCCCAAAAGCGCATGGGCCAAAATAAAGGAAAGACTGGGCGCATTGGCTTCTATTAGCATGGATATACTGACAAAAATCGCTACCACTTACATTTCTTCCAAACTAGGTTGAAACTTCGGGCGTTGCATTGCCTTTATTATCAACGACTATCTCCAGCATTAGCGTCGGCCTGCCGTGGCCTTCTGCTTCTAGGCGATACTTCATTACGCCTTTTATTACCACGCCATCCAAATATATTTGCCTATCCTTTATAACAAGGTGGCTATATCCAGAAATCCTTTCTTGCGTCACGTTAGACGCGATACTGGTGTTTTTCATATTTCCTCCCATTAAAAAACCACCTTCCCGTGGGTTGGTGGTTAGTTTACATTGTTTCTAACTACAATATCCTTCTTTATAAGCCTTATAGACGTGTTCTCGCTCGACCGCCGCGCTTGCGTCTATTATTCCGAGCGCAACGCCGCGATCAATCATATAGTTTGTTACCGCAGATGATTTTAAGGGCTTTCCGTGTCTTCTGTATTCCTGCCCCAGCTTATACGCCGCTTCTTCGGCAGAAATATCAGCTTCAATTGTATTGCCCTGCAACGCGTACTCCGCTCTTTGCAGATACCCAGCTTTCTTCGCTTCGTTTTTCTCACGGTCAGCAATCTCAAGCCACATTTTAGCCGTCCGCACATTGACGTTCTGCTGCGCTATATCCAGCCGCTTTGCTTTCATCGGGTCTGGTAGTGCTTTTGTTTGCGGTTTTGCTACATACTGGCCTGTTTTACGGATGGCAGGCAGCACCTCGTGCGTTATCCACCGCTTGAACTGCTTTGCTTCCGGCTTGTCGCTACGCAGGATTACGCTGTATAGACCGGATTCGTTTACAAACCATGTGTTACCCTGACGACCTAAGTTAAACTTAGACCGTTCATCAGGGTCTAGCCTTTTGGCTGTAACAGATGGATTCTTCACTTCCAAAACACGGCATACATCAGTAAGCGCAAACCACGGCTTTGCATCATTTACAAACGTACGTACATCATTTTGCTTATAGTCAAATATCTGCAATCCTTTCTTTTCCATATAAAAAACTCCTTTCAGTTGCCCAAAAGAAGTTTGCATGGTAAAATGTATATGCAAAGTCCTTCGGGGCCTAGCGGTTGAAACAGTCCTGTAAACTTTCCACGGTTGAGGGCTGTTTCTTTATTTCTCTTTCTTTTTCAAGTCTTCCTTGATAAGCTCAACAATATACTCTTTTATTGACTTATCCTCTTTGGTGCTTTGTAGTTTGATGCGTTTGTGCAGCTCATCGTCAACTTGAAACGCAATATTTTTTATGCTCATCACCTCCTAACAATTACACGTTAACACGTTCACATGTAATTGTCAAGGGTAAAAGAAAACCGCCCCGTTTGGAGCGGCCACATTAACACTTAACAATCTATCAAAACAGCACGGCTATCTCTAACGCATTTCTATGCTCGTCAAAATAATCTTTAAAATCTTCATCCTCTAAGTCAGCCGTTTTACATACAGAGTATACGGCACTTATACCTCCAGTGGTAACAACATTCCCGCCGTTGTTAAAGGCTTTTGTAATTGTTGCATCACCGATTTGAACCGTAGAATCAGATTCATTAACATATGCGAAATCAAACAACTCGTCCTTTAGTGCTTCTGCCTCCATGTCTGGAACAAAAGTCTTTACCATTGCTTCAAATATTGGTCTTCCCTCGTTGCCACTTGAGGCGCACGCCATCGCTTTTGCCTCCCCATCTTCATTCGTCCATATTGCAACAATTGATTCTTGCGGCGTTTTGAAGCCTGTGTCGCATGTAAAACTATACTCCCTTTCATCATCTGAATTTTGATTCATTTCCTGCGTTTCATACTTCTTTACCCGTCCTTTTATTTCTTCCGAGTTTTCTGTTTCTCCAAGCATTTGATAAAACGCTTCAAAAAATTCTTCTCGCATGGACTCTGCGGTTTTCTCCGGCGCTTTAGCATCTTCCGGCTCTGCGTTTCCCCCGCACGCCGCTGCACTCACCGCCAGCACAACACACAACACAACAAGCAAAATCTTTTTCATAGAACACAACCAACCTTTCCAAAATGATACCCACATTTTACCACCAGGGCGGCAGAAAATCAAATGCTGCCCCATTCATCTTCGTAGGCCTGCGCTGTCTGCGCTTCGGCTTCCAGTTCTTCAAGCGTTAGCTTTTCGGGTATCTGCACCTTGTCCTTTGCTCTTTGTGCGTCCAGAAGCTCCTTGCCTTTCAGCCCCTTCAAATCCATAAACCGGGTGTGTACCTTTGACGATAGCGCACCTTCACGCGCCATTATACCGCCCAGCATTACTAAGAATGTGTACCAATGCATAGTTGATTCCAATAAATCAATTCCGTATATCGCGAGAAAATCAGCGTATATCTCGGCTGCGTCAAATTCCCAGTCCATACGCGGCGGTTCGTCGTTTTCTTCTGGCGCATCTCCGCCTCGGATGAAATCAAACATCTTATCGAGTGCGTCTTCCGGGCGTTCATCTACATAGAAGAAATGTAGCGCGTCTTCCAACGCCGCCATAATACCGTCTTCTTGCTCGTTCAGTAGGCGCAGTATCATGAGGATTGTACGAAACCCCGCGTCAATCTCGCAGCCGTCTATTTCCTCCGGCAGAGTGTCACAGCGCCGTTTTGATAGCGATAGCATTACTTCGCCTTTTTGCTACCTTCAAGCGTGTTTTTCTCGCGGCGCTCCTGCGCTTTGTATTCGTTCACCGCCGTAAGTACGCTTTGCACTACTTCCAAATCATCGTCAGAAGTGAAATAACTGCCCGCTGTGATCTTCTTGTACGCGCCTTTGCCGAACATTTTTTCAATCAACCGCATTCCCGCTGTCTTTATGTCTGTAACCGTCTTGCCGCTCGACACCATAGCGTCTACGGCTTCGGCTGGTATGTCCTTTATGTCATCGCCCATTTTGTAATCAGGGAAATCCGTTTTGTTTTTGATAACCTCACCGGATGATTCCATGATAACCGCCAAATCTGCGGCAATATCCGCTTCCGAAATCTTCAACGTGAAATCCTGCCCGTTTATGCTGATAGGCGGTAATTCCTTCTTACCAAAATTTACAACAATGCCCATGTCCATATCTCCTTAATTTGAATAGAGAGGGCCGGTTAAAGCCCTCCCCCTTCGTTCTACGCTGCTGCCGCCGTGAATACCGGCGCTCCATCTGTTACAACAGCAGTGCCTTTTGTGGCCGTGCCGCGCTGTTCAATTGTGTAGGTGATTGTACCCGCCACGATATCGTACGTGTCAATCGTGATCAGTGCTTCAAACTGAATCGCTACATTCGGGGCGCTTTCGCCCGTTCCGCTCTTTTGCTGGTACACAATCATACCCTTGCTGACAGCGTCACTGCCCGTTGCCTGCTGGTTGTACAAGTCAAACACATAATCGTAGATTGAATCTCCGATATAAGCTGCCTGCGTCTGCGCCACCGTAGGCTTGTAGCTTTTAAGCTCCGTTGTTGGGCTTTCGTCTGCGATGTAATCAAACGTTTCCTGCTCATTGTTCATCGCAATTGCAAAGTCCGTTGATTTACCCGCCCGCTTCCAAGTTGCAGAAGTTTCGCCCGGAGTTGTGTCCAAAAACAGGTAATTCAAGTGCTTTTTTACCCTTGTCAATTCTGCCATTTCTATATCTCCTTTAAAAATGTTAGTCTTGCGGGAAACTGAAATATCGCTATCCCGCTGTCGTTGTCAACGCCTGCCATTGTTGGCATATCGGACAGGTTTTGCAGTTCATAGCAGCTGTACTTTTCCCCAAAATCGGGGTAATTCTCGTTGCGTTCCTGCTCGTCTATCCAGTCTTGCCACTCGCGCAGCGTCATCATGTTTTCTGTGTTCAAGTCGTCCGTGGTGGTGGAAACGTCAAACGAAGCCTGCATCATGAAATCGTATGTGACCTCTTTATAATCACCGATGAACTCCGCTCCGCTTTCTGTCGGTATCGGTATAACCGCAACCGCGCCGTTATGAGCGTTGAGCCAGTAAAACAACGGATTGTCCGTCAACGATTCGTTTTGCATAATCCACTCTTGCAGTGCTTTGTCTATGTTCATTTCCCACCTCTGCTTACAAACGCCTGCATGCTTTTAGCAAGCGCAGCACCTTTTCCTGCGGCCATTGCAGCCCTATCCCAAAATGCGGATGCCAGCGGATGTACGGTTCTGTTGAAGTTAAACCCCACGCCGTTGTACTGTTTGTTTGCATAACCTACTGTGTGATCGATTACGCCAACTGAATCCGACGCAAAGAAGTTAACCTGCCTCGCAAGCTGCCCAGCCCTGTACGGTACAAACGGATAGTACAACCTATGCCACTCCCGCGCCGCAAACTCCATCAGATTTTTATTTACACCAACGTCACGGATAACCCGATCAATCGGCATATACCATTCAAAGCTGATATCCTTTGCCATCAGAAGCCCTCCAACCGATAGTGCTTACCGTGTGCCACTCTGGTGTTGTCCTCAATGCTCTTGATTGTCATTACGTTTGGCGACAACGCGGCTTTTACTTCTGGTTCGCGGTTAGGCGTAACACCTGTTATTTCTGTGTCTACCTCACCCAGCGCCAACAGATCGCCTTTTTGCAAAGTGAAGTACCCGGTTTTGTCTTCAAGTATCTTCCACTCTCTTTCGGGTGTATACTGCTCGCTCGGCGGCATGATAACCACATAGGTATTTGCCACGCTTGCCGATGTGCCGGACACGTTACGCTCTGTATGCGACTTCCAGCGCACTAATACCGGAATGACAAACCGGAGCCACTCGTCTTTCTTCGTGGCGGGGTTATGCCATTTGTTGTATACGGTTGTGCTAACATTCGCCGCAAACATCACGTCACCCCCCGGAAAAGTTGCTCGGATGTGAAATAAGAACGCATGATACTCTGAATTTTTCCTTGCACTACCTCAGCGCTCTGGCCGGATGTGTCCAGCGTTTCAGAATACCCCTCATTGGAAAAAGATTTGATTGCCGCGCCTGCATCGCCGACTGTTTCCTGCTCCTGTTTATGCAGCACGTCCACAAGCTCACAAACGCCCCTCTGATTCATTTCAGCTATGCGCTTGACTTCCGCATCGGCTATCTCGTCCGGGTGCAAATCTGCGTCGCTGATGCGGTCAAACGTGTACTTGCGCACAACCGTTTCAGCGTTGTAGGCATACCGTTCAAATTCAGTTTCCGGCACAGCAGAATATCCGTATTTTCCGTACTCTTCCCGATTGATATACATTCTCATTCACTCCATAAGAAAAGGGCGCTTATTCGCGCCCCTCGTCGTTCTTCTTGGCTTCCTGCTTTGGCTTTACGGCCTTAATGTACTTCTTGTCCAGCAGATAACCTGTGTGTTCCTGTGTAGCGTGAAACCCGTTTTTCGGGTAATTGTCGCCCACAGCATAAGTATATCCACCTTTCAGCAATACGCCGTTCTCGCCGTCTGCAAAAGCCTTGATTACTTCATACATGCCAATACCTCCTATTTTCCACCCTTAGCGGGCGCAGGGGTAGGCTTTGGAGCCTTGATTGGCTCCGCTGGTTTGGTAGGCTTTGGAGCCTTGATTGGCTCCGCTGGTTTACCCGCAGGCATTCCTACTCGTCTCATGGTATTCCTCCTTATGCTTTGTGGCTGAGATAGATACCCGCAACCTTGTTGTTGTACACGTCCACGATACCGTATTTGCGGTATTTCAGGATGTACGCATCGCTGTTCGGGTTGCTGGCCGGTGCGATGATGTTGCCCACAACGTGCTTGTCGTGCTTGATGATAGCGGGTTTGTGGATGATCATGAAATTGATGTCAGACCCGCCCTCAGCCGTTTTCTTGTAATAGGTGGCCGCTGCCCAAGACGGTGCAGTTTCGCCAGTTACATTGCTGTAAACGCCATCACTGACGGTATAATACTCCTTGTACTTCGTGGCCCAGTCTGCGGGTTCAGCTGCGGTTACGGTATACACGGGAGCGGCTTTGGCATAGTGCCCGGCTTCCTCACCTGTTGTCTTGCCGTCCAGCAAGTTAATAGCCGTGTAGAAACGCGCCTGCGGCACTTTTTTGACGTTTGCAAAGCTCTCGTATACTTCCTTGGATTTGTAGGAATCCAGCGCGAGCAGGCTATTCACCAGCGTAGGAGTTGCATACAGATACCGGTTTTCTTCCGGCACTTCGTCCTCATCCATCTTGGTCTTTGCTGTCAGCAATGCTGTAAGAAAAGCGTCTGCGGTGGCATACGTTGCCGGTGTTGCTTTGGAAATGCCAGTGATACCCGCCAGTTTTGCGAATGTGAAAGCGTCCGCTTCCGGCGCAACCTTCTCGCGCTGCAATGTAGCGCCAGCCTGTCCAAACGCAATGTTGAACGTTTCCTGATCGTCCATCGCGTCAACCGTCAGCTTTGTACCACGGTCGTAGTTGTAAGTGGTGCTCTTCCACACAACGTCAACCGAGCCGTCAGTGTAACCACTCGAACGGCTGTAGTCACCTAACCCCGATACCGAGATTTGCGGATAGAGGATCTCGTTTGCGTTCGTGCCAGCGCGTGCCATAGCTGGGTCGCTTGTGAGATCGGATGTTACGGACGCGTTTTTGTATACCTCGTCAAGCAGCGCCGTGTAGTTCTTTGCTAAAGTAATACTATTTGCCATTATTTATCTCCTTTTTCTGTTCCCAGGCCCATAGCAGCCCTAAGCGACGCTTCGTTTGCATCACCTTCTAATGAGCCGCCAGTGCCGCCCCCGATTACAAGTTTGGGGTCTTTGTCGTCTTCAGATTCAAACAAGAACCCTTTTTCCTCTTTGATTTTTGAAAGCTGTTCGTCCAGGCCGAGGATACCGTCATCGGTTAGCTTCAATGCATCACGATCAAGCAGCCCAGCCACAATTGTGGTGTCTTTGGCTTTTGTTCCCGCCAGTTTGCTTTCAAGTGCGTGGTTGAACTTAAGCTCTGTAAGCTGCTTCTGCGCGTCTTGTTCTGCCTGTTCCGCTTTCTGCTTCCACTCGTCCGCAGCGGCTTTGATACCGTCGACATCAAGCTCCTTGAAGCCCTCAATCTGTGTGTTGGCTTCGTCGAGTTGGGTTTTCAACCCGTCGCGTTCCGTTTCCAGCGTTGACACTTTAGACTTGAAGCCCTCGATGTCCTTGCCGTTTTCAGCCATGATTTTGTCGATAGCCTCGTCTGTCAGTTCCAGTTCCTTCAAAAATTCGCGTTTCATAATTCCTCCATTCGGTATGCTTTTATACGAGGTCGCTTCTCATGCCTATCCGCAATCGTACGCCTGCGGACAGCTAATTTTATGTATCAAAAAAGGCATTTCCCGTAAGAAACGCCTTTGTGATCTGTGTTTTATTATATTTTACGCCAGCAATTTACGCTTTCTCATTTCTACGCTTACTAGAGTAATCATTAGACTTTTCTGCTGTTAATACCCTCCCGCTCATCCTTCTGCCATAACCAGATACCTGTGTCAAGTCACTGCGTGGCGTTAATCCAGCTTTGCCGCAGAAGTCTTTGTACATGTCTCGCTGTCGCCTTAAACGGATGCTGGACGCTGTAAAATCGTCCTTAAGCCCGCCCTCGTCAAACTCTATCAACTCGCGCTTTGTTTTGCGTATGCTGCGTTCCATTCTACGCTGCATCTGCGTGGCTGCATATCCTGTGTAATGCTTGCCATCGTATGTAATACCCTCTGCGTTCTTTCGCCGCATTTCGGCAAGCTCTGCGTCGCTGTAGGCAGGCTCGCTCACACCTAGAATAATTGGGAATGCAACGTGCCGGCAGTTTAGCGTACCGATAGGCCGCGCAAGGTTGTTGTTTAATTCCTCGTACTCCTCGCGGCTATACTGTTTCCCTTGATACGGCTCATGATCAGGCGCACAGTATAAATGCGCCGATAACTCCCAGCCGTCCGTTCCCATTCTGTCAGCGTCTTCACGCCACATCTGCTGTATGGTATCTCTAGCGCCCTGCATTATGCTTTGACGCGCCGCTGCTTCTATGCTTACCCGTCTGCCGCTTTCATATCCAACCGTGGTTAAGCCTTGACTGGTGAACGGCTTTAAGGCGTTTCTGATTGCTGTGTTGTAGTCTACGGCCCCGGATAATATCTGCATTTGCGCGGTAGACAACGTCTGTCTGTATGCGTCCGTCCACATGCTAAACTGCCCGTTGTTCATCACATACCCGGCAGTGTTTGTTAGGTTGCGCAGATCGCCAATAGCGGTTTTAGCCGCCGCTTGTCCTACCTGCTGCGCCCATGTGTTGCCAGGCATTACAGCATTGCCCATAGCTTCCGAGAATATCCGCTCAACTTCATGCTCTGTGGTATCAAGCGCCGCCGCTATCATGGTGTTTATATCGTCTACGCCAACGCCCATTGCTTCAAGAACAATCCGCTGTATCTCTGCTGTACTGGTTGCCTTGCCCATCTTCTTGATACGCCGGGCGATATCGGATATTATAAAATTTTCTACCCCGTAGAATATATCTATAATCGGCTGTGGAAGCCCGTATAAATAATCAGGCGTAATCCTCATCTGCCTACTCCACTAATTCTTCCGCACCTGCCAGCTGCTCTTGTGCTTGCTCTAAGGTTTCGCCAAGATACCACGCTCTAAGCTCGCCTTTTTGCATTTCACCCATTTGCATAAGCAACATCCGCTGATTGAATTCTTTTTCGCGGTCCGTAATCAGGCTATCATCCCACTCAAAGCTGATTTCGTGCTCACCCTTCGGCGCAAGGTTGCCTATTGTCGCCCACACGTCCATAGCATACACAAGCTGCCTAAGCGCCACTTCAAGCGATTTTTGGTTGTCGGCGACATTTGCATACGACCGCTGCTTGCTGGCCTTGATTTCTTCCGCTGTTTTATCTACATTCTGCGGGTCTGATATTGTTCCGTAGGCAAGGCCACTGTTAAACTCTACGCGCTGTAATATCTTGTTTAGCCCGTTTATGATGGATTGATCTCGCAGGTCGGGCGAAAACACCTGTATTGGGTTCTTTCCATCGCCTACGCCTATTTGATGCGCCCTGAACAACCGCTCTTTGCCTTTTGGCAACTTGATGTTCTTTGTTCCGGGCTCCTTAAACAACGTATCATCAGCATCAACGGCCAGTTCGCCGCCCTCAAACTCCCACAGCATACGGCTGTACTGCTTGTCGGCCTCTTCTATCTGATTAACTGCTCTCGAATAAACCGATACGCCCAGCGGTGAGTTGGAATCTATTGCATTAGCTTGCGCCACCTTGAAATATGCAAATAATGGCTTCTCTACGTTCTGAATCAACGCTTCCGGCTCAATGTTCGCCCATTCTTCGACGCTTTCAAGCGATATTTCACGTCCAATCATGCTTTCGTTTTCCGATTCATAGGCTTTGTTGGCTATCTGATAACCTGCATATGTCATTTCGGCATGCTCAAAACGGGTATAGTATTTCTTGCCCTTTGTTATCCGCTCAACAAATACCGCGCCTGTTATGTTGCCTGCGCTGTCAAACTTCGTGGGAAAGAATCTATCTGCGTGAACAGCGTCAACGGCTATCGTGCCACCATCTACATACGGTTTAAATGCAATGCCGCCCTTAGCACAACCGTATTCGCAATACGTCCGCAGGTTGTCCAGAATGACTTGATACTGCTCTTGCAGATAGTCCGCTCTGGGCGAGCCGGTGATTTCCGATTTCATTTCGATTGTGACAAGCCGTGCCACTTCCGAAGCAATAGCGCTTCCAAGATTCATCGACTGCACGGTATCAGACAGCCACGGGGCTTTGTCTTCGTAGATGCTAGACCATAAGGATATAGCATTCGACATCTTATCGCTCACAGCCACATCGATATGCAGTTTTTCTTTTACATTGCTTTTGCTAATCAATTTTTGTAGCACCTGCCTTACCCAATCTATAAATTTTCTGAACATGGTTATTCTCCACCTATTCGCCACATTGGGAACATGCCATATGATACGGCATCAATCATGTGATTGTTCTTATCTGGATAACCGCTTATAATATTGCCGTCCTTATCGCGTTCATATTCATAATTCAAGAATTCGCTTGCGGCATTTGGGCACCGCCCGGAATCTATCACTATTTCCGTCAAAGACTGCATCCATTTCATTCGGTAGTTTACACTTCCGGGCTTCTTCTCTACTGGCACACAGTACAGCCCATAACTTTTATAGTCGTTGATAGACTTCGGCTCTGCGCTATCAGCAATAATCATATCGCCGCCCGTAATGCCTTTTTCCTCAACCAGATAATCTGCCGTTTCCTTGTTTGACTGCTTGTTTATCACATATTCATCAAAGACATACAGTTTACGTTGCGCTGCGTTGAAGTACATTTTCCCCCAGGCAAACGGATCAGGCATCCATCCCCAGTCAATCCCGTAGTACAGCCTGTCAAAGTTTGTAATCTCGTCGTCCGTAATATCACGAATCGTCACATTATCGAATACATTGCCGCCAGTGCCGTTTGCAACGCCCAAATACTCGTGTTCATACGCCGCATAGTTAAGCTGCTTCAAATATTCTGCGTCATCAAGAAACCGCTGCCCCAGCCATTCAGGCGGCGTTGTTTGATACGTGCTTGTGTGAATAAGTTGTCCCGGTTTTTCCACAAGGCAGTATTTGTTTGCCCAGTTGTCTTTCGTGCGCGGAGGGTTAAAGGTTTTAATCTCTATTGCTATATCACCACCGCGAAGCACAGATTGTTCAATGTTTCTGACTTCTTCTTCCCCGGCGAACTGGTCCAGCTCTTCTAAGTGCAGATATCCAATATACCCAAACGGCACCTTTATTGATTTAATCTTTCCTGGGTCGTCAGCGCCAAAGAACATTATCTTCTGTCCGGTTGGTAGATATGTTATCTCCATCGGTTGTGTAGTACATTTGAATTTGTCGTACAGTCCCAGTACCGTAATTGCCCATACATACTGTGCATACGCTGTTGTCCGCAACGTGTTTGACACCTTACGCATCACTACGCCGTGTATCTCCGGATGGTCCACCAATGTAAGGATGCCCTCAATTGAAGCATAAGACGATTTTGCGCTTCCTCTTCCGCCTCTTAAAACAAGCTGGTCGATGTTTCCTTCTGTGATGTCAATGTGCGGATTGTAAAACGCGGGGGATATTAATTCCGCAACATCACAAGTTGTTTCGTTTGATACTGTCACGGATTATTACCACCTCTCCTGAATTTCTACTATCTGGCTTGTCACTCCAACCATGTGCTGGTTGTTTGAGACTGAATATAGCCATTGTCTTGTCTATCTTCCCTGTAAGCGCTCCCTGTTCTAATTTGACTTCCTTCCAGTCCAATAATTTTTTTATAGACTGGGATAATATTTCATTATTGCGCTGCAATTCCATCACATAGTCATAGTTCCATTCATTCAAAAGGCAACATTCCTTAAGCACAGGTATAGGCCCTTGATGAGCAACAATGTACTCTTCTATTTTGGAAACCATATATTCTGTTTTGTATTTGTCTTTTGGCGGTCGCCCTCGCTTTGCCACGCTATCACGTCCTCTTCCTCAATCAGCATATCTATATATTCTCTGGCCTTCTTTAAGTCTTCGGTGCCGTTCTTGTCTTTCCATCTCCACAGATACTTGATTGCATTCCCTATAGCGTATGCTTCAAACCCTGACAGGTTATCCACCGCCGCCTTAATCATGTCTTTGCATTCCACGCCGCATCGTATGTAATGCTTTGGTTTGTGTACGTTGTCGTATGCTTCCGTGGTTGGTTTAGTTCCGATAGCGGTAATGCTTCTGTGCTTGTCATATTCTTTATCCCATTCATTCATAGATAAAACCCCATTGTTTTAATGTCTTTATCCCTGCCTACTCCGTTAAGGATGAGCTTGTACATTTTTGGTGCTGATGCTCTTAGCGCCATCTCTACAGGGTAATCTTGATACTGCATCATTGCCCCTGTTACTATTGTTTCCACCGGCTTTACAAAAGCCTTTTTGTTTTTGGTGTCAACGTATATTTTCCCCTTTGGCATATCCATTGGATTATGAGTATGCCCGCTTATGTAAAAGTCTATTCCGTCTATTGTGTCTGCGTAATGGTACCGCATTGTCTTGTTGGTTTTGTGCATAGCACAACCGAAATAATGAAACGGTTTGTTTTCGCCCCTACGTTTGCCAATGGCTATATCCATAATCGCCATGTTCTGTCTATACCTGTCTTCTATATCCAGCTTGCATGCCACATCGTATATTGGGAATGTGTCCACATCCTTACTACTGCGAGTTTCATGATTGCCAGGCATTATCGCAATGATCTTCTCCCGGTGATCATATAGCTCGCTTACCAGATACATTTTTTGCTCATGTGGCGACATTGTTTGTCCATACACGTTAGATTTACTGGCTTTAAGCGCATTGTCTATTAAATCCCCCGCGTAGATAACAAAGGCATTATCCGCTTTCATCAGCTCTTTGAACTTCTCCCATAGCTTACTGTCGAAAGCTGGAGAACCTATATGCAAGTCAGCTACACAATAAATATCTGCGTTTTCTATTCCTGCTGGTATTTCATACTGTACCAGCGTGAAGTCGTTCCTTATGTCAAACATATATCGCCTTTCATAAAACGCTACGGCCTACCCTCCCCGGCCATTCCAGTTACGGCAAAAATTTGCGTTTTTTCATTCCACCCTAATCAAATGGTTATCCAACCATCCAACGATATCCAAGTCCTGTTTTACGAATTCCCCTATCTATGCGGCATAGCGTGCTCATGTCAATTCCAGATTCTCTCACCGCCGCTGCCATACTATTGAAAACACGTATTATGTTTCCATCCATGTCCATTTGCGTAACAATTCTATCTTTTATCCGTATCCCGTTATTGTGCGCATGCAATCGGTTTTCCTCTCCCGTAACCCACTCTAAATTAGATGCGCTGTTATTTTCTTTATTCAGGTCTTTGTGGTTAATCTGTGGTTTATTGTCTGGGTTTGGGATAAATGCTTTTGCCACAAGTTTGTGGATACTCACTGTTTTGCGTACTCCGTTATTATGGAGTCCAATCTTTAAATACTTGTCTTTACAATAGCTGGCCCTTCGCACAAGCCCTGTCGTGACGTTCTTCACTCTTCCAAAATTACTTACTGCATAAAGCCCTTCATATCCCTCAATAGTTTTCCAAATTTCATTTTTCATAACTAACACTCCCCCTGCCTATTGCTTAGCGCGCTTTTGTATACCCTCATGTCCAAATAGAAAAACCGCCCCAAAAGAGACGGCTTTGTCTGTATAATTTTCCTATGGTAGCATCGTATCATATAAAAACGCCGTTTTCCGTCGTTATACCGACTGTATTTTTTCCAACGCGCTATTTTTTATATCTCTAAGCCAGCTGTCGCTATAATCCATATCCCTAGCAATCTGCTTTGGCGTGCGCCCCTCGAAGTACCGCAGTTCGGTATATCTTCGCTCCGCTTCCGTCAACCCCGCCGCGTCTACAATCCGCCGTACATCCCTCATGATATAGTCCGCATCTAGCCATTCTTCGCGCAGGATATCGCATTGAGCGCCGTATACGTCCACCATGCGTATTACAGCATCAACCACCGAATCCGATGTCTGCCCACTTTGAACCTTAACGTCGTTTAACCTGGGCGACCGCAATACCCACTCCGCTACAGCGTCATGCTTCGCCATGATTTCCTGCATTCTATTTTCGATTTCAGCTATCCTGCGTTTGCAATCCTGATACTGATACAGTTTCCGCTCTATATCTTGCATATTACGCCCCCTGTGGTATAATGTATTTATCCAGAACACATCATATAGGGCTGCGAGAGCGGCTCTTTTTGTTTACTTGCGCTTCTGTGTTATACTATTCCCATGAAAACCCGCATACATGTCGAATCAGAATTACTATACGGCAACATCGTAATTACGTCCTATACCTCACCCGGCGGCAGCGTTCATTCCGTTGACCGTTCCTTTTACGGCGGCACCGCTATGGTTGACGGTGAACGCGTGCGCAGGTTTGAGCTAACCACTGGCGCAACCAGACATTTCCTTTACCTGGACGATGCTGGCAGGTGGTTTGTGTTAAGGCCGTAATCCCCTCACGCCTCGCTTCCCACAGGTTCATAAGTCTCTGTAAATATGTCAGGTTTGCACGGGTAGAATTCGCCGTGGACCCCCTTGATGACGTAATCACCTACAGTGCCTATCATAGTCCCTTCCAGTGTTTGGATTTGGAGATACGCACCCGTTGGATTGTCCTCCGTAGGTTCTAATACAGGTGAACATATCACCGCCTTATTGCTCCACTCCTCGATTTCGGCGCGGTTATTGCCTGTCCACTGCACCGCCTCAATCACTACCGGTTTTTTTCTGTACTTCATTTCCCTTCCTCGCTTTCCACATAACGCTCAACAACTCTCGTTTTTGTCGTTGGCGGATATTCTGCCGCATATTCTTCAAGCGCCGCTTTATCATCAGACAAGGCCACTTCTATCCATCGGCGAACTGTAAACAGCATTGAGGATAGCCCTTTCACGGCCTTTGGCATTTCAACTTCAAGTGCGTATCTCATTCCCCTTCTCCGTCCCCGCGCCATTCCCGCAGTTCTATTTGCTTATCTGACATCGTTTTTCTCCTTCCATTTGGTCACCGTCTAAGTCGGCGCTATATCAGACCTGCTCGCATTAGCAATGCAATTATTCCAGAACTCGAACCTATCAACCCCGATACTATAGCAATTATTGACAACTGCTTATCTGTCAGCTTCTTCACCCTCCCCACTCCTTTCACACTTTCGCCCCTGCCCGCTCCCGTCAAACAAGCTGCCTAACTTCACTCTGCTAGTTCCTCCAAATCCAGAATGCTTTGAACGGATTGTTTGTTCCCCACTCAAACCCGTAGTCGCAAGTTCCGTTTTTCATAAATTGCAATGTGTATTTATATCCCCTCACCCTTCCCCCGGCTCAGTGGTGGTATCGTGGATGTTGCCGATGACCTCAAGTTCATGCCCCAACGGATAATATGGAAGGTCTGCGCTTTGACTGCATTTCTCGCTCCCTTTTGGGGATTCGATTTCTTTTATTTGCTCCCATGTTTTCTTTGTAGGGCGCAGCGCTAATCCTAAGGTGGCGTTAATTTTTCCGAATTCAATCGCCATTTCGCAATAATAGTCGCAACCATGATGTTTATTTTTATTGGCGTACCAATTACTACCGCTGCCATGACGGTATACATTTACCAGCAGCACATCCCCCTCAAATATCTTCACGCCGTTTTTGTCTTTGAGTCCTGTGTACTGTCCTACTGTGGCGGGGTCTATATTGAACACCTCGCCGTTCGTTGTCTCATAATCTTGTATAGCGGGTTTGCTGTCCCACAGGCAATAATTTCCCTGCGCCCACTCACCGTTATTAATCCGCTTTCCGCGAAATAGTATTTCTCTATTCATCACTCTCCACCTCCATCAACCTGTGCGCCGCGCCATTGCCAGTTTTTGTTACCACATCCGTGAATGGTTATACACTCTGCTGGTTGTTCATCACCATATATCCGTGCAGCTCCGTGTATACAAGTTCCACAAGATTTATGTATGTCTTTCAGTGCCGCATCCCTCTCCCTCTCCACTTCTTCCAGCCTTGACTTGAGGGCAGCGTTTTCGGATTCTAACTGCGTCAAATACGCAATCGCTGAATTGAGTATCCTAATACTGCCTAACTCTAAATCTTCAAACCTCTCAATGTTTTTTAATTTGGTTGTCATCTCACTCATTGCTGGCCTCCCTTTTTAGCCGTATTTTACGGAGTTATCCTTCCCCCGCCCCCGTCATGTTCCATCAATACTCGTTTTCCAGCTCCTCAAGTTCCATTGCGATTTGACCGTCTGCAATTTTGTCCACTCTATCGTCTAGCCACCAGTCCATAACTTGCTCGCTATTCTTCCAAAAGGTTTTTTTCCCTTTTCGCTCCCTCTCCTGTATCATCCGTTTAAAGGCGCTATGATAGGCTATTAAATATTTTGGATATTTAATAAAGTCCTTTTCTCGTGCGTGACCGCTCATCGGACACCCAATACATCCCAACCGTGTCTTCCCATCGTCGTAAAGCTGGCAGTATGGTATTTTTTCGGTTCTTATAAATTCCCATACTTCATCATCAGTCCAGTCAATGATTGGGTTAATCAATGTTTTACTTGCTTGATAACATCTTTCAACCATCCGGCGTGATTCTGTGTTATCGTTGTGCAGCATGATTCTTTTTGCTTTATTTGAATTTTGAATATTTATCAACGCTTTGTTATTTTGCCTGTTGGTACTTTCAGCCCATCTAACACCCGTGATCGTCAATCTCCCAATCCCGCTGCTTTCTTTTAATTTGTCGCAGCAATATCTCATCACCCGTGTCGGCGGAAGAAGCTTTTTCTCTATCAGGTTCCACATTGTGATCGGTTTTCCGTCGCTATCATGCGGAATATCAAAATACACATCAGACATAGACTTTATGAATCTGACAAGCTCTGGCGGGTCAACGCCCGTCACTGAATAGTGCGCCTCAAACCGTACCCCCGCCATCTCTGCAAGCCTTTTTATAACCACACTGTCTTTCCCACCGCTGAATGCCAGCCAGTATGGATCCCCCTCTTGCTCCAGCCCTTGCAGCCTGTCGATGGCTTGATTGACCTTGTTTAGTTTTCCAAAGAGTGTATATTCAATCAGCGCCATTCCCGTCCCCCTCCACTACCCAAACTCGCACATTTTCATACGTATTCATGCCGCCGCAATCACCGATCAGCAGGTCTATTTTTTGGCCTTTAACTTTGCCCCCTGTGTCGCAGGCCTTCCGAATGCCGATTCCCTCAAGATATAGCCACGTGTTAAGCGGTATCACATTGGGATCAACCGCCACCGTATACCCCGCCCGCAGCGGCTCCCCGTTCTTTGCCGGGTACCCTGTCCACTCGCCATTGCATTTCTGGCAGGGACAGTACGTCGTAACTGTGAACGGTTCCAGTTCCTCCACAACCTCGTACACCGTGCCGTCAGTCTCGACTGTTTGAAGCTGCAATGGCTGTGCCTTAACTGCCGTGGGTAGCAAGATTATCAGCGCCACCACCAGGGCAATATGTTTTCCTTTCATCATTCAAATGTTCCTTTTTTAGCCATATTTTACGGAGTTATCCTTCTCCCCTTCACGTAATGCGATTCCAGCCCATTCTTGAGCCGCCACACCCGCACTGTGCTTGGAGAGGTTCCCATAGCTGCGCCGATCTTGATATCGGATAAGCCATCGTTGTATAACTCCCGCATCTGCTCATAGTCCACGTTGCCCCGCATGTGCTGGTTTGCCACCTTGCGCCCTCGGCCTGGCTCGTACACTCCGGCATCTTTCAGTATCTTCACGATGTCATCCATCCGGCAGCCGTTGATCTGTGCCATTATCCGTATCTGCTTGTTTGGGTTCTTTGCCAGTCGATAGTCGCTTATGATCAATCCCTTGTCCATGCTTCACCCTCCAAATATCCCGTTATCACCGCCATCGCTTCATCCGCCGAATAGCATACCGCCGTCTTGTACCCCACGCTTGCGGCATAGGCAAGAAATTCCTCCTGCGCAGCCGTCGTGCCGTTCCTGCCGTGCTTCATCTCGACGTAGAGACCTGCGTACCCGCCACACGGATACGGCAAAAACAAATCGCTCACGCCCGCCTTCACGCCCTGGGCCTTCAGTCTGGCGGCTTCGCCCTTATGCCTGTGCCCCCCGTTTGGGCAATGGTAAATCCACTTAAGGCACGGGTACCGGCCCGCCATCCATCCCGCCCATTCAATCACGGCGGCCTGTTCTTCCGCTTCGCTGCTAACCACTGTCGAATTCCCCCAAGTCCATAGCTTCTATCTCGGCAATGGCTGCTGCTTTCTGCCTCGCCCGGTCTTTGTCAGTGTATTCGTGTTGAGTAAATGATTTACGGGTGTCTTTATGCATCGTCTTATCGCGACTTGCCCAACCTCTGGCTGCCGCTTTCCAGTCCTTCATCTTTGTTTTGCCCACCATCCAGCCTTTGCTTTCGTAAAAGTCACAGAACCTGTCGGCGTCAATGCTAATACCTTTTTCTTTCGCATACTGTGAAATTACATCCGGTGTGGGTGGAGCAAAGCGCTTCGCGCGTTTATCACCCTCTTCATTTCCATTTACATTAGCATTACCATTAACATTTACATTAGGTTCCCCATTGGTTATGTCTTGGTTATTATTAGGTTCCCCATTGGTTATGTCTTGGTTATTGTTAGGTTTCGGTTTGGTTTCTTCTTGGTTTGGCCTACCGCCATTTTTTCCGTTCTCCCTGCGTTTCCGGTTAGCGTCAAGCTGTGGACGTACAAGCTTAAATATCGCGCTGGGCGTTCCTTTAAGTTGCGGCTCTTCTCCACACAAGGCATAACGGGAGATAGCTTTGTATATTGCCAGTTGCACCGCTTCGTCTTCAATTTCTTCTATCGCTTCATAAAAGCTTTCGTAAAACACAAAACTATCTGCCATATTTCACACCCCTAAAATGGAAGTCCCTCTGTATCATCACCCAATGGTTCCAAATCCTCTGCATAGTCATAATCAGGCTGTGGCTGGTCGTAGCTTTCCCTCTTCTGTTTGTCACCTTTGCTTGTCACAAACTCTGCTTCGTCCACTACCACTTCCGTGACATACCTGCGGTTGCCGTCCTTGTCGTCGTAGCTGCGGCTCTGGATTGAACCCACAATGCCGATCTTCATGCCCTTGCTGAAATACTTCCCGATAAACTCGGCTGTTGATCTCCAGGCTACACAATTTATGTAGTCAGTTTGCTGTGTTCCGTCTGCGTTCTTGAACCGCCTGTTCACCGCCACCGTAAAACTGGTTACAGGTATCCCGCTTTGTGTTGTCCGTTGCTCCGGATTCTTGCAAATATTCCCGACTAACATTACCTTATTCATTCCTTATGCCCCCTCGTTCGTTGCAAAGCGTTTTGAGCGCCTTTTGCCGTCCCTGCCAACATCTACCCTGCTAAGTCCAAATTTCTCCTGCCTGGCCTTCTTAATGTGGTGCTCTTTCCTCTGATACTTGCACTTGTACGAGTTGATGATCCTCTCGTACGCAAGGTATTCGTCTTCCGTCTCGGGAATGAAGTACCCCTTCTCGTCCATGAAGTTGCATACCGTATACCGCTTTTCATTCAGGCATTCCAATACTTCCCGCATGTCGCGGTCGCTCTCCCCTGTTTTGCTTTTGAGGTCGGCACGTTTAATCGCGTTTTCATGCCCAGCGGGGATCATGTTATATACCCGCGCTTCGTCCGCTGTTAGTTCATATAGTTTCATGTTCCCCTCCTACAAAAAGCTAAGTCCAAACTCTTTTCTGAATTCTTCTCTTGTATGTGTTTCCTCAAACTTCCGTTGTGCCAATTCTTGTAACTCCCGCGCAAGCTCATGGTTACCATTGTGCACGCCATATTTGCCTGTATGGTGCTCCATGCAAAGCAGAAGCTTTAACCCGTACTTCTCGCTCATTACACGCCGTCCAGAACCTTCTATGCAGTGATGCGAATGCAGCCAATCAGTAGAACCGCATACATAGCACCAGGGTTCTTCCTCGTAGTCTTGAATGATTGATTTAGCCACTACGGAATTCCCTTTCTATGGTGTCCTGCAATACCCTTATCTGAAGCTTGTAAATATTTATAGCTTCCTGCGCGGCCTTGTAGGTGACTTCTGCACAATCCCGTTCGAACTTCAACCGGGCAATGTTCTTATCCCCACGGCATATATCAGATATTACGGTTGCGGGTGTTCCCTTATCACGCTCAATCAAAATCTTCTGTGCGAGTGCAATACGATATTTTTCTTCAGCTCCGGCGTTATCCCGTCCACGTTTTCCAAACTGCTTTAATGCGCTATCCAGCAATCCGATTTTCCCGGACAGCTCAACCATTAAATCTTGCCCACTCATGCTGCGCCGTCTTTCTTCACCAGATTTTCAAGGCTTTTTATAATCGCAGCGGCCGACACTTCCGTTAATTCTCCCAACGTCCTGACTTTCTGCTTTTTCAACAACGCTTCAAGCGGTTTTCCTATTTCAAACAACAATTCTTCAATCCGTTTGGTTTGTTTTTGTGTAGCGTTCGGCACGGCTTCCATTGCGTCCTGGAATCCAGCATTTGCTTCATCGGCTTTCTTTTCGGCTGCCGCCTTTTTAGCTTTTGATTGCACCTTCATATCTTCTTGTTGTTTTATAGCATTCGCTACCTCGTCGGCGGTTGCAAAGCTGGTATCAATCCCAATGCCTAAAGCGCCCAGCGCCCGCCCGAAGGCCGATGTTTCGCAGTTTTCCACATACGATGTTTTATTGATATATGAAGATTGCTCTTTTTCCTGTGCGTGCCCTGTCGCAATAATCCTTCCCGCCTCGTCCGCAATTATGGCCTTCATTGTGACCACTCCATCGCCGATAGATAGAATTTCCGACAGAAGCCCATAATTTGGATACGCTTCACGGAATGCCCTTATCCGCTCGTGCACCATTACATAATCTTTGCCCTTGATATCTACTGTCTTTAGATTTGCCATCCCTACACCGCCTCCTCTTCATCTTCGTAGCACTCGCCGTAATCCCCGCCGCAACGCGGGCACACGTCAAACTCCTCATACGCCGCCACGCCCCAGCACTCGCCCATGCATTCACGCACTGTGCGCGGTTCTTCAAATACCAGCCCGCAATCGTCACACCTGTTCATGGCTGCACCTCCGGTTCGTTCCTGCCATACGCCCATATGTGGCCATATTCGCCGCTTGCGTCTTTTCTGCTGTCGTATATCCCGCAAAATCTCATAATGTAATCCTCACGCTCCTGTAGGTTGTATGTAAGGCCCTGGTATGCGCAACCCGTACATCCGTATATTCCGCAACTATCGGATTCCCATATAGCCGCACCACATCTTTTACATGTGATCATCTTGATTTTCTCGCTTTCCGGTGGTATAATAACCTTGGGTTTTATCATTGCAGTAAAGAATTTGTCGGTATCCCCTACCGGCATTTTCTTTTTATCCGCCTGCGCCGCCGCGCCCACACCGCGCGCATACATATCTCTCTCAATGGCGGAATCAGGCAGTATACACCGTACGCGCCCAGTGTGATAAGCAGCCCCAGCACCATGCTCTCCGCTACAAAATCCATCAGCCCCACTCTCCTTTCTATATTGCTTTTAATGCGCCGTATCGCTAAACTACGAGTTGCGTTACGCCGTATTTCATATAATGCACAAATGCTAACCGTGGGATAAGTATGCGGGTATTCAGCACAATTACTGGGAAGCCTAGCTTTTCCGCATCATAGTGTGCCTGGTCTCGTACTTTCTGCGCTCCAACACCCATATACTCCGCAACTTCCTCGGCGCTTAAGAAATCCGATTTTTTGTTTTCTAATTCTTGAAGTGTCATATCCCGTTATCCTCGCACATCCGCAAATATTCCTCGCATGCCCTTTGCAGTGCTTCCACAGCAGGCCTACGCTTCTGCATAAGCGGTTTCTCGTTGTCAGTGATACGTTTGTCGCCCGCCACCTTAAGCAGCGTATCGGCTATCTCTGGCGCGTCTGACGAGCAGTTATACCAAAGCACCGCCAAATCAGTGATTCCGTGCTGTTCGTTATTGAACTCGCCCCGATGCACCGGGCACACATGAGCGCAATAATAGTCTTGCAGCCACGGCGCGCGGTATACGTCTGCCATCAGCAGCATGGTTTCGCGCGGCACTTCCAGCGCACTGGTCTCATACTTAATGAGCGTATCGGGTGACACGCATATAGATTCCGCTGCCCCGTACCTGCTCAACCCCGCATCTTCCCGCGCTTGGAAGTATTTATTTGCTTTTGTAGTGTCCTTATAGCCTTTTGCCATTTACCTGCTCCTTAAAGTGTCGTGTTGCATATTCCTGCCGTGTTGCATGTTTCTGTGTGTGTTATAGTGTGTGTAGTACATTGAAAACTTCATATTTCTTGTGGTATAATCGCCCTGAAAGGCGGTATTATCATATGGATATACATATTGTTCTGTTGTCGCTAATTCCTGCTGCTATAACTGCGGCTGTATCAATCACTGGAATCGTAGTCAGCTACCTCAAAGACAAAGCGAAGCGATCAGATGAGGCGTGGGAAGCCGCAAAGAGCGTGCTTGTGTCTAAGGCTGATTCAGACTTTCTGACTCATTTCGACGCGGAACAAGCTGTCGAGTATTTTCATGCTCTTTATACTGGGCTTCAGGCCGTAGAGCGTGGAGAGTATGATAGTTATTTACAAGAGATACAAAAATCTCGTGAACAGCCTTCATCTTCTCCGGATTGTCATTAACAAGCCGTGCGTTTTTCATTACCCAATCAACCTGCTGATTGTAAAGCTCGACTAATTTGGCTCTTGCATCCATAATTTACGCCGTCTCCCTTATCTCCGCTATGATTGCGCGGATTTTGGCTTTTAAACCACTGCGTCAGCTTGGGTGTCTGTTTCAAATCCGACAAACTCACATATAGCTATATAAGCATCGGTTGGCATATGCAGGGTTGGGGCAAGCATCCTACGCAATCGTGCAGCATCAAGATTGAGCGAACGCGCCATATGGGAAACATTAAATCCCTTTTCTTTTATATAGTCTGCAAGCGCACGCTGGTTGCTAGCTATGCCCTTCTTAACCTGATATGCAAGATAATTTGTTCCAACAATTCTATCTATGAGTTGACGTATGCGTTCTCTTGTCAGCCCAAATTCTCGCCCAATTTCGGAAAAAGTTAGCCCCTCTGCGTATAAGGTGATTACCCTTTCATCGCGCGGGGAAAGCGCTGACATATCGATTTTATCTAGCGCCGACTTAACTGCCACAGCCTTTTCATCACGAGCCTGCATGCGCTTATAGTCGGCTTTCTGTTTGGCTCGGCAGGACGGGCATATAGAATCTTTAGCCATAGTAGCGCTTCCACAAATAACACATTCAGTAAAGAGATGAGCATATGCTCCAGCCTCGTAAGCATAAGCCATGTTTTCTTTCTGGGTACACCATTCAAGGTTTTCATAATGGTTATTAGTCGGGTTCCCATCTTTGTGGTGGACAACGTTATACTGATTTGGATTTGGGACGAATGCCTTAGCCACAAGCCTGTGTACGAATTCGTTTTTCCATTTTCCATCTTGTTTGTAAGAAAGCATCTTGTATATTTGGCCTCGCCCGGCCATCGTGATATTAGCTTCTTCCCGCATTCCATTTGTGATCTTGTATACATCACCACAATCTGTGATCTCAAAGTCGCCGTCTGCAATGATTACTGTTCGCATGATTTAGCTCCTTTCCGTAACATGCTACATATTGTATCTATATAATAGCAACAATGTGTAGCTTTGTCAACACTAAAATATACTTTTTGTTGCTTTCGTTGAAATAAGCAACCTTCCGTTGCATACTTGAATCAGAGGTGAGTGAATATGACCCCAGAGCGTTTAAAGAAAATAAGAAAAGAAAAAGGGGTATCTCAGAGCGACGTAGCTGAAATACTCGGAATTTCCAGACAGGCTTATAATCACTACGAAACCGGACGGCGAGACCCAAGCAATGAGTCCCTTAACACTCTGGCTAACTACTTCTCGGTGTCAGTCGACTATCTCTTAGGCCGCACCCCCGCCCCCAACGTTACCGAACCAGAACAACGCATCGAAGCCTACGACCTTATGCCCGGGTACGGGTATTCTGACCTTGACGACGAAGACAAAGAGTTTGTGGAAGCACAAATGAAGCATATGGTTGAGCAGTTGTTGAAGAAAAAGGGGAAGAAGTAAATCGGAGGATGATATATGATTTGTGATGCGAATGAAGTTGTTCTTAAGGAAGCAGTTATTCGTCTGAAAAGGGCAGAAAAAATTATGGGGACGGACGTTCTATACATGAATGGCCCCATGCTAAACGGTCTCGAAAATATTTTTAAAGATTATATTGAAGATTTGCGTGCGAACTCAAGGTCCACAGCTCTTTCTATTTTTCTTACTACGACAGGCGGCAGCGCAGAAGTTGTAGAACGCATGGTGAACATAGTGCGGTACAACTATAGAGAGGTAAATTTCGTTATTCCTGATTATGCATATAGCGCAGGAACGATATTCTGCATGAGCGGTGATAGCATATTGATGGACTATAGCAGTGTTCTAGGACCTATAGACCCCCAAGTTCAAACAAAGGATGGGAAAATGGCCTCCGCATTGGGGTACCTCGACAGAATCAAGGAACTATTAGAAAGAGCCAAAGAAAAGGACTTTACAGAAGCAGAATATTTGATTTTGAAAGAGTTCGATCATGCTGAAATAAAATTATATGAGCAAGCCAGAGATTTGACGGTTGATTTGTTAAAAAAGTGGTTAGTAACATATAAGTTTAAAAATTGGGAAAAGCATACATCCACGGGCTTGCCTGTAACGGAAGACGAGAAAAAAGAAAGAGCCGAAGACATAGCTAGAGACTTAGGGAATTACTCTAAGTGGAAGAGCCACGGAAGGCCAATATCTATTGAAGACCTATCAATTCTTAAGTTGAAAATTGATGACTATAGTGATAAAATGGAGCTAAGAACTGCCATTCAACACTATTACGGATTGGCGACAGATTATATGCAGAAAAACAGAATGGAATTCTTTTTACAAACGAGGAGGAAATGATAATGAGCGTTGTTGAACACATTGAGAAAATCACACCCCCTTCACTGAATCCAGAGCATTTGGAAAAGTTTAGTAATGCCGACAAAATGCTTGACGCTTTAATTGCAAGTGGGATCACAAAAAAACGCGAAAGCAAAGTTGGTATTATATCCGAGCTTGACCGTGCTCGCGTTGCTAACAGTTTTTGTAAAAGGTAGCCTGTATTATTTTCTTTTGTTTACCTAGAATTTCACCCCCATATGATATCCTAATTATATAGATAGTAAGGGGGTGTTTTTTATGACAAAAGAAGAAAGAATAGACCAGATAATCTACGATAGAAACATTCTTTGTGGTGAAATATACCTGGGCGAGAAAGTCCGGGGCAAGTATAGCAAAAGCAGCAACGGTAAAATTATATGCATCAATACAATCCTAAGTGACAGGCAGCGATACGAAACCAAAGTCCACGAGGTCATTCACGATGAATACACAATGGTTGATTTGGTGTCTGCTCCTACGGATGTTATCCGCATAGAAGAAGCCCGCGTCAGGCGTTGGGAGATAGAATACCTTATGCCTGTGGATAGTCTCATGGAAGCGTTCTTCAAAGGCTACACAACGCCTTTAGATTTGGCAGATTTTTTAGAAATAACGCCCGAAAAGCTGGATGAAGGCTTTAAGCTATATATCGGTATCCACGGCTATGAGTCCATTCACGGACAATACCGGGTGCAGTGGCAGCCGTTTGAAGTTAAGAAGGATAGAAGATTAAAACCATGAACTGTATTAAATGTAAAACTGAATTGCCGGACGACGCTGTCTTTTGTCATATCTGTGGGCGCAAGCAAACACGATCCACCCGTACGCCTAAAAGCCGTGGAAACGGGCAAGGGAGCGTGTACAAACGCGGGAATACGTGGACAGCGCAATTTACAAGCTATGCGGCCCATGAACGCATCACAAAGCACAAGGGTGGTTTTGCTACCAAAAAGGAAGCGCTGGCCTACATGGAGCGGCTACGCAACCAGAAACGCGAATCAAAGGTTGCGGAACTCTGGGAAATATTTAAAGAAAACACGCTACCGTCTTTATCGCAGGCAAGGCAGATTGCTCATAAAAAAGCGTATGAGCGATTGTCCACCCTTCGCACCATGAAAATGAGTGACCTCACGATAGGCCTTATTCAAAACTGTGTAAACGAAAACGCAAACTCCCATTATACGGCGCGGGATATGAAAAGTCTTTTGTCGCACCTGTTTAAGATGGCGATGGCCCAGCAGGAAGTAAGCGTCAACCTGTCGCAGTTTATAAAACTACCAGCGCTTGATGAATCAGAACCAACTCCGTTTACAGATGATGAGCTCAAGGGCTTATGGATGCACTACGAAAGCGACGCATCGATAGGATACATCTTACTGATGATATATTCCGGCATGATGCCGGGCGAACTGATGAAGTGTCAAAAACATATGATAGATTATGACAGGCAGGAAATCATCGGCTGCGGGCTTAAGACTAAAAAACGCAAAGAAACTCCGATTGTATTTCCAGAGTTTATTATTCCTGTATTGGATGAGCTCGCAGCAATATCACCAACAAATTTTTTGCTCGATATGAAAAAGAATCAGTTTTATGATTGGTTTAAGAATAAGATGCATGAAGTAGGATGTCGAGAACTTACACCCTATGCTTGCAGGCATACCACGGCCACGGCGTTAGCCCTCGGGAACGAGGTTGCGCCGTCAGTAATACAAAAAGTTATGCGACATTCAAAGATAACCACAACGCAAAGATATATCCACCCTGACACTGGCGATATGGTATCTGCTGTCAATACGCTTAAAAAACGTTTGTAATATGTCTGTAATAGCAGCCAACTTTTCAGAACTTTCCACCACTTTTCGCAAATTCAAGGTAAAGAAAAAACCGCCTGTTACAGCGGTTTTGGCGGAGAAGGAGGGATTTG
>DHOG01000019.1 GCA_002410715.1 Ruminococcaceae bacterium UBA5396 | reverse complement strand
GAGTATCACCGGAGCCTTTTACAAAATGAAATGATGCTGTCAAGGCGGGACATCGTCCCGCCTTGACAGCATCACAACCCGGCAAATGCAGCCTGCTTGAAGCAGCAGGCTAACCCGCCAGAACCTGGACAATATGCGAAATGATTACTTGATTTCGTAAGCCAATTGAAATTGTTTAGGGGTAATTCCGACTTTCGATTTAAACAGCCTTATAAAGTAATTGGTGTCGTCAATGCCAACACATTCTGCGGTATTTTCAACGGAATACCCATTGATTAAATGGGTCTTGGCTCTTTCCAGTTTTCTTGTAATGATGTACTCCTTTACACTGCAATTGTTAATCTTTTTGCAGATGTTGTAAAGCATGCTGTGGCTGATGTTAAAATGCTTGGCAATCGTTTCAATGGAGACATTTTCGCCGACATGAGATTCGATATACGAATTAATCTCATAGGGTAAACTATAATCGTTGCTTAAAGCTTTGTTGTGCGTTGCAGCATTTTCTGCCATGATTGCTAAAAGCTTTTTCGCTCCCATCGCCAGTTCTTCTGAAAATATGCGGATGGTATCAACGGTATTCGTCAGAGAAAGCTCTGAAAGCTGATAAACAGACTCATAATTATTTGCGGTAGTATTTATCAGTTCTAAGTTGGATTCCACTGCGAATTGGCCGCATTTTAAATATCCGATGATGAGATTGCTCTTTCGTACGGGCACAATGATTTCGGTAAGACCGGCATAACAGGTATACATATATGGGTCATTCTGATTTTGACTTACCGACACAGCTCGGTGATCGGAGACGCGGCACAAGTGATGCAGGGTCGGATGATTCCGCATGGCGCAGCAGAACGGGGCGGTGGAGAGATTGGGATACCCGTAAACAGAGAACCCGTTATTGTCAAGCGCGCAAAACGTTACCGGAAACAAGGGATGAAGGTCTTTGAACATGGCGCTTACAATATCAATGTTTAAAGTATCCATAAAATCCCCTCCGTTAATGCTTTAAGCAAAATTTAATCTCTCCTATTTTTATATTAGTCATATTCATTTGAAAAGTCAATGATTATTTGATAATTTCAATAAAAACGGGGCTCTTTTTTTATACTTGCTATTTTTGTAAAAGTTTAAAAAATGCTATTTTTGAATGGCTTTATTCTACATCGGGAATTTTGAGGCCCTATATAATGAAAAGGAATCATCAAGTAATTATAATTCTTATTGAGGTGCTTATATGCTATTACCATTCTGGAGTTTAAATGACCGTCTGGAGGATCGTGAGCTTGAGGAACAGATCGAATCCATGAAATTCGTTGGGTTAGACGGTTTTTTTCTACATGCCCGCGGCGGGTTGATGACAGAATATATGAGCGAGGATTGGTTTTTAAGGCTGGAAACATGTATCAAAAAAGCACATGAGTTAGGTATGCAGGCATGGCTGTATGACGAAAATGGATGGCCGAGCGGTTCGGGAAATGGGGAAGTCACTTCCAAAGGAATCGAATTTTGTCAAAAAATATTAAAAAAATCCTATCTTCGGGATTGCGAAGTGATTCCGGAAAACATTTTGGGATTTTATCGAATGACAGACGGTCATTTTACAGTCGTTGATGATCCATTGCCGGATGATCTTGTGATTTACTATGTGATCAACCCGCACTATGTGGATGCACTGAGTTTGGATGCTACGCAGCATTTCATTCAGGCGGTGCATGAGACGTATTACCGGCGTTTTCAAAAGTATTTTGACAATGGCTGGATTAAGGGCTTTTTTACCGATGAACCGCAGTACGCCAACGGACATGATGTGTGGTCCGAATGGATTCGAAAAGAATGGGCGCTGCGATATGGGGATGGACTCATCTCCGGATTGCCCTTGCTTTTCTTTGACGGAGAAGGCTGCGAGGAGTTCAGGTACCGATATTATTCTATCGCTTCCCATCTGCTAGCGCATCATTTTCTGAAGCCGATATACGACTGGTGCGAAGCGCATAACTGCCAGTTGACCGGACACATGATGGCCGAAAACGGATTGGGATACCAGATTGAATGTACGGGAGGTGCGATGCCGTGCTATGAATTCTTTCATATGCCGGGCATCGATCATCTGACACGAAGAATTGACAATCCAATCCTGCCAAGACAGCTCAGCAGCGTGGCGATGCAGCTGAATCGCCCCACGCTTACGGAAACCTTCGGAGGCTGCGGTTGGGATGTCAGCCTGGACGAATTGAAGTGGATTACACAGTGGCAATTTGTAAACGGGGTCACCTCCATCTGCCAGCATCTTCAGGCGTACTCCCTGCGCGGGCTGAGAAAGCGCGACTGGCCCCCTTCGCTGTTTATTCAGTCGCCATGGTATGGTGAGGCCTATAAAAATTTTAACGACTATTTTAACAGGCTCAGTCAGCTTTTATCAGAGGGCACAGAAGCGGCCAATACGCTGATCATCCATCCTATCAAAACCGGGTATATGCATTATAAATTTCTGGATCGCAAAGCGGTAAACGAAATTTACTTTACATTTGCCAATCTTATCACTAAGATAAGCGACTGCCACCTGTTGTATCATTTTGGCGATGAGGAGATCATCCGCAACCATGCCTGCGTGCGAGCAGAGCGGCTCTGGGTGGGAGGTTGTTCGTATGATAGGGTAGTGCTGCCATATTTACAGACATTAAACGAATCTACATTTGAGATTCTGCTTGAGTTTGCGAAAAACGGGGGGCAAATTTACTCGGTCGGAGCTGCGCCAAATCGCATAGAGGGAATAATTGACCGTCGTGCGGAAGAACTTTCTCGGCTTATTACCATTATTGGTCCCGATGACATAGTCGCCGAGCTTCCCCAAACGGTTTCAATTCTTACAGACGGAGCGGAGAACGCTCAGATACATTACACACAAAGAGCATTAGAGGACGGAAAAACCTATTACTATTTTATTAATCTATCCGATTGCATGCAAACCGCCAAAATCTATCTGGACAGGTATGTCAACGTCAGTAGATACGATGTATTAAGTGGGGCAAACACATCCATAGACACATGGCATGAAGATGGAAAAACGGTCTTCGAACTCGTCTTTGCACCTCACGAAGACTGCGTGATTCAAGCGGACAACCGTGAGATTTCATTCCATCCGGCAGACGCTAAGGAACATATCTTAGTCCCACTTCAAAACGAAATGAGAGTTTTGGAGTGTGATGACAATTGCCTGACGTTGGATTATTGCAAATATCGGCTGAATGATGGGCAGTGGAGTCAGGAACTACCTGTTTTGCAGGTACAGGAGCAATGTATGCTCTTCGGGAGAGATAGCATTGTAGAACTGGAATATTCCTTTTTCGTCGAAGAACTCTCAGGGATAGGGAATATGGATCTGGCGATGGAAATCCCGGAAAAATGGGAGATTACCATCAATGAAAAACGATACGATTTTTCGCTAAACGGGCATTTTATTGACAAGTCGATTTCCCGTTCCAGTATTTTTCCCTTCATAAAAATCGGTCACAATGTTATTCGTTTGAAAGGTTCATTTTCCCAAAATCAATATGCATATCAGCTATATGCGGGACCGAAGGTTCATGAATCTCTTTGGAACAGGCTGACCTTGGATACAGAGCTTGAAAGCATATATATTTTAGGGGATTTCGGGGTATATTCGCGCGACGATTATATTCCCGGTGAACGAAGAGCTGTATTTACCGGGGAGCGATTTTACATTGCAAGCCGAAAACATACAGTTGATATCCGTAATTTGACATCCCAGGGATATTGCTTTTTTTCCGGCAAAATAACACTGACACAGGCGGTTACCGTGAGTAAGCAAAAGAACACGCGGTATTTTATTGAAATATCAGGACTTTTTGCGCCTGCCGCTAAGGTGCTTGTGAATTCTCGGGAAGCAGGAGTTTTCACATTTTCGCCCTACAGGTGCGACGTTACGGAACTCATTGAGTCAGGGGAAAATGAAATTGGCATTGTGCTCTTCAGCGGAAACCGAAATACGTTGGGCCCCCATCATCTGAAGGAAGGCGAAAGTTATACCGTATCGCCCCAAAAATTCAGCGCGTATAAACCGATTGTCGTTAACGGAGAGGAAATGCCATCTCCTGATTGGCGCCGGGGTTATAGCTTTGTAATATTTGGCGCAACTTTTGATTGAATAACATATCGCTTTGCTTCCGAATCTCTCTGAAAAAGTACGATATACCTGTGCCATGTTTGCCGTATTTGGTTTTATTAAAATACAAAAGCAAATCCCGCAACCAAAAGGCTCGAAAATCCACCATTACAGATAAAAAAGAAGGTTAAAAACAGAACTTTCTCAGCCTGTCGAGAAACAGGCATTTTCACGGACGTGAAAGTGCCTGTTTTCTTTGAAACATCGAAAATAAGCAAAAATCAGACAAAAACAAGGGGATTCATGCCCCCACAGTGCCAGCTTTTTCAGATTCATGGCAGCAAATTTAAGCCTGACCCAGTTTGTCAAGGCCTCTGTATGTGGTATATCGCATGCCGTGCTTTTCTTTCGTGTCGGCAAATACCCGTTCAATTGTCTGACTTCGCATCCCGTATGCTGATTCTATTCTTGGTTATTTCATAGTCATGCTTTTTCATGATCTTCATGGGGAGCCACATGAAACCGTTTTTTGTATAATCGATAAAAAGCAGAGTAATCACGAAATCCACAGTCCTGGCAGGTTTCATGAGCCAGTTTGCCCGCCCGCAGCATCTGACGGGCCAACAGCATGCGCTTAATCAAAATATAATCCCAGACGGTGGATCCTGTTGCCTGCTTCAAGATACGATTCAGATGGCATTTGCTGATCAAAAACTGTTTCGATAGAGAATCCAGAGAAAGTTCACCGGATGTCAAATTATAATTGATGTATTTCACCATTCTGTGCAATGTTGTCGGCCGATGGGTAGACCGCGGGGAATACCCCGAAGGCCGCTATGCAGAAATGCTTGTACGTGCTATTAGTTATGACAATATTCGAAAGATTGCAGGAGGTAGAGTATGAAATTAACCTTTCGATGGTATGGAGAAAAGGATCCCGTCATGCTCGACAAAATACGGCAGATACCGACCATGACCGGCATAGTGTCCGCCATCTACGATGTGCCGGTGGGCGAGGTGTGGAGCCGCGAAAGCATCGCCAGGCTGAAAAGCACCATTGAGCAGGCCGGTCTGGAGTTCGAGGTGGTGGAAAGCGTCCCCGTCCATGAGGATATCAAGCTGGGCAATGCCAACGCGGCCAAATGGATCGCCAACTATTGCGAAAATGTGCGCCGTCTCGGCGAGGCGGGCATCAAGGTGATTTGCTATAACTTCATGCCCGTCTTTGACTGGCTGCGCAGCGAGCTGAAGCGGGAGCAGGACGACGGCGCCAACGCGCTGGCCTATGACGAGGATACCGTGCTGTCCATGAATCCGCTGACCAGCGAGCTGTCGCTGCCCGGTTGGGATGAGAGCTACACCAAGGAGCAGCTGAAAGAGTTGCTCGGTCAGTACAAGGCCATCGGCGAGGAGCAGCTGTGGGCCAATCTGCAAGTCTTCCTGCAGGCCGTCATTCCCGTGGCGGAGGAAAGCGGCGTGAAAATGGCGATTCATCCCGACGATCCGCCATGGGGGCTGTTCGGCCTGCCGCGCATCATCACAGGTGAGGCCAATCTGGAGCGCTTTCTCAAGCTGGTGGACAGTCCGGCCAACGGTCTGACCTTCTGTACCGGCTCGCTCGGCGCGGGGCAGCAAAACGACCTGCCCGCCATGATCCGCCGGTTCGGCAGCCGCATACATTTCGCGCACCTGCGCAACATCCGGTGGACCGGCGAGCGCTCCTTCGAGGAGGTTGCCCACCCCACCCCCTGCGGCTCGCTGGATATGTACGCAATCGTTAAGGCGCTGGTGGACAGCGGCTTCACCGGCTATGTCCGGCCCGACCACGGGCGCATGATCTGGGGCGAAACTGGCCGGTACGGCTACGGGCTGTATGACCGGGCCCTCGGTGCTACCTATCTGGCAGGACTGTTTGAAGCCGTGGAAAGGAGTCGATAAATATGAGCCATGTGGTAGTCATTACCGGAGCGGGCGGCGTGCTCTGCTCGGCTTTCGCCAAGACCATGGCCTCGCAAGGCTATGCGGTAGCGCTGCTGGATTTGAACCGGGATGCCGCGCAGGCGGTAGCCGACGAGATCAACGCCTCGGGCGGCAAAGCGGCCGCCTACAAAGCCAATGTGCTGGATAAGGAAAATCTCGAAGCGGTGCATGAACAGGTCTTGAAGGAACTGGGAAAATGTCGTATCCTGATAAATGGGGCGGGCGGCAACAGTCCCAAATGTACCACCACCCACGAGGTGTTTGAAGCAGGTGACGACACCCGCGCCGATATTGCCACCTTTTTCAACTTGGATAAAAGTGGATTCAATTTTGTCTTTGATTTGAACCTGATGGGCACGCTGCTGCCCACGCAGGTATTTGCCAAGGATATGCTGGGCGAAGAGGGCTGCTCCATTCTGAACATTTCCTCCATGAACGCTTTTCGTCCCCTCACCAAAATTCCGGCATACAGCGCGGCCAAGGCGGCCGTCTCCAACTTTACCCAATGGCTTGCGGTGCATTTTGCGAAGCAGGGCATCCGCGTCAACGCCATGGCTCCCGGCTTCTTTGTCACCAACCAGAACCGGGCGCTACTGTTTGACGAAAACGGCGATCCAACCCCCCGCACGAAGAAAATCCTGCGTGCCACCCCCATGGGGCGGTTTGGCGAGCCTGAAGAGCTGACCGGCACGCTGCTGTGGCTGACCGACAGCAAGGCTTCGGGGTTTGTGACGGGCATCGTCGTGCCGGTAGACGGTGGCTTTTCGGCCTATTCCGGTGTATAATTTTAAGAAAAAAGGGAGATACCTATGAGCCGTTTTATCTTATGCGCCTTTGCGGATGAAGCGGGCGCGGACATACAGGAACAAATCCGGGCACTGAACGACAATCAGATTGGGTATCTGGAGGTCCGGGGCGTGGACGGGCGCAACATTACCGCGCTGACTGTCACGCAGGCCAAAGAACTCAATGGTTTGCTGAAAAGCCGTGGGATAGCTGTCTGGTCCATCGGCTCCCCCATCGGAAAAATCGGCATTCGGGATGATTTTGCCAAGCATCTGGACACTTTCAAGCACACGTTGGAGCTGGCCGAGGCTTTAGCAGCCTCCTGCATCCGTCTGTTCAGCTTTTTTATCCCCGAGGGAGAGAAGGACGCCGGTATATACCGCGACGAGGTGATGGAGCGGCTGTCGCGGTTATGCGAAGCGGCGAAGGGCAGCGGCGTGACGCTGTGCCATGAAAACGAGAAGGGCATTTACGGAGACATCGCTTCCCGCTGTCTGGATATTCACCGGCAGATCCCCGAGCTGAAGGCCGTGTTTGATCCCGCCAACTTCGTTCAGTGTCATCAGGATACGCTGGAGGCCTGGGAGATGCTGTCTCCCTACGTGCATTATATGCACATCAAGGACGCCCGGCGGGACGGCACGGTGGTGCCGGCGGGAAAGGGCGACGGCAATGTGGGGTCTCTGCTTGGAAAATTCGCAGCACACGGCGGCCGCATGCTGACGCTGGAGCCGCATTTGTCGGTATTCAGCGGGCTGGAGACGCTTGAACACGGCGAAAAAAGTATCGTCGACAGCGATGTGTATCCGTCCCAACGGGCTGCCTTTGACGCGGCGGTCGCCGCTTTAAAATTGATGATTGAGGAGATGCCTGCATGAAAATCGGCGCGCAGCTGTATACCGTTCGCGAGTATACCAAAACATTGGAGGATTTTGCAAAAACGCTCGAACGAATCGCTGACATCGGCTACCGGGTGGTGCAGGTGTCCGGCACCTGTGCATATGAGCCGGCATGGCTGAAGGCACAGCTGGACCGGCTGGGTCTGAGCTGCGCAATTACGCATTATAATGTGGACCGCATCGCCAATGAAACGGAGCAGATAGTTGCCGAGCACAAGGTGTTCGGCTGCCAATACATCGGCATCGGCTCCATGAAAAACGGGCTGGCAAACGGCATGGCCGACTACATCGCCTTCCGCGACGCTTATCGGCCCGCCGGAAAACGGATAGCCGAGCTGGGTTGTAAGCTGATGTATCACAACCACCATCTGGAGTTTGCCCGCTGCGGCGAAGGCAACCGCGTGTATCTTGAAAAAATGGCGGCGGATTTTGCGCCGGAGGAGCTGGGCTTTACGCTGGATACCTTCTGGGTGCAGGTGGGCGGCGGCAATCCGGCGCAATGGATCCGCCGGCTGTCGGGGCGTGTCCCCTGTGTACATCTCAAGGATATGGCGTATGCCGGCGGAGAGCGGCGCATGGCGCCCGTTTATGAGGGCAACATGGATTTTGACGCCATTCTGGAGGCTTGCGAAGCGGCCGGTACGGAGTATCTGCTGGTGGAACAGGACAACTGCTACGACGAAGATCCGTTTGATTGCCTGAAAACCAGCTTTCAGAATTTAAAAGCGAAAGGGCTGTAAGTGGCTATGGGGAAATTGCGTTTAGGAATCATTGGCGTCGGTAATATGGGTACCAGTCATATCAACAATATTCTGGCAGGCCGTTGCCCGGAAATTGAGGTCACCGCCGTGGCCGACATCAATCCCGCCCGCCTGCAATGGGTGGCCGAGCATCTGCCGGAAACGGTGGGCAGATTTGACACTGCCGAAGCGATGCTGGACAGCGGACTGATTGATGCCGCGCTCATCGCCGTGCCGCATTATGACCACCCCAAGTATGCGATTGCCTGTATGCGCCGCGGCCTGCACGTGATGGTGGAAAAGCCTGCCGGCGTGTATACCAGACAGGTGCGTGAGATGAACGAGTGCGCCAAAACCGCCAACGTGGTGTTCGGCATGATGTTCAACCAGCGCACCGACCACATCTACCGCAAAATGCGCGAGCTGGTGCAAAGCGGCGAGCTGGGACAGATCCGCCGTACAAACTGGATCATAACCAACTGGTACCGTTCGCAGGCGTACTATGATTCGGGCGCCTGGCGCGCCACCTGGTCGGGGGAGGGCGGCGGCGTGCTGCTGAACCAGTGCCCTCATAATCTCGATTTATGGCAGTGGATCTGCGGTATGCCTGCCAAGGTGCATGCCCATATGCATTTCGGCAAATGGCACGACATTGAGGTGGAGGATGATGTCACCGCCTATGTGGAATATGCCAATGGCGCTACGGGCACCTTTATCACCTCAACCGCCGACACTCCCGGCACCAACCGGTTTGAGATTACTCTGGAAAAGGGCAAGCTGGTGAGCGAAAATGGCAAGCTGCTGCTGTGGAAGCTGGAGCAGAGCGAGCCGGAGTTTTCAAGGAGCAACACAGCGCCGTTCGGCTCTCCCAAGGCGGAGCTGATGGAAGTGGAAACCGATGGGAAGTCGGAACAGCATGTGGGTGTGCTCAACGCCTTTGCCTCAGCCGTGCTGCATGGTACGCCGCTGATTGCCAATGGCGAGGAAGGCATCAACGGACTCACCCTATCCAATGCCATGCACCTGTCCGCCTGGCTAAAAAAGGAAATTACCTTGCCATTTGACGAGGATTTATATTATAATGAGCTGATGAAGCGAGTCAAGACTTCCCGCCGCAAGGAAAATGTGAGTGAAATCGTATCCGATACATCCGGCACTTATAATGCCTGAGCAAATCTGTTGAAATAGGTATTTATCATCTGAAAAGGACAGGAACAGACATGAATCATGTGCGAATCGGTATCGTAGGAATCGGAAATATCGGCAGCGCTCACGCCCGCTGCATCGCTTCAGGGCACATCAAGGGACTTGAATTAACCGCGGTTTGTGACATTGATCCGGAAAAGCTAGCACAGGCTGATGTATATGCGCCGGATGCTGCCTCATTTTCTCAATATGAGGACATGCTGAACAGCGGACTTGTGGAAGCGGTTTTGATTGCGGTTCCTCATTTCCTGCATCCTGATTTTGCAATCCAAGCATTTCAACGGGGAATGCATGTACTGACCGAAAAGCCGTCCGGTGTTTACACGCTGCAGGTTGAGCAGATGAATCAAGCTGCAGTGCGCGCGGGAAAGACTTTCGGCATCATGTTTAACCAGCGAACCAACCCCTTGTTTCAAAAAGCACGGGAGCTGGTGAGGGGCGGCAGGATTGGGAAGACAAAACGGCTTGTATGGATTATTACAAACTGGTATCGGACTCAGGCTTACTATGACTCCGGCGGATGGCGTGCAACATGGTCAGGTGAGGGCGGCGGCGTGCTGATTAATCAGGCACCCCATAACCTTGATTTATGGCAGTGGATGTTTGGAATGCCTACCCGCCTGCGTGCAGTCTGCAATGCCGGTAAATACCACAACATTGAGGTTGAGGATGAAGCCGCCATCTATGCAGAATATGAAAACGGAGCGACCGCAACATTTCTCACAAGCACCGGAGAGTTTCCCGGCACCAATCGGCTTGAGATCACTGGTGATCGTGGTAAGATTGTGATTGAAGACGGTCTGCTGCGGTTTTGGGAGCTGGGAATATCAGAGAGTGAGTTTTGTTTTTCAGCAAAAGATACCAAGTCAGTACCGCCCGTTACATATCAGGAATATACATCGGAAAATTCGGGACCTGCCCATTCCGGTATTCTGCAGAATTTTACGGATGCAATTCTCAATGGTACCGAATTGCTATCACCCGGATATGATGGTCTGAATGAAATATCCATTTCAAACGCTGCTTATCTGTCCGCATGGACCAATCAATGGGTTGACCTGCCTATAGACGGTGAATCTTTCTATGTCCACCTCCAAAAACGGATTGAAAACTCGAGTAAAAAGGCAGACACTATTCAAAAAACCGTGCCCACCGGCGATTATAAGGAACGCTGGAGCGTCCGCTGGTAGAGAGCAGGTTCTATGATCGTACATTTGTATGAACACAGGAATAAAACAACTCGGTTTAGCTCGGCGATTATCCGGGCGAAGCCGAGTTGTTTATTCTAATCAAACCATGTATTTCATGTAGCTCCCAAATAATACAGGCATTTAATTGACAAAACACAAAAAGGTATTATAATTTATATATTGCTTCAAAATAGAATTAAGTATCATGTAGGGCGAATGCACTGCCTGATATTTATACATAAAGGTGATATATTTCATGATATATGTGATAAAAGAGATTGTAAGGGATCATATTCAAAATAAAGCACAGATAATTAGACTCGCCAAGGCGGATTTGTTTAAGACATACCGCGGAGCCGCTTTGGGGTGGGCGTGGGCAGTCATTAAACCCTGTGTAACCATAGCAGCTTATTGGTTTGCATTTTCGGTTGGATTGAGAAAAGGCAGTGAGGTAGCCGGATATCCGTTTATTTTATGGTTGATTGCAGGTATCATCCCGTGGTTTTATATGAGTGAAATGTTGACACAGGGTACCGATAGCTTGCGCAGGTACAGCTACCTTGTTACCAAAATGAAGTTTCCCATATCAACAATTCCCACCTTTGTCAGCTTGTCTAAGATGTTTATAAATTCGATTATGATACTGATTGTTATAATAATATTCTGGATAAGCGGTTTCCCCCCGACAATCTATTACCTGCAGATTCCGTTCTATTTGCTGCTGGATCTGATTTTCTTTACCTTGTGGGCTCAGTTTTCTTCCCTGCTGGCAGCCGTCAGCAAAGATTTTGCAAATTTAGTAAAATCATTTGTTACTGCAATCTTTTGGTTTTCAGGTGTTCTATGGGATGCAAAATCAATAAAAATTTCATGGCTTAGAAAACTGCTTTATTTAAACCCCATTACATTTCTAATTAATGGATTCAGGGATTCCTTTATTAACAAGGTGTGGTTTTTTGACCAGTTGAACCTACTGAAGTATTTTTCTATTATTACCCTATTCATGTTTGTTCTGGTTATAGTAAGCTATAAAAAATTAAGAAGAGACATCCCAGATGTTCTGTGACGAGAGGAACCCTATGAGTAAAAAAGTTATTATATTTGATCATGTTACAAAAACATATAACCTGTACAAAAACAGCAAGCAGCATCTTTTATCGATTTTTTACAAGAAGGTAAAGTGCAAGAAAAAGAAAGCGCTGGATGATGTTTCATTTGAGATTGGGCAGGGAGAATCGGTTGCGTTATTGGGTCGTAACGGAGCGGGAAAATCCACAATTCTTAAGATTATTACGGAAGTATGCTTCCCAACCAGCGGAACGGTGTTAGTGGACGGGGTTGTAGGCGCGCTGCTTGAGCTGAATTCTGGATTTGACCCCGAATTCACAGGCAGAGAGAACATCTACCTGAAAGGGAATATATTGGGAATACCCAAGCAAACCATTGACAGCTTATTGGATGATATTATAGATTTTGCGGATATCGACGAGTATATTGACCAGCCTGTGAGGACCTATTCCAGCGGAATGAAGGCACGGCTCGGCTTTTCTATTAATGTAAACATCAAGCCGGATATTCTGATTGTAGATGAAGCGCTCAGCGTAGGCGATGCGGACTTCAGGAAAAAGTGCAATAAAAAAGTGGATCAGATTCTTTCTGATAAAAAAACAACCTTGTTATTTGTAACACATTCTACAGCAATTGCAAAATCGTTTTGCAAGCGTGGTATTGTATTAAAAAAGGGAAGCATTGTATTCGACGGCAGCATTGATGATGCCATCTCTTCATACGAACAGTTAAAGCCGTGAAAAACATATTAAAAATGACGCATAATGAAATTTCATTATGCGTCATTTGACTATATTAGGCATTGCACTGTATTATATATTCCGTTTATCAATAACGCGCTTTGCCTTGCCTTCCGATCGGGGCAGGGTACCCGGCTCCACCAGACGGACTTTTGCATGCACATTCAATGTGCTTTGCAGGGCGTTTTCGATGCGCTTTTCAGTGTTCTCAATGTCTTTGACGGTGTCGGAGAACATGGCGGTATTCATTTCGACCTGAACCTCCATTGAATCAAGATTGTTAACACGGTCGACTATAATCAGATAATTCGGGTTCATGCGAAGGTCAAGTAAAACATGCTCAACCTGGGAGGGGAACACGTTCACGCCGCGGATGATCAGCATATCGTCGCTGCGTCCGTGCGGCTTGGTCATGCGCACGAAGGTACGTCCGCAGGAGCAGGGTTCACGGTTGAGCGCACAGATATCGCGGGTGCGATAGCGGATAAGGGGCAGTGCCTCCTTGCCGATACAGGTAAACACCAGCTCGCCGTATTCCCCGTCAGGCAGAAGGGCTCCGGTATCAGGGTCAATGACCTCGGGATAGAAATAATCCTCACAGATGTGCAGACCATTCTGGCATTCGCAGTCATAGGATACGCCCGGGCCTGTAATTTCAGACAATCCGTAAATATCATAGGCTTTGATATCCAGCAGCTTTTCAATTTCCCTGCGCATATTATCGGTCCAGGGTTCGGCACCGAAGATGCCGCCGCGCAGCTTTAATGTTTTGGGGTCAATCCCCATATCCCGCACCGTCTCGCCAATGAACATGGCATAGGAGGGGGTGCAGCACAGAAAATCCGAACCGAAATCCTGTAAAATCTGTACCTGCCGCTTTGTATTTCCGGATGAAACCGGAATGGCCGTAGCGCCCAGCTTTTCAGCACCGTAATGAAGTCCCAAGCCGCCTGTAAAAAGACCGTAACCGTAGGAGACATGTATAAAATCGTCCTTGGTTCCTCCGGCGGCGGAAATGGCGCGGGCAGCGCACTGTGCCCATACATCAATATCATAGGCGGTGTACCCTACCACCGTCTGCTTTCCGGTTGTACCCGACGATGCATGAACGCGGACAAGCTCACGCGGCTCTACGGCAAACAATCCGTAAGGATAATTGTCCCGCAGATCGTTTTTTACGGTAAACGGTAGCTTGTATAGGTCGTCGATTGAATGAATATCAGACGGCGAAATCCCCGCCTCATCCAGTCTCATTCTATAAAACGGAACATTTTGATATGCTGAATCTATCATTTTTATAAGGCGGGCGGACTGTATCGCATGGAGATAGTCTCTCGATGCGCATTCAATTTCGGGCTGATAATATGGCACGGATCTCACTCCTGTATCTGTTTTTTGCGCTGGGTTTATTCCTTGGCTGCAAACCCAAGCGCAAAGGCTTTTTCATTTATTGTGATGGTTTTGGGCGGTACGGTGGAACGAATGACTTCCTCCCACACTTCCCTGTCAAAACCGAGAAAATGAGCGGCAACACCCAGCAGCACAATGTTGGTCGCCCTTGGAGAGCCTGCCTCAACCGCTAATGAAAGGGCATCAACCGCAATTACCTCAACATCTTTTTCTTTTATTTCGGATAGTAGCTCCTGAGGATAGACGGCGTTGCCCATAATAACAGGCATAGGATCAATCTTTTGGGTGCTGGTGATTAGAATTCCCCCCGGCTTTAAAAAGGCAAGCCAGCGTGCAGCTTCGAGCTGCTCAAAAGCGATAATAATATCTGCCTCCCCCTTATCAATCAAGGGGGAATATACCTTTTCGCCGTAACGGACATAGGTAACCACCGAGCCGCCGCGCTGTGACATGCCGTGTACTTCGCTGACCTTTACGTCATAACCCTTTTCCACAAACGCCTTGCCCATCAGTTTGGAAGCCAGAAGCGTACCCTGACCGCCCACGCCGACGATCATAATATTTTTAACCGATTGTGACATATTTACATTCCTTTCCTAAAAGAGACAGGGAAATGTGCGTCTGACGAACCGAAAAAGCACAAAACCCGGCTTGAAAACAAAGGTCTCAAGCTTTACTCCTTGAATCCAATGGCATGAAAGGCGCACAGCTTGGAGCATATTTCACAGCCGACGCACTGGTTTTGATCAATGACGGCAGTTCCGCGGCCTTTGTTGCCGTCGCCGCCAACCGATATGGCGGGGCATCCGGCTTTGAGACAGCTTTTGCAGCCGGTGCATTTTTCGGTATCCACAACCATGGCGGGCTTGTGTTTGACTGTCTTCAGCAAGGCGCAGGGACGGCGGGCAATCACCAAAGAAGGTTCTTGGGCTGCAAGCTCTGCCTCAACAGCCTTGCGGGTAGCATCAAGATCAAAGGGATCGACAACCACGACACGGTTAATTCCAATTGCATGTGCCAGGGCTTCCAGGTCAACCGCAGTAGTCGGATCCCCCTTAATGGTCAATCCGTTGGCGGGGTTGTTCTGGTGTCCGGTCATGCCGGTAATGGAATTGTCGAGGACGATAACGGTTGAGAGTCCCTTGTTGTATACAATATCAATTAACCCTGTAATGCCCGAATGGATGAATGTCGAGTCACCGATGACAGCGACCGATTTTTTGGCCTGTTCGCTTCCACTCGCAATGTTAAATCCGTGCAAACCGCTGATTGACGCTCCCATGCAGACACAGGTGTCAATCATGGACAGGGGAGCCTGTGCGCCGAGGGTATAGCAGCCGATGTCACCGCTGACGTACAAATTCAGTTTTTTCAAGGCGGTAAAAAGACCGCGGTGGGGGCAGCCTGCACAAAGAACCGGAGGACGGGGAGGAATGGGCTTGTCAACCGAAACATGAGGCAGTGTTTTGCCCGTCAGGGCTTCTCTCACAAGAGACTGCGAAAACTCACCGCATACCGGCAACAGCTGCTTTCCGATTACATCAATTCCATGCTTTTTGCAGTGGGTTTCAATGATATCGTCCAATTCCTCAACCACATAAACCTGATCGACATTCTTGGCAAATTCAAGCAAAGAATCAACAGGCAGCGGGTTGACCATGCCCAGCTTAAAATAGCTGGCGCCTTCGCCCAATGCCTCGCGGGCATAAAGGTAAGATGTACCGGCACAAATAACTCCTATTTTCTTGTCGTTATACTCAACAGTATGTATGCCTGACGTTTCGGACCAGACGCGAATCGCCTCGTTGCGTTTTTCGACTTCAACGTGGCGAAGGCGTGCCATTGCCGGCATCATGACGTTTTTCATAACGTCTTTTTTATATTCCTTCAACGGTCGCTCCTCCCGCGGAGAAGTTTCTACCAGCGAGCGGCTATGCGAGATTCGGGTGGACAGTCTGAGCAAAAACGGCGTGTCAAATGTTTCAGACAGCTCGAATGCAAGCTTGGTATAAGCAAGGCACTCGGCAGAATCACAGGGTTCGAGCATGGGGGTTTTGGAAGCAATTGCATGATGACGCGAATCCTGCTCGTTCTGGGAGGAGTGCATCCCTGGGTCATCGGCAACGGCACACACCATGCCGCCGTTTACGCCTATGTAGGATGCCGTATAAAGCGGGTCGGCAGCTACGTTCAGACCGACATGCTTCATGGCGCAAAAGCTGCGCGCCCCTCCTGTTGCCGCACCAAATGCAACCTCAAAAGCCACCTTTTCGTTGGGGGCCCACTCGCTGTAAATCTCATCATATTTTGTGACGCTTTCGGTTATTTCCGTACTGGGAGTGCCCGGATAAGAGGAAACAACCGTGACGCCTGCTTCGTACAGCCCTCTGGCAACCGCCTCGTTGCCGAGCATAAGGGTTTTCATTAAAGGTACCATCCTTCCGTGTCCGTTCATCGAACGAGATTCAATACATAATTGTTAAATTGTTTCTCTTTATTCTAACATAAAATTCGGGATATATAAAGACGGAAATTCTGCCTTTAGGACAGACAGCTATTTTTGCTGATAATATTCATCATCCACCCACTTGAACGGGTTATCATCTATGTACGCCCAGATATCTTTATGCTCCTGCTCTTTGCGGATAATACGGTCATAATATCTGAACTGCCATATCTTCCTGCCGGGCGTGTTAAATATGGCATTTACTCTTTTGGTGGACAAAGATTTAAACGCACAGATAACATCTCCTTGCCCTACCACTGTACCAAAGATATGTGCTTTTTCGTAGGCGCATATTGTAATGAAATACATCCCGTTGCTGCTGTAATTATACTCTTTCAGACGAATGGGTTTTCTTCTATGCTTTTCTGTAACCATACCTTTCATATAAAGTACCCACCTACAAAAAATAGGATTTCAGCAGGTTAAAGGCAAGAGCAGAGCCCTTGCCATACTTTGGGGATGAGTGCCTGAAACGGCTTGCCAATTGCAAGCCGATTTTACTTCCCTCTCAAATCAACCACCCGCTGCGCCTTGCCGGTAAATCTTTGGATGGATTTGGGTTCCACCAAGCTTACCGTAATTTCAATGCCGAGTATCGATTTGATTCTGTCATGGATTCGCTTCTGCAACGCCTCCAGCTCGGCATACCGCTCCAGCAATCCACCGTCAATCAGCTCCACCTTAACCTCCAAAGTATCGGCAAACCCCTGGCGGCGTACAACCAGCTGATAATGCGGACCGATTTCATTGATACCGATTAGGGCGCTTTCTACCTGTGAAGGGAATACATTGACGCCGCGAATCTTCAGCATATCGTCGCTTCGGCCTATAATCTTATGCATACGGACTGTGGTGCGTCCGCACCCACAGGGTTCAAAGTTGAATTTCGTGATATCCTTTGTCCTGTAGCGCAGCATGGGAATGCCGCGTTTGGTCAAAGCTGTAACCACCAGCTCGCCGGTTTCACCGGGATCAAGCACTTCAAGTGTTTCGGAATTTATAACCTCACATAAATAATGATCCTCGCAGATATGCAGTCCGTTGCGCTGGATGCATTCGCCCGACATGCCGGGACCGTTCAGCTCGGACATTCCATAGTTATCGGTTACAAAGAATCCGCCGCCCCATCTCTGCTCGATCTGTTCGCGCATCTCAGGCGTACAGCCCTCGCTGCCGAGCAAGCCAAGCTTTAAGCCATACTGCTCAAACGGAAATTCCGCCGAAGCCTCCCTTGCACATTCGGCGAGATATAAACAATAGGAGGGTGTGGCGACAATGGTATCGGTGCCGAAATCTCTCATAAATTTAAGCTGTTTCTCTGTATTGCCTGACGACATCGGAACAACCGAAGCGCCGATTTTCTCAAGCCCGTAGTGCAGTCCGAGTGCACCAGTAAACAAGCCGTACCCGAAACAAATCTGAACAATCGACTCGTCGGTCGCTCCTGCTGCCACAATCATCCTCGCCACTTGTTCCGACCAGTTATCGAGATCCTCTTGTGTATAACCGACCACAGTCGGATTGCCGGTTGTGCCGGATGAAGCGTGGATACGGACGATTTTTTTCATTGGTACACCAAACATACCGAAAGGATATGTATCGCGCAGATCGGTCTTGGTGGTATAGGGTATGTATTGTATGTCGGACAATGTTTTAATTTTATCTCCTGTAACGCCCGCCTTTGCAAGGCGTTTGTGGTAGAACTCTACATTCCGGTCACAGTAATCCACCAGAGCCCGCAGACGTGTGAGCTGCAATGCCTGCATCTCACTGCGGGGCATACATTCCATTTCACGGTTCCAAATTCGGTTAGTCATGATTTATCCGGCCTTTCTTTAATCGGCGATCTGCTCTTTATCGCTTTAAACTGCATCTGCTTTAAACTATTTTAACACTTTTAACGAGATTGTAAAGTACTCTGAAAGGAATGCTGCGATTTTATTGTAGGCTTATTAAAATTCTCCGATGGCTGCAAACGCAGTATCGGAGAATTTTGGATATATCTAAAAAAAATTGGATTTTTACCGATATATAAATAGGAGCCATTAAATTACTTATTATGTATATCTTTACTTGTAACCCGACACATCGTTAATGTACGGGGGATTCCTCTGCGTAAAATGCCGGGTTTCCGGCTGCGCTCTTCCAATTTCTCGCTTTTGCAAGATTGCTGATTCCAAAGCACAATAAAAGTGATATTAACATGGCTGCACAGGCAAAATGGGGACCAAGGTTTGCAATTTTATCCACACCCGGCAAGGCGGCATCGGGGATAAATAGCTTGCAGACTACCGGAGGCGCCGCAATCGCAAATCCACCAGTCATTCCTGCCCACGCACCTGCACGGTTGATTCCCTTCCAATACAGTGAAATCATATACGGAGCAAGGAAGCTGCCCGACAAAATCCCCCAGGAATAGGACATCATATCAAGAATGGGCGTATTGCTGTTGGCAATGATGTAAGAAAAAACAACAAATAACCCGCAAACTACTTTTGTAATCGCCGCTGTTTTGGCGGAATCCATTTTTGGAAACAGCCTTGCCTGAATAAAATCCATGGTTAGGGTAGAGGAGGCGGTTATGGTAATTGCTGCGAGTGTTGACACAGATGCCGAGATAAGCAGTACCAGGATTAAGCCGAGAAGAATATTCGGCAGTCCGGCTTGGGATAGCATATTGGGGATGAGATAATCTTTCCCTTTTGCCGGCAGCTCTTGGAAAAACAAACGGGAAAAGGAGCCGACGAAATAACCACCGCCTGCAATCACAAGCGCGAATATGGTTGATATAATTGTCCCGCGCTTTACCTCATAGTCATCGCGAATTCCATAGAATTTATGAACCATTTGGGGGAGTCCCCATGTCCCGAATGATGTCATCAGAACCGTGGCAGTAAGTCCTACAAACTCTTTCACACCCAGATTCAGCTTAGCTGTTTCTGTTGAAATCGCCTTTAGCCCCACCGACAATCCCCCGATTTGGTTACTGCGCACAACCGCAATGATCATGGCCGAAACCCCTAGAAACATAACGATGCCCTGTAAAAAATCAGCCTTTAGCGTTGCTGCATATCCACCCAGCACCACAACCACCCCTGCGACCAGCGCGATGACGATCATTGAGATATGCTCATCGATGCCGAGCAGGACCGAGCAGACGCTTGTAAGTCCTTTGTATACCGAAGCGGAATAAGGGAGTAAAAATAAAAAGATGATCACTACCGAAAACCGTTTCATGCCGAGGCTGTTGAATCGCTTGTCAAAAAACTGGGGCATAGATTTGATATGTAGACGGCGTGTGGTCTCGCGCGTGCGCCGAGCAAGCACCAGCCATGCAAGCAACGAACCGAAAACAGCGTTTCCGATGCCCACCAGAACGCCCCAGATTCCATATGCCCAGCCGGTTGCTCCTGCATAACCCACAAACATGACGGCCGAAAAATATGCTGTACCGTATGATAGAGCGGAAACCCATGCCCCCGCGTTTCTACCGCCCACCGTAAAATCCGCCATGCTTTTTGTACTGCGGGCGTTAAGCAGACCGATCACCAGCATAACCGCAATGTACACGGCGATGGTGCTCCATATAATCAATTCCTTTGACAATAAAACCCCTCCTAAATCACTTTTACGCTTTAAACTCACACCAATTTAAATCGATTAATATCGTACATGATTTTTGGAAAAAATGCAATATTTTTTTAACGAGTAAAAAGAACGTTGCGAAAAAAACAACATATTATATACTTAAAGGTACAGATAATAAGCGGATACATCTCATCCATGCCTTGAGTACGGGATTCAGCACATATTACTCTAAGGAAGTGATTAAATGTCTCTCAACAGCAAAAAAAAGGCGAACTGTGTTCCCGTGTCATATAATTGCAGCGAGATGTTTTCAAAACCTCCGACAAGCAATTGTTTTCAGGTGATCATGATTGAGCGTGGCTGTGCAACACTTCGCATTAACAGCGAGCGATGCTTCCTGCAGTCCGGCGTTATTATTTTTCGTGGCAAGAGTACCGTGATTGACCTCGTGCATAGTCATAAATTGATTGCGAAATCCATTACTTTTGATCCCAAATTTTTTGATATGGATTCCGATCCGGACAAGCGTATCACCTCTTCATTCAATTTATTTTATGATTTAAGCTGTACAAATTCAGGCATTTTACCACTTGACCCCCTTGTCTGTCCCAAGGCAACCTCATTGTTTGCAGAAACGATATCCGAAATAATGAACCAGAACGATGCGCTTTGGTACAGCAGGGTTCGTATAAATATGATCGAACTGTTTCGTCTTGCCAAGGAGGAGTTTGTGCGTTTTTCCGGTAAAGATGGTACAAAGCCGTCATTGGCCAGAAGTACGCTTAATTTTATACATACAAATTATGAAAAGGAAATTACGGTACGGCTTCTGTGTGAGCTTTTTCATACCAATCACACAACCCTTTTGTGCGAGTTCCGCAAGCTTACCGGAACCACCATCGGTCAGTATGTTCTGGAATACCGTCTGCATTTGGTTCGCGAGGCTTTGATTTTTACAAATCTTACGATTGAAGAAATTGCTGAAAAGTTCGGATTTAGGCAGGCCTCGTACTTATCAAGAGTATTCCGTGCCCGAACCGGAGTGGCACCCGGTCGCTTTCGTGCCCAAATGAGTCGTTACAACCATTCACCCACCAGTGGGTTTACAGATGTATCAGGTTGATTTTCTGATAACATATTTTCACCCTTGCCGTCCCATTTCACAATCCATCATTGCTTTTGTAAAGGAGACAATGTATGCGCCCGACATTCAATTCAAGAGATGAACAATACCGCTCGCCCTTCGGCGCACAGCCCCAGGGGCAGGCGGTATTTTTTCGCATATGCCTACCAAGAAATTTGATGTGCAGCAGCTGCCGCCTCCTTGTCGAGGAAAATATTCCGATGGGGGAAACGACAGTCACATCAAACGGTATGTTTTGGGCAGGCATGGAAGGAAATGATGATGAGTGGTGGGATTGCCATTTTACACCTCAGCGCCCTGCTGTGTATTTTTATTGGTTCGAAATGGAAACCCAGTTGGGTGTTATGAGTCTATCCCGAGATCCGGACGGAAAGGCATCTATTGTCACGACCGGAAAGGTTAACCGCTGGCAGCTCACCTGCTATCGTCCAAACCTACAAACGCCCGACTGGCTGGCGGGCGGAATCATGTATCAGATTTTTCCTGATCGTTTTGCTCGCTCGGGGCAGGGAAAGGATAACATCCCCAATGATCGCATTTTACGAAGCGACTGGGGTGGACAACCACACTGGCAACCGGATGAAAACGGTGTAATACAAAATAATGATTATTTTTGCGGTGATTTAAAGGGAATTGAGCAGCGACTCGACCATCTTGCTTCGCTTGGCGTTACTTGCATTTATCTGAATCCCATCTTTGAAGCCCATTCCAACCATCGTTATAATACGGCTGATTATATGCAAATCGACCCCCTACTGGGAACCGAAGAGGATTTTCGTTCCCTGGTTGATGCTGCCCGTCAGGTCGGGATTGGTGTGATTCTGGATGGTGTATTCAGTCACACCGGCTCGGATAGTCTGTACTTTAACCAAAACGGGCGATATGACTCTCCCGGTGCTTGGCAGACTCGGGAATCGCCTTACTTTTCATGGTATCACTTTGAGCACTGGCCAAATCATTATAAGGCTTGGTGGGGAGTGTCGACCCTACCCGAAGTGGATGAAACCGATCTGGGTTTTATCCGCTTTATCACAGGCAAAGACGGGATTGTCGGTTCTCGCATACATCATGGTGCTGCGGGATGGCGGCTTGATGTGGCAGACGAGCTTCCGGATGAGTTTCTTGACGTCCTTTATTCTGCAGTGAAAGCAGAAAATCCGGAAGCGGTTGTACTGGGGGAGGTCTGGGAAGATGCCAGCAATAAAACCAGCCACGGCGGTCTGCGCCGATACCTGCTGGGCGGACAGCTTGACAGCGTAATGAATTATCCTTTCAGAGATGCGATTATTCAATATCTACGGGGCGGAGAGGCATCCGAATTTATGGGGCATATCATGGATATTGTAGAGAATTATCCGCCGGCAGTGACCCGCCTTCTCATGAATCATATCGGTACTCATGACACCGAAAGAGCGTTAACTGCGCTTGCAGGACAGCCTGCAGGTTCACGTGATAGGGTATGGCAATCTAAACAGCAGCTGTCGGAGCAGGAAAGACAACGCGGTCTTTCACTTATGCGATTGGCATCGGCTTTACAATACACACTGCCCGGCGTTCCTTGCGTTTTTTACGGCGATGAAGCCGGCATGGAGGGCTATAGAGATCCATTTAACCGTGGCTGTTATCCGTGGGGCAAAGAGGATGCGGACCTTGTCGGTTGGTACCGCCGCCTTGGAAAGCTCAGAGCTGCTTGTCCCGCTTTAAAGGACGGCATGTTTATTCCTGTATACGGCAACCAAAACATAGCTTGCTATGAGCGCAGCGCAGAAGGCTCAAAGCTCCTATGCGCGGTTAACGCTGGAGACCAAGACAGCAGGATTGCGCTGCCAAATCACTGGCACCAATGCACGGTATGTATGGGAGAAGGGAGCATTACCGGTTCGGTTTTGCATCTGCCCCCTGTCGGCTGCGCTATCGTCACAATTCAGGATGTATAGTGATTCGGAATATATAGTCATTGAAATTTATGTTTTGTTGCAGTATAATTTTCAAGTCGTTTGATTTATGTAAATTCTACCCGAAAGGTCGGATATTATGTCCCCAAGTAAAGCTTTTACGATTGCCTGTGTCGTTTTGATTACTGCGCTTTCACTCATTGCCTGCAACCAGCCCAAGAATCCACAAAGCAGTTCATCGGCCGTAAGCAGCCAAACATCCCAAACGCCAACAGCCACATCAACAACCAAAGCCCCAAAGGACGTCAACCCGCTTACAGGAGTAGCAGATATTCAGCCGGGCAGTTGGGTTCGCCCGGTGGCGTTTATGACCGGAAACGACAGTCGTTCCCGTCCACAGATTAATCTGGATAAGGCGGATATGTATGTGGAAGCCGAAACCGAGGGCGGTATCACACGTATCATGGCAGTCTTTACCGGGGTTTCCCGTGTGCCGAATAAACTGGGTCCTATTCGCAGCGCCCGTACGCCGTTTATTAAGATTGCCGAATCACTGAATTCCATCTATGTTCATGCAGGCGGGAGCAAAACAGGGAAAGCTCTGCTAAAAACGGCAGACGTCGGCAATATAGATGCGCTTTACGGCATCAATAACTCCGCTTTCTGGAGAGATGCCGAGCTTCGCCGTACAAAGGGACTTGAATACAGCATGCTGACCGCCGGTGATAAGCTGAGCAAAAGGATAAAGTCCTTTGGGTTCTCAACAAAATTTTCAAAGACTCCTCCCATTACATACGGCACATCGGAAAAAGGTTCGGGTGCGGGCAGCAACGTAGAGGTACGCTTGTCCGGGCTTCAGACAATCAGCTTCCGTTACAACGCCAAGTCCGGGCTTTATACCAAAAACAATGGGACACTGGCAGGCGGACAGGTTCATAAATCGAAGGGCGGGGTTGCAATTACCGCTACAAACATCTTTATTATGTATGACAGAAAATACAGCGAAAACGAAAGAACAATCGGTTTTGAACTGCAAGGCGGTACAGGGGTTCTTGTAACCGAGGGAACCAGTCGACAGATTCGATGGACACGAACCAAAAATCAATTGAAATTTACCGAATATGATGGCACGGCGCTCACTGTAAAGGCAGGAAAACCCTATATTTGTCTGACAGATAAAAGCAACGCTTCAAAAACGGTGCTATCCTAAAAACACCTATTCAACTTAATACAACATACAAAAACAGGTGCTGTATTCCATAGCACCTGTTTTTGTATGGGCTTTGGCCAATAAATCATTCAAAATATGCCTTGCGTTTTTAATTGTAAACATTTCCTTAATTTTGCTTAACACAAATTCCCAATACATTAATAAAATACTATAATATTTATTTAGAAGATTTGTATTAAATTGTATCATTAGGGAGATGCGGGTTTGTGAAACAAAGAATTGCAGGATTGGGTTTGTTATCCGTGCTAATGCTTATGTTATTCAATTTCAGCACACTGGATGATAGAGTAATCGAGGTAGCCAACGTAGATCTTGGGATTGCTGCCTCTCACATTACAGACCAAACAACCATAGCAGACACAACCGCATCAAAATCAATTGCCACTCGATCAACCGGAATGACAACATCTAAAACTCCCACTCAAACTTCAAATTCTAAAATGCAGCAGCCCAAACGCATTTCGGATCAGGTCAAAAGCCTCTCCAAAAAGCATCATATTGTCGGCATGTCTCTTGCAGTATTCCGCGGGCAAGATATTCTATATATCCAATCATATGGATATTCCGATAAGGAACAGAATATCAAGGCGAACAAAAACACAAAATACCGTATTGCATCCATATCAAAAGCGATATCCGGCATGATGACAATGGATCTTGCCGAAAAAGGGAAAATAGATATAAACAAAGACATTTCTGACTACATAGGTCTTAAAATTCGCTCACCCTATTATCCAAAGACGCCGATTACTACATGGAACCTGCTTACCCATACAAGCGGAATAATCGATTCAAACCCTGATTTTGTCAGAGCAACCGATGTGAAACCGTTTGTAACCCTCAAAACAATCGTAAAAGGCGGAGAATTCTTCCACAAAGGCAAACCCGGCTCAAGATTTGTCTACTCCAATTTTGGAGCGGGGCTTTTGGCAGGTGTGATTGAAGGAGCCACAGGAAAGAGATTTTATGATTATGCCGAGGAAGCACTGATGAAACCCATGGGAATCGATGCCGGTTATATCAGAACCAAAATTAAGGATAAAAATAACCTTGCCAGCATGTATAGTGGAAGATATCGGACGGTAAATCTTAAAAAATGGAACCGCATCGAAAGCGCATACAGTCATTTCCCTATCGGACAGATGTATTTGCTTGCCCACGGTGATCTGATTATTTCTGCGGTTGATCTGGCCAAGCTTGCCATGCTGCTTTGCAATGACGGCAGTTATCAGGGCAAACAGATAATAGAGAAGAGCGCAATAAAAAAAATCAATACACCTCAGGTTAAAGACAACGGCAATGATGCCGGCCTTACCCTAGCCATGACAACCAGTCTCGTAAAGGGCAGGAAGCTGCACGGACACAGTGGTCAGGCTTATGGTATGGTTGCTGGCATGTATTATGACCGCGAGGACAAAACCGGAGTTGTGTTCATTACAAACGGGTGTGATCGCAATAAAAACAAAACAGGCAATTATGCAATATCCTACGATATTTTAAATCTGGTATATTCGAAAATACTGAAATCAAAAACATCATGATATATAATGTGGTTTTGGACGATGTCAAACCATCATGAACACGATACCATCACTTCTATTCACATAGAATTTCAGCATTGTACCGTTCAAGGCGGATTGTTCATCAAACTGCTTGAGCATAAAAACATCTGCAAATTTAACATATAAGAATAAGCTTCTATTTTATTCCTATTATCGGCTAGGTATGGTTAACAGCAGAATTTGACTTCGGCTGTTATCATACTTAGCTTTTTTATATTGTTAGAATTTATTTGATAATTGGACATATAATTATAGATGATTAAAACAGAATTTCCTGTTTAAATTGTTTTAGATAACCAAAATATTCAAATTTATTTCCGTATATTCGTGATTGGAAAACAGATAATAATCACGTAAAAGTCTTCGTGAATTGTAGGAGCGAACGTCGTATAGTATCTACCGCGTATGCCCTACTCACGAATATCCGAACCGATACAATGGAGGAATTCTGATGAAAGCCACAGGAATTGTTAGAAGAATTGATGATCTCGGTCGGGTGGTTATCCCTAAAGAAATCCGCAGGACGATGCGTATACGCGAGGGCGACCCGCTCGAAATATTCACCGATAATGACGGTGAGGTTGTATTTAAGAAATATTCGCCTGTTGGCGAAATGTCCCCGTTTACAGGACCTTATGCCGACGTCATGTCACGGGCATGTGGTATGCCGGTAATTATATGTGACCGTGACCATGTTGTTGCAGTTGCCGGGGTATCGCGCAAGGAGTTTATGGAGCGCCGTATTTCTGCACAGGTTGAGGAAATTATGGAACAGCGCCGAACAAAGGTGGCGGTTGCAGGCGAGTCCAAGAGAACGCAACCTGTTGAAGGCATAGATCGTTATGCCGGCGTTGTAGCACCGATTATGGCAGCAGGCGATGTTATCGGAGCCGTAATCCTGCTTCTTCCGGAAAGCGGAGCCGTTCCCAACGAGGGAGATGTGAAGCTGGCACAGGTTGCTGCTGCATTCTTAGGCAAACAGATGGAAGAGTAATTAAGGGTGTTGTAAAATCAATACAACTCATTTTACAACACCCCTATAAGAACTTGATTGAAGCCGCCCATAAGGATCATAAACGGGGCGGTTTCTTTACATCAGCTCTTTATTTCTATGTTTTATTTTAATACTAATATTTCGTCAGATTGCCTTGACGGCGAAGCCCGGGGAAATCCCATTGGCGCAGAATCTCATAAACACCGATTGCTACGGTATTTGAAAGATTGAGGGAGCGTGCAGCGTCATCACTCAGCATCGGCAGACGGACACAGCTTTGGGGGTGTTTTACCAGAAGTTCTTCGGGGAGACCTGCGGTTTCCTTGCCGAAAACGAGATAACATCCGTCGGGGTAGCTGATATCGGAGTAGACGTTTTTGCCCTTTGTGGTGAAATAAAAAAAAGGTCCTTGATTCTGATTATAAAAATCCTCAAGATTTTTATAATATGTGATATCAAGAAGATGCCAGTAGTCTAATCCAGCGCGCTTGAGCTGACGGTCGTCAATGCGGAATCCCATGGGCTCTACAATATGCAAACGGGTGCCGGTAGCAGCGCAGGTTCTTGCAATGTTTCCTGTATTCTGCGGGATTTCTGGTTCTACGAGAACAATATTCAGAACAGACAAAGAGATTCATTCCTTTCACTATAAAAAAAGACAAGGCAGCAGTTTTCCATCAATTACCCTGTTTGAAAGTAATTATATGCGAAACAATAATTACGGAGGGTTTTGCCCGTCCGAAACAACTTATAGGATGATTATAGTTTTTATTGGGGGGATTTATATGGCAAAAAGGTATAACAACTTTTTCAAAGGAATCGGTATGGGTGCAGCGTTAGGGATTGCAGTCGGTGCAGCCGGCTCAATGTATATGCGCGCCAATAAAAAGGGCCTAAAAAAGAATGTAGGCAAGGCGCTTCGCAATGTTGGAGACCTTGTGGATGATGTTTCGGGAATGTTTTAATTGTAAAACCTTGGATGAAACAGGAGTGCAAGCTCCGGCTATGCCGGTGGCTTGCACAGACCCTTATATGGGTTGGGACTGGGGTACCTAATATTCAACGATAATCTTTCCATTGCCCTGCCACTTTTAAAAGAATCACAACCAGCGGATTCCAAAGGCGGCAGCCTTTGGTCGTTTGTTGGAGGGGTTCGGGGAGGCGAATCGAAACGCCTCCCCGACGGTCTTTGCCTACTTTCGGGCGTCCGAAAGTAGGTGCCCAGCGGCATGAGCGATAAGAACGCTTAAGCTAAAGCTATTTCCTCCCACAGCATAGCTACATCAGCATATCAATGCTGATGTAGCTATATGGCTTTGACACGGACAAGACGTGTCAAAACAGGCTAAAGCCTACAAGTAAAAGCAGGCAAAGAAGCATAACCTCTTAGCCTGCTTTAAAACAATTTAGTTTAGTTTAAAATTGCTTTATGAAACACTTTTTTTCCCTTACGAATTATAACAAAGCCTTTATCAAACGCCGATTTCTCAATTTCATCACCGATATTGTTAACTTTACGGTCATCCACAGCGACACCGCCCTGCTGTATCAGTCTTCGCGCTTCTCCTTTTGAAGGAGCAAGGCCGGTTTTTACCAGCATTTCAATTACTGAAATCGACCCGTTAATCAAATCATTATCAGAAAGTTGTGTTGTTGGCATATTCTCGCTGACTGCTCCCGCACCGAATACCGAGCGAGCCGCCTCAAGCGCCTTATCCGCCTCCTCAACTCCGTGAACCAGCTTTGTAACTTCATAGGCCAACCGCTCTTTTACCGCATTGATTGCACTGCCCTCTGCCTTGGCCAACTCATTGATTTCTTCAACGGGTACAAAGGTTAGCAGCTTCATGCATTTGATTACATCGGCATCATCAACATTGCGCCAATACTGGAAAAAGTCATACGGCGGTGTTTTTTCAGGGTTCAGCCATACGGCGCCGCGCTCGGTTTTTCCCATTTTTTTGCCCTCGGATGTAGTAAGCAAAGCAAATGTCATTCCGTAAACCTCTTTACCGGATTTGCGTCTGCAAAGCTCTACACCGCCCAGAATATTGGACCACTGATCGTCTCCTCCAAGCTCCATGGTACAATTGTAGTGCTGATTGAGGTGATAGAAATCAAAGCTCTGCATGAGCATATAGTTGAACTCCAGAAACGAAAGTCCATTTTCCAAACGTGATTTATAACATTCAAAGGTAAGCATACGATTCACCGAAAAGTGAACACCAACTTCACGCAAAAAGTCTATATAATTTAGATTCAAAAGCCAATCAGCGTTATTGACCATCAATGCCTTACCGTCTGAAAAATCAATAAACTTAGACATCTGCTTTTTGAAACATTCAACATGATAAGCAATCGTCTCCGGCGTCATCATTTTGCGCATATCTGTTTTTCCGGAAGGATCGCCTACCATGGCGGTTCCACCACCAAGCAAAGCGATCGGACGATGACCGGCACGCTGCATATGTGCCATTACCATAAGCTGCACAAAATGACCGACATGCAGACTGTCAGCGGTTGGGTCAAATCCGATGTAAAAGGTTATCGGAGAACCCCCTAAAAGCTCACGGATACGATCTTTTTCGGTAGTCTGTGCAATCATGCCACGCGCTTCAAGCTCATCAAATACATTCATTTAATTACCCCCTAAATTAAAAAAACCTCTGCAAATTTTGCAGAGGGCGATCAATCGCGGTACCACCTCAATTTACCGAACCACAAGTTCGGCCTCAGGTGCTTTTAACACCTTAGCGCGATAACGTACGCAAACGGCAAAGCCTACTATATATTACGCAGAATAGATCTTCATTAATATATTTCAACCTGCGGCTCCGGGATGTATTTCAACCAATCTGCACACCGCCTTGCACCTCCCGGCGGTTCTCTTTGCTGCAAAAACCGGACTACTTTTTCCCTTCATTGCCTTTATGGGAATTAAAGCACACTTTAAATTATTTGTCAATAACCAATTATGCCCCCTTATTCTTTGATATATCCCTTTTTAATAGAATCGTCGATCACTGCCTCCACGAAATCCCACAACGCTGGAATTCCCTTTTTGACCATCTCCATCCGCTTATATACGTTCTCTTTTGAAACCCCATATAGCTTCCATGTATGCCCTTGAGTAACCGAATTATTGATAAATGGCTGCAGTCTGTCAATTGCAGCTGCATAGATTGAATCGGGTGTTTCCATCGCATCAAATTCTTCCCATAAAGCACGGTATTCCATAGCCTGATCCTGTGGAAGAAGGCAAAAGAGCTTGTCGGCAGCTTTGTTTTCTCGATCCTGTTTGTCTTTATTCCCTTCTTCATCATATGCAAATGTATCTCCCGCGTAAACTTCAACCAAGTCATGGACCAAAGCCATTTTCAGAACCTTTAGTATATCAATATCAGGAGAATAAGCATATTCATAAAATGTCATTGCCATCAAAGCAAAATGCCATGAATGCTCTGCATCTGTTTCCTGTCTTGATTTATCAGCCAGCAATGTCTGACGGAGCACATTTTTCATCTTATCAACTTCAATTAAAAACTGAAGCTGCTTTTCAAATCTGTCATTATTCATAAGTATCATCCTCTTTTTTGGCTGTGGGCAATCGTCGTTACTTTTCAACCTTTGAAAGCATTTCACGGGCAGTTTCCAAAGCGGCTGGACTTACAGATCCGCCTATAATTCGTGCAAGCTCACGGATACATCCATCATAATCAAGTGCTGTCACATTGGTATATGTTCGTCCTTCACGAACCGATTTTTCGATTAAGAAATGATGATGCGCTTGTGCACCGATTTGTGCTAGGTGGGTAACGCAAATGACCTGACGACTGTTGGAGGTTTCACGCAGCTTTATCCCTACCTTATGTGCTGCATAACCGCTGATTCCGGTATCAATCTCATCAAAAACAAGTGTGTCAATATCATCTGCGTGTGCCATTACTGATTTTATCGCCAGCATAATCCTTGACAATTCCCCACCGGAAGCAATTTTTGAAAGCGGACGCGGTGTTTCACCTGGATTTGGGGCAATGAGGAATTCAACATGATCAATCCCCCCGGGACCAAGTTCACCTGGTTCGATGGAAACACTGAGTCTAACGCCCGGCATATCCAGAAAAGCCAACTGTTCGCCAACACTTTTCTCAAATTCTCTTGCAGCCTTACGGCGAGCTTCTGAAAGCTTTTTTGCCAATTCAATTGCGATATTTTCTGCCTTGATTAATTCGTTTTTTAGTTGCTCTGCTTTAATATCCGACATCTCTATACTATCCAGCTCCTGACGGGCTTGCTCTAGAAAGGTGAGGACTTCTTCCTCATCCTTTCCGTATTTTGAAGTCAGCTTATGTATCTGGGCAAGACGGTCCTCGACCTGCTCGAGTTCACCGGGTTCAAAATCAAAATGCGTTACATAATCACGCAGCTCTTCTGAACATTCTTCAAGATCATACAACACGCTTTCTGCACGTCGCGCCAACTCGGCCATGTCTTCAACATAACGTCCTGCATCCTGCAAAGAAGATACTGCATGCGAAAGCCATGACAAAACGCCCCCGCTATCCTCTCCTCCGGATAAACATTCTCTTGCTGAGCTTAACGATACAGCTATTTTTTCAGCATTCCGATATATTTCGCGCTGGCTCTTGAGTTCATCTTCCTCGCCAGGATTAAGATCGGCAGATTCAATTTCTTCAATTTGGTAGCGAAGCATATCGACTCTGCGAGCCTTCAACCCATCATCCATCTCGGTTTGTTTCAGCTGGCGCTTTATCATACTGAATCTCTCATAAGCTTCACTATACTCCGCATGGATCGGGGATATACCACCCAGTTGTTCAAGATAATCGACATGACGTTCAGGGGATAGCAATGACTGGTTTTCATGCTGGCCGTGGATGTTGACAAGCAACCGACCGATTGTCCTGAGCATGGCTACGGTTGTCGGCTGACCATTGATACGGCAATTTCCTTTTCCCTCTGCCGATATGGTGCGCTGGATTAAAAGAACGCCGTCTTCATCAACCGAATACCCCAAATCATCAAGTTTTTTGCATATTTTGGTTGAAACATCCGAGAATACCGCGGTAACCCGAGCCTGATCGCTACCTGTACGAACAATATCACGGCTGATACGTTCTCCGAGAACTACATTGATTGCATCGATTACCATTGATTTTCCCGCACCTGTTTCGCCTGTCAATATATTCAGACCGATTCCAAGATCAATAGAAGCTTGTTCAATCACTGCAATATTCTCAATATGAAGACTTGTCAGCATATCCGTCCAACCCTTTCCGCTTCTGTGTGACGCAAACTAAAAAGTCAAAAGAAACATATTTATGTGAATTTATCTTTTATCTCAGCATCTTCTTCAACTCTGTGACCAAATCGATTGAATTATTCTCGTCTCTCATAATACAAATGAAAGTATCGTCGCCTGAAATCGTTCCGACTATATTCGGGCGATTCAGCGCATCTAAAGCAGCACAAACAGCACTAGCCATACCCGAAAGGCATTTAACAACAACAATGTTCCCTGCATAATCAATATTTGTTACTGTTTCAGCAAAAAAAGAATGAAATTTTGTGGATATGTTTTCACTCTCTTGCTGAACTGTTGAATAGTGATAGTTCCCGTCGCCATCAAGGGATTTTATAAGCCGGAGTTCCTTGATATCCCTCGATATGGTTGCTTGAGTCACCTGAAACCCACTCTCATTCAGACGGGTAAGCAATTCTTCCTGTGTATTTACCGGATGAGCCCGGATTATATCCAGTATTTTTGCATGACGTTTTACTTTCATATTATCTCTCCCTGATGCTGGTAATCATCGCCTGCTAATTAGTTTTCGATTTAAGACTTGATAAAACGGTGTTTGCTTAATAATGATTAAATTCGCAAATATTTCAGACCGCTTTATTTTTATTGTATCATCCGCAGTAATTTGAACTCCTTCTTCACCATCAACCGTAAGAAAAACCTCATGTGTATCCGCATTCTTTGTTCTCAAATAAATTTGTGAATCCTCGCCGAATATATAGGAACGTGCATGCAATGAATGTGCACATATCGGTGTAAGCAGCAAACAACTAACTGCAGGATCAATAATCGGACCACCTGCAGAAAGAGAATAGGCCGTTGACCCAGTAGGTGTTGCAACAATTATTCCGTCGGCTCGATACGTTAGAATGTGCTCGCGCTCATTGAATAATTCAAATTCAACCATTCGTGACAGCGAGCCTCTTGATATTACAGCCTCATTTAAGGCACATAGACAAATTTCTTTTCCTTTAGGTGAGCATACCTTAACGTCAAGCATCATCCGGCGCTCAATCGAATACCGACCTTCCATCAAATCAGATAAATGAGAAAGCTCGTCCATTTCCAATCCGGCCATAAAGCCAAGATTGCCGCAGTTTATACCGAGAACCGGTTTTTTAAATCGTGCGGCATGTTTTGCTGTATGGATGATGGTACCGTCTCCACCAAGAGCAATTACAACATCAGCCGAATCAAAGATATCATCTGTGACACTGGCAGGAAAACCTAATTGATCCGAAGGTATAAGAATTTGCGCACCAAGTTTTTTGAGAGCAACCCGAACATGGTCAATCAATGCAGATACTCCGGAAGCTTTTTCATTGGCAATCAACGCAACTTTCATGACCGGTAACATCCTTTCTGTCGCTCTGCAAATTATTTGGTTCCCGACATACAGCAGATTATGAGAAACAAGTGCTGTATGCAGCCTTATATTAGAATTTGTTTGTTTATACTGTCCGAGCCCATCGATTATTCGTTTCACACTCACTACATGCCGCACTTACACGGTTTACAATACTTTCGGCATCAAGCCCCGCACGTTGTAGTCCGATATTCGGACTACAGGGCGGTACAAAGCCTTCTATTGCCGTATTTTCATAATGACCGGCGTATCTACGCCCAATCAGCATACTCCCAAATAATTCACCGATTCCGCCGTTACGGATTCCTTCTTCAAAAAAGAATACTTTGTCGTAACCTGATGCAATTATAGCGCATTCCTCCTCGACCGGCATAATTCTCGTCAATTTGAGAACAGAAACCGGAATCCCAAAGTCATAAAGCATTTCCGCAGCTTTTCTTACATTTGCGAATATTCTTCCGTAAGTAGCCAGCAGAATTTTTGCGCCATTTTCCTTAAATAGAGTGTATGGTTTATAATCAGGCTGATAATCCTCCAAACCGTCCAATTCTCCGCCCCGCGGGTAACGGACAGCGGCAACGCCGGAAACATCATAAATTGCCTGTCTTAAATTAATCCGCAGCTCCGCAAAGCACGAAGGCGAATATACGGTAACATTGGGAATTGTATTTAAAAACGCAACATCAAATATCCCCTGATGGGTTTCGCCGTCTTGGCCGACAATTCCTGCGCGGTCAACTGCCATAATGATATGCTCGCCCGAAATCGATGCATCATTCAAAATCTGATCATAGCTACGCTGTAAAAAGGTAGAATAAACCGCAAAAACAGGCAGTGCATCATTATGAGCAAGTCCGGCCGCAAAGGTAACGGCATGTTCTTCAGCGATGCCAACATCAAAGCAACGCTTTGGATATAGTGCATTAAACTCAGCCAGTCCGGTTCCGCTTTTCATAGCGGCGGTAATTGCACAAATCCGCTGATCCTGGCTTGCCAGCTCACATAATTCCTCTCCAAATACATCAGAAAAGCATTCGCAAGAAGACTCGTGGCTGCCGGTCAGGACATCAAATCCCGAAACTCCGTGAAATACATCCGGATCTTTCTCGGCAAAATCGCACCCCTTGCCTTTTATGGTTGCAACATGAAGCAATACAGGCCTGTCAAGCTTTTTGGCAGCCTGCAACCCGTGAATCAAATCGTCTAAGTCGTGTCCATCAAGTGGACCAATATAGTTAAATCCCATTTCTTCAAAAAAACTGCTTCGACTGTACATAATTTTCTTCAGCTTGGTTTTTATATGAAGCAAACCATTCCGCAACGTCTTTCCGATCAATGGAATAGATATAAGCAGATTGCTAAACTTCATTTTAACACGAACATAATGCGGTCTGGCGCGAAGGGATGCAAGATGTCTTGCTATAAAACCGACATTCCGACTGATTGACATCCCATTATCGTTTAAAACTACGATTAGCCTATCTTTGCTCCTGCCTGCATTGCTAAGTCCTTCGTATGCAAGTCCGCCGGTTAATGCGCCGTCACCGATAATCGCCACTACGGTTCCACCTGCACCCAGCAGGGTTTTGGCTTTTGCCATTCCGTTGGCAGCGGATATAGAAGTGCTGCTGTGGCCGACAATAAAAGAGTCATGTTCGCTTTCTTTTGGAGAAGGAAACCCCGAAATACCTCCGTCTTTCCTAAGTGTGGCAAACCTTGAAGCCCGTCCTGTAAGCAGCTTATGAGCATAACATTGATGACCGACATCCCACACAAACTGGTCATACGGAGTGCTGAAAACCTTATGAAGTGCAACCGTGAGTTCTACCACACCGAGATTAGAAGAAAGATGTCCTCCTGTTTTTGAGACAGTCTGAATCATCTTCCTTCTCAGTTCACAACATAAAGCTTTGAGTTGTTGTCTATTAAATGATTTGATCTCCTGAGGAGATTGAATTTTTTTTAAATAATTCGTCTCAATAATCTGTTTTTTTGCCATCAAGAAAGACTCTCTTTCCACACCGGAAAAGACCGTGAAACCGGCGTTAATAAGAAACTCAAGAAAAAATATGTTATTCCGGTATCAAAATTCCGATAAGTATACCTAATAACACCCCGCCTAAAACTTCAAGAGGCGTATGGCCAATATATTCCTTTAGTTCAATCTCATCTACTTTCTCATCAGGAACTCCGTCGAAGTTTTTGTCCGCTTTTGATATTTCAAACTCATTCAGATATTTATTCAGCAAACGGGCGTGTTCCCCGGCCCCCCGCCGTACC
>DHOG01000028.1:4586-8148 GCA_002410715.1 Ruminococcaceae bacterium UBA5396 | reverse complement strand
TTCAGGAAGTGTTCATAATGAATGTTATGCATAGCTTTGCATAACAGTCGTACCAGTCAGCCACTCCATATTTTTTAATATTGTCGTAAAGTTGTTCACCAAGTTTTAGGAGTCCGGGATCTTGCTCTGTTAGCTTTTCATAACTTTCTTTTAGTGAATTGATAGCATCATTGTATTCGGATTCGGATATGGAATTAGCCTGCTTTTTAGCTGTTATAACTTGACTTTCAGCCAAATATTTCTGATATAGCTTTAATGCCTGATTTGATCGGCTGCTTGATTCCACCTTCAGTTCCTCCGGCATGGGGATAACTTTATTAAAGTCAATGGAGTTTTGTTGAATTTCTACTTCGTCAGATCGAATGGCAGCAAGGATTTCAGAGAGACGCTCTTTTGAAACACCATCAATCGTAATGATATTGGTAATATGGTTAGGCACACTTATCTTCCTTTCATACTTTATTGGAAGTCTGTTTTATCATTGTATCTGGTTCAAGTAAGATTAATCCCACTCACTTCCTGCCGCTGTTCCGTTTGTTCGTTAGCAATTTCTTCTGGAGTAAGCTTTCGGAAACTGTCCTCGTAAGGGAAAAGAGACAATGTCCGTCCATTATCCCAATGCATTAAAAGAGCCGGCTGATCATCCATGCCGACTACCGTGCCACGTAAGCCAGGCGGCATATCCCGTTCATCATTGCATAACGCATTTAGTTCAATACGGGTACCGACCGGATACATTTGCTTTAATCGCTCTTTTTGCCTTTGTAAAACTTCACCTGATTGAAACTTGTGCATACTGTTTAACCTCCTTAAAATAGAATAAGCCTGCTGGTTTTCATTTCAGCAGGCTATGTAAAGATTTCTATAAAAAGAGCCATCACGCGAAGTTCACCTATAAATAGTGGTAAAACAGCGTTTTGGCATCTATAAAACGAAAGGTCTTTTTTTCTATCTATAAACAGCGAAAAACCCGCTTGGTTAGCGGGTTTTTCGTGTGTGCATCTTTTTTGTCAGATGATTATGGTGGAGGCGAGGAGAATCGAACTCCTGTCCGAAAATCATTTGCCTGAGCTTTCTCCGAGCGCAGCCTGTCGTTTTAGATTCCCCTCATCGGACGTTGACCGGCAAACTTCCGATTACGGTAGCCATTTCAATCATGATAAAGAGCACGGCTTCTCTTTATTCACGTGCACCGCTAATCGACGCCCTTATCCCAGCCGCGGTATTCCGGGTAAAGACGGCAGCCTAATTAGGCTGCGTACGCAACAGTATTGTTGTCGTTTGTTTTAAAAAGTACGGCTTTTATAGCGGGTCCGCACCGCTGCTCGCTTACCCAGGTTCACAATCCCCGTCGAAACCTTTACGCCCCCGGATGCTTTCCCATTATAACACATCTTATTATATTAATCCACAGAGATTATTGTCCATTTTAACTCGAGGATTGCGATATCACAAACATGTATAGGTAATCCCTAATGTAATATTTCCGGAAACCTGGAATTACAAAGCACCAACTTTTTATTAACCATCCGGTCAGCTTTGTCAGTAATCCCGTATATTCAATCGGTATAAATCCGACCATTTTCAGAAGATGCTCGACTACGCGCCGTACTTCCATTGCTTTTCCGACCGTAGCGATTTCGCGTTTGTCAATACCGCTCATAAAGCCGATCTCTGCAACCCTCCTTTCAACATCAGGGCTAACAAGGCTCCCCCCTTGCGGTGAATCGGTCGAGCGAAAGTGAGACGGACGAGGTGTGCCGCGTCTAAGCACGCATTATATCGCACACCTCGTCCGCCCCTTGGAGGCAACACCTTCTGATCTGAACGGTCTTGACTTTCCAGTCCTGAAGTCGTTTATTAAAAACCAAGCCCGTTATATATGAAATATGTACAAAACTAGCCATGTATGATCGTGCAGATTCTCTTGTTAAATTATTGACAAAGTATGCTTCGCCCCGTATAATAAAAATAGATTGTTAATTAATTAACAATCTAAGCGGGTATATTTTTTACACTGATAGCGTGCGAATTGCCCTTAAGTACGAATTGCTATGCAATCAGTGCTATGCATGCGGTGAAAACATTTTTGAATTATGCACGAAAGGATGGTCACAGATATGGCGAAGAAGGATGAAAAGGCAATGCAGGTTATGCAGGACGATGTGAATAAATCGATTGACAGACTTGTAAAAAACGCCCTTGAAGCATTAGATGGATATATGAAGCTGACTCAGGAGCAGGTTGATGCCATCACACAGGCAATGGCGCTGGCAGGACTGGACAATCATATGCTGCTTGCCAAAATGGCGATTGAGGAGACAGACAGAGGCATATTTGAAGACAAAGTCACCAAGAACATGTTTGCCACCGAGTATATCTATCACAGTATTAAATATGAGAAGACCGTCGGCATTGTGAACCAAAACGAGCATGAGGATTTTTACGAAATCATTGAGCCGGTAGGTGTAATTGCCGGTGTTACTCCTGTAACCAATCCGACTTCCACCACCATGTTCAAATCAATTATATCGGCAAAAACAAGAAACCCCATCATATTTGCATTCCACCCATCCGCCCAGAAATGCAGCGCCGAAGCGGCGCGCATTCTTAGAGATGCAGCCATAAAGGCAGGCGCTCCCAAAGACTGTATCCAGTGGATTGAAGCCCCCGCAATCGAAGCAACCCAGGCGCTGATGAATCACAAGGGTGTTTCCTTGATTCTTGCAACCGGCGGTACAGGCATGGTTAAATCGGCCTATTCCTGCGGCAAGCCAGCCCTCGGCGTGGGCCCCGGTAATGTACCCTGCTTTATTGAAAAAACAGCCAAGCTCAAGAGGGCGCTGACCGATTTGATTTTGTCCAAATCCTTCGATAACGGTATGATCTGTGCATCCGAGCAGGCGGTTATCCTGGAAGAGCCGATTTACGATTGGGCAATCGAGTTTATGAAGGCGCAGAAATGCTATTTTACCACATCCGAAGAAACAAAGAAAATTGAAAGCACGGTTATGAATGTAGAGTGCTGTGCAGTTAACCCTGCAATTGTGGGCAAAAGCCCGTATACAATTGCCCAAATGGCGGGCATCGACATTCCGGAGGATACCAAAATTCTTTGCTGTGAAATTGACGGCGTAGGAAAGGATTATCCGCTGTCATACGAAAAGCTGTCTCCTGTTCTCGCAGTGCTGAAAGTCAAGGATGTTGCTGAAGGGCTTGATGTTGCGGAGCAGATGGTATCAATCGGCGGTATGGGACACTCCTCGGTTTTGCATACCAGCGATGAAACGGTGATCAACGAATTTTCTGGGAGAATGAAAACCGGCCGAATCATCATCAATTCTCCCTCAACCCACGGTGCAATCGGTGATATTTACAACACCAACATGCCGTCTCTGACACTTGGCTGCGGCTCCTACGGTTCCAATTCAACCACATCCAACGTCACCGCGGTCAATCTGATTAACAAGAAAAGGGTTGCAAAGAGGAGAGTCAATATGCAGTGGTTTAAGGTTCCCGAAAAGATTTATTTTGAGCCGGGCTGCCTGCAGTATCTCGAAAA
>DHOG01000028.1:4088-4427 GCA_002410715.1 Ruminococcaceae bacterium UBA5396 | reverse complement strand
GGGCTGCCTGCAGTATCTCGAAAAAATGCCGAATATTAGCCGCGCATTTATTGTAACCGACCCGTTTATGGTCAAACTCGGCTATGTTGACAAGGTACTGTATTATTTGAGAAAGCGCCAAAGCTATGTCAACTCCGAGATTTTTACGGATGTTGAATCGGATCCATCGCTCGATACTGTACTAAAGGGTGCCGAAATGATGAATGACTTCCAGCCGGATGTCATCATTGCTTTGGGCGGTGGCTCTGCAATTGACGCGGCAAAGGGTATGTGGCTGTATTATGAGCATCCCGAAACCGACTTTAAAGGTCTTTCTGAAAAATTCATGGATATCAGAAA
>DHOG01000028.1:3427-3879 GCA_002410715.1 Ruminococcaceae bacterium UBA5396 | reverse complement strand
CGTGTCTACAAGCTGCCCAAAATGGGCGACAAGGCTAAGCTGGTTGCCATCCCGACTACTTCCGGCACCGGAAGCGAGGTCACTTCCTTCGCGGTTATCACCGACAAGGAGCGCAATACCAAATACCCCCTTGCAGACTATGAGCTGACGCCCGATGTCGCGATCATTGATCCTGATTTCGTCATGACCGTTCCGCCCGCTACCACTGCAGACACCGGTTTGGACGTCCTGACACACGCACTCGAAGCGTATGTCTCGGTGATGGCATCAGATTACACCGATGCACTGGCAATCAAGGCCATTCAGCTTGTGTTCGAATATCTGCCAAGGGCATATAGAAACGGTGCCGATCAGACGGCAAGAGAAAAGATGCACAATGCTTCTGCAATGGCGGGCATGGCGTTCACCAATGCGTTCCTCGGCATCAACCACTCCATGGCGCATAAGCTGGG
>DHOG01000028.1:2891-3275 GCA_002410715.1 Ruminococcaceae bacterium UBA5396 | reverse complement strand
ACTCCATGGCGCATAAGCTGGGGGGCGAGTTCCATATTCCGCACGGCAGAGCAAATGCGATATTATTGCCATATGTAATTGAGTATAACGGAGTGGCGAGCCCCACAAAATTTGTTTCCTTCCCGAAATATGAGCATTATATCGCTGACGATAAATATGCAGAAATTGCAAAGGCGATGGGACTTGAATTTAATACAACCCAAGAAGCTGTAAAGGCACTCGCAGACGCCGTCAGAGGGCTGATGAAGGAAGTTAATATTCCGCTGAGCATCAAGGATTGCGGGGTTGAAAAAGATAAGTTTGAAGAAAAAGTCAATTTTCTTGCGGTGAAAGCCTTTGAAGATCAGTGTACAACCGCCAATCCGCGACTGCCCCTCATTAAAT
>DHOG01000028.1:1818-2761 GCA_002410715.1 Ruminococcaceae bacterium UBA5396 | reverse complement strand
GACGCTCTTCCGATCTCCTCATTAAAGAGCTTGAAGATATTTACAGAAAAGCTTATATCGGATAAGAAAGTCGATATTGAAAAGAGGCAAGCTGTAAATATTTCAATAAAAAGCAGAACTCTGGCATTACAGGCCGGGGTTCTGCTTTTATCTTTTCTATTGAATGCAAGATAAAAAGGTAAAAAGAAAATTGTGTGAGCCTTCTGTTGACAGGAGCAGGTGCTTGCAGTAGTATATTACTATGGTACACTCTGGAAAAAGCTTGTAATAGGTTTAGGAGGATTGCCGTGAGAAAAGGTCTGATTTTATTATTGGCACTGGTTGTACTGTTGCCCGGTTGCGCAAAGTCTATAAATCTATCCGATAATAAAAAGCAATTGGATCCGTCAGAAAAGTATCGCCTGCTTGCAATGGTGGAGGAAATAACTGAGCCGACTGAGGAAAGCCCTTTTCTTGATTTGAGCAGTAACGCATATGATTATATAAATGCACATAAGGATATATTTAATAAGCTTGTGGGCGGTGGGCAGCAGACGGCTGATATATTAATCTCCGAGCTGAAAAGAGCAAGAGATTTCGGGCTGAATCAATACATTATGGCAGCGATTTGTGCCGAGATAACCGGAGTAGGCAAAGACGATAGCAAGGCATGGGCAACCGCAGAAGACTGGCTGGATCTTTATGGAAATCAATAAAAGAAAACAGAGTCCAATATGCGGTGATCGATGAAATTTGTGACATATAGAAAGCTAAAACAATAAAATAGCTGTTATAAAAAGGCAATTAGTCATACAAAAGGTAATGGGGAAAATGGTAATTAGAAAAATGCAGCCGTGCCCTTGACAAGTGTAAAAAAGCGTGGTATATTAGCTCTTGCCCACTGAACGTGGGCATTTATATGGGGGAGTTCCCGAGCGGCCAAAGGGGGCAGACTGTAAATCTG
>DHOG01000028.1:0-1654 GCA_002410715.1 Ruminococcaceae bacterium UBA5396 | reverse complement strand
GGCCAAAGGGGGCAGACTGTAAATCTGTTGTCTATGACTTCGGTGGTTCGAATCCACCTTCCCCCACCAAACAAAACAATCGTCATTTCGCGACGGTTGTTTTTGTTTTGTGCTGGAGTGGGTAGGATTCGAATGAGGCGAACTCCGCAGTGTGAGCCGAAGCTCGTGTCTCGCAAAGCGAGACATTGGAATCACACCCGCTCCCACCAAAAAAGATTGTCGATTTTTGTCGGCAGTCTTTTTTTATGTTATAATGGAAATGATTAGATATTTGTGATATTATTTAATCAAAGATTATTTACATTAGGTGAAGGAGATTATTATAATGATATTATCAGATAAAACACTATTAAAAATGTTAGAAGAAAAATCACTAATTATTGAGCCATTAGAAAAAACACAGGTTCAACCTGCAAGTGTAGATATTCGTTTAGGGAATACATTTAGCATTGTTGAAGATTCTTCAACAGGAATTATTAATTTAGAAAATGAAATTAAATACAAAACGATTACGAGCGATAATTATATACTTTTGCCAAATCAATTTGTTCTCGCAACAACAATGGAATACTTTGATTTACCAAACGATTTGACAGCTTTTGTCGAGGGAAGAAGTTCGCTTGGTAGAATGGGTTTATTTATACAAAATGCCGGATGGGTAGATCCCGGGTTTAAAGGAGAAATCACACTTGAGCTTTACAATGCAAATCGATGTGGGATAGAATTGAAAGCTGGCAGAAGAGTGGGACAACTTGTTTTTGCCAAAATGGACGATACTGCTTTAAATCCATACAATGGAAAATATCAAGGTCAAAAAGGTGCTACTGGATCAAAAGTTTTTTTAGACAATGAAATCAAGTGACTCCATAATTAAAAGCAAAACCTCCGTGTCACTTGCATCTTTTTCGTTACCTCTATACAAAAAGACTGTCGGCTTTTGTCGACAGTCTTTTTATAATATGGTGGAAATAAATAACTATTCGTGATATATTAAAATAAAGGTTAATGATTTTTCTTTTATGTAGAATTATAGATAATGTTTGGAAACGAGGAGAAGCATTTGGATATAAACTTACAGAACCGATCAAAAGAATTTGTTTCTATTTATGAAGCATTTTCCTTTTCTACCTATCGAAGATCCATGGGAAGAGCAGCCGAAGAAGCGGTGTATTATTTTGAAAAACTAAATCTTGATGAGCGGTGTATTATAATTGAATGGTTTCTCGAACTTTTTGCAGAACAAAAAGACTATTATGCAATTCCATATTTACAAGTGGTGGAATATTCAAGAGATATTCGTTTTTTGCCGTATCTGAAAAATTATTATAAAATGTTAAAAAAGAGGAGTCGGCAATATACCATATATCGCGCAGATAGTGAAATGGTTGGTGTACCTGCAGCGGTAATTCGTATTAAACCAAATTTTAAATCAGAGTTGTCATATTGTAAAAAAGTAATAAAATTGCTTAAAGGTCTTTTTTGAAATCTTACATCCTTTTTATCAGTCTCTCACAGAATATTGTGTCGAAAGAAGTCGATTCTTATAATGAGAATCGGCTTCTTTTGATTTGTGTAAACGAATACCACCCGCTAGGCGGGTGGTTCTAAAAAGGCTATGCCTATGAGTAGAAAAAAAGCACCTCCTTTGGTAAAA
>DHOG01000129.1:14146-22055 GCA_002410715.1 Ruminococcaceae bacterium UBA5396 | reverse complement strand
TAGGTTTTCCAGCCGTTCGACTCGGTAATATATCCGGTGGATGTTGAGGCAGTGGGCAACCGTATGGCGTTCAGGTTTACCCATAGCCCTGTCAGGGTGCCGCTTTCGCCGGTAATGGTTTTGTTCGCCGCTGCAATCATGCAGGGGTCCACATCAATAACACTGGTCTTCCAGTTATAACTCTCAACCGCTGTGCGGGCAACATCCACAAACGCCACAGCCCCGTTATTAGTAGGCTCGGTTTGAATGATATTGTCCAGCTTGGCGTCAAAGGTCCAGCGGTATACCTTGCCCGCCTCTACCGCGATGCTTGTCGAAGCACCGTACTTTCCGAAATCTGCCGTAGCCGTTACGGTGGAAGGGCGGAGAGGCAGATACAGCACATACTCCCCGGTGCCGCCGATTGCGGGGGTATTGGGCACAACACGCGCCGTGCTGGAATTTCCTACGGTAAAGCCTGTCACGTCTGTGCCGTTGGAGCCGCCGCCCAGCTCAAAATCGCCGTTGGTTACGAGATTTTGCCCGGTATCCGCATCCATAAATAACGCTTTGATTTTTTTGCGGATATCGGTGTTAATCATATCGCCCTGAAAGTTTTCAGCGCCCTTGCCCATGGCAAAAACCGGGACATTGACACCTGTGTGGCCTGTTGATGTGAATTCATAATCATTTGTTCCGTTCTTCTGTAACCCGCCGGTCTCGTGGTCGGCTGTTACTATTACAAGGGTGTCCCCGTCCTGCTCGGCAAAGTCCATGGCCACCTTAACGGCTTTGTCAAATTCAAGGGTTTCAAGTCTGTTTTGGTTCATATTGTTGGTATGACCTGTTAAGTCAATGGCTCCTCCCTCTACCATAAGGAAAAAGCCTTCTTCGTTTTGATTTAAAATATCAATACTGTTGGCTGTCATTTCTTCAAGAGTCGGAACTGTTTCAGGATAATCGGCAGAATAATACGGAAGATTACCGTCGGAGAAGAGCGCCAGCAGCTTGGAGCTGCCGTCAAAGGACAGCAGTTGATTCTTTGTGGTGATGAGGGAATACCCTTTATCATTGATGGCGGTGTTTCTTAACTCTGTGCTGAAATTGCTGCCTCCTCCGCCCATGATGATATCGATTTCTCTTTCGATATACTCGGCTGCTATCTGGGTCTGATTGGCGCGGCTGATATTATGGGCGCCAAAGGCTGCGGGCGTGGCATCGGTAATGCTGACAGTTGAAACCAGACCGGTTTTCTTGCCCATATCCGCAAAATATTCTCTGATGTTGGGTACCGGTATCGGGTCCGTTGAAGAAGCTGTCATGCCGATACGCTCATTACGGGTTTTAATGCCGCACGCAAGTGCGGTTCCGCCCGCGGCGGAGTCTGTGACCTGACCAAGAGAATTGGATGTTTCACTGGTCCCCCTGTAAGGCATCGTTTCCATATACAGGTCTCTTCCAATGTAATCATGGGCCATACCCACCTGATTGGGGCCCATTCCGTCGCCTATCATGAAAATGATGTTTTTCGGAGCGTCCGGGGTGCCGGTTGCTGAAACTTCTATAGCGCCTATAGCCCCTATAGAAATTCCGAAGGACAGTGTTACGCATAAAAATAACGCCAGGATTTTTATGGACAGAAGTTTTTTCAAATCGGTTCCCTCTTTTTTGATTTGGGGTTCATACCATAAACCAATTACAACGGCATTAACATCGTTTTAGCGAATGATTTCGTTTAGATTTGTCGAAATATCGGACAGTGGGGCAAAAATGACCCTTTCCCAACGATGCGGATGCATCGGGGAAATGTTGAGCGATTCTGGTGGGCAACCGGCTGCCCACCAGAACCGGCGAGTAGAATCGGTGTGTGTTGTGGCTGTAAGCCATGCTTTCAGGCATAGAGAATCAGGGGTTGCCTGTACTCAGCGCTACAACCGTTTTGGGCTCCCCTTATACTGATTTACCATCCAAAAGCCCATCAGGACTTTATGGATATAGCTTCTTGGTTGTATATATGGCCACGGTGTAAGCCTTCAGTGTATCGGTGAACTCCGTTTTTACGGATTGAAAGGTCTTCTTCACGGCCAACGGTTTGTCATACTTGGAAGCGGTCACACTCTGATCAAACACATATTTATACAGCGTCGCTCCGTTCAGACTTTTGCTGAACTGATAGGTGCATTCCATACTGGTCAGACCGATATTCACCACCACAAGGCTTTGCGAACCGTCCGGGTTTTTCACCAATGTGCCATACGCGCCGGATTCGATTGACTCTCCGGCATAGGTTTGGCATCCCCTTTGAATGGCTCTTCCCAAAGCTGACAGCAAATAATAGGCCGGTTTCAGCTTAATACTGTTCCGGATGTTTGGAATGGCCACTCCGGTCATCTGCACACCTTCTTTGAACTCAGCGCCGTTGCGGATGGTGCGGGGCCATTTTTCATCCGCCAAAGACCAGATAGTGGCATTGGACACCAATCCGTTATTCATAAATGCGATATAAGCAGTTGCATAGTGCACACTGGCCAGCGGGTCATAAAAAGGTCCGTTGTACAGGTCGTCAATATCATACCTGGGATCGTCGTAACCAAACTCATCGACACAAAGGCGTTTCCCGGTGGGCTTGATCACTTCGCTTACCAGGTCAAGAAATGTCAACCAGTGTTCGTAATCGTCATCGGTTACGGTAACGCGGCTGTACGTATGGATGGAATACACATCCACATACTCGTCAGCATACTCCACTGTCCATCTGAGCCAGCTAAGCGAATAGGTAATATAGGGCTCAACAACGTGCGTCATTGAAATGTTCGGCCCCATAATCTTGATTTTTTTGCGGAGCCCTCTGGCGGTCAATTCCTCGTGAATAGCCTTAAAAACCTTGAGGTGCCTGTCAAATCTGTTTTTCATAGCCTCGTTACCGAGTCCGTACACCTCATTCCCCGGCTCGGTAAACATCTCAAAATACTCAATATTATCAAATTTCCGGTTGATGATGACCTCCTGAACAAAATCGGCGGCAAATTTACCAGCTTCCTCCGCGCATTTGTCCGGGTCCTGTCCGCCGGCAAGGATAACAAAGGGGCCTTGTCTTCCGTCGAAGGAATTATTGATATGTTCATTGATGACCAGCGCTAATTTGATGTTATTTTTCTTAAGGATTTCAGCAAAGCGATAGAACCCTTCCATATCCTCCGTATTGTAGTCATACCGGTTGTTGGTATAGTCCCACACCCACGAAATATAGAAATTGGCTCGCACCATGGAGATCCCCATGCTCAGAACCTTGTCGATCTCCCATTGCAGCTCCTGTTCCGTAAAGGATTTCGTAATATCATCCGGATGAAAATGATACCCGGAATACAAGAAGCTGGTGCCGCCAAAATCGGCATTCGTGACCTTCGTGTTATCAAACTGCAAGATACGGGAATCAATAAAGGATCCAAAATCGTCTTCCTGATCCGCAGCGCCGGATGAATTGCCTGGCACCTTGCCGCCGGAAGAACTTTCGGATGAGCCGCTGTCAAATGGATTGCTTGGCACCGAGATGCTGGAAGAGCTTTCGGACGGATCGCCCGGGGCCGAGACGCTGGAAGTGTTTCCCGAGGGGGTCGAAGTGGTTGATTCGGTTTTGCTGGTACCGCTGGATGAATTGCCCGGACTGTTTTGGTTAACGCATCCCCCAAAGCAGGTCAGCGTCAATGCGACAACACACAACAGTGACCCCACCGCTTTTGTAAAATGTTTCATTGTGACACCTCTCTTTCAAATCAGCCGATTACCTTGTTGATTTTGTCTACAGAATTGTCGATAAAAGCTTTGTATTGCTGGAGCACGGTTGTCACCTGACTGCTGGAAGCGGCGGTCAGCGCACTGGTCAATTTTTTCAGATTGGCAAGGTTCGTATAGCCCAGAGCCCCTCCGGAATAGGGGATGCTTTTTTTAGTGCTGGGAGCTGAGAGGTATTCGTAGACCTCCCTGCTTGCCGCATGCCCGGTCAAAGTCGCGTAATCTACGCCGTTCGCCGGATCCACAAAATACTTGATGAACACCCCTGCTCCGACCTCATTTTTGGCTCCTTTGGGGATGCCAAAACAGTTCGGATTTCCAGGAACTATTTTCTCCGCTCCGGAGGGAGAGGGGAACGGAACGCAATTAACCGTGAAATTACAGTGGAAAATTTGTCCGCCGTCCAGTTTCATAGCCCATAAATTGGTTGAATACAATGCCACCTTTTTTTGAAAGAATATATTCGCGTCCGCCGAATCATTAAACGCCTTGGATTCTTTTAATTCCGCATGAAACGTCCATGCTTTGATGACATTGCTGTTTGTTACATTTGTTGAGAAAGTTTTGCCATTATACGAAACAAAATCGGAACTGGTGGAATTCATCAAATATGTGCCGAAGTCCGGGGATTTTGGAGCTTGCTGCCCGATTCCCGAATAATTGCTGCCGTTTCTCTGTCCGTAATCGTAGACTTTCAGCGCGATGGACTTCATGGTATCCCAATTCCACTTTCCGGCCTTCCAGAGTGCATAGGGATCATCCGCGCCGCATTCATCCAGAATATCCTTGTTATACATGACGATGGATCCGCAGTTATACCATGCGTTGTTGGCAATAAACGCATAATATTGATTTTTCAGCATCATCTGCTTCATAGAACCAATATCCCAAATTTTGGTGTCCGTTAAATCCTGCCCGGTAACGGATATGGGCTGGAACAGGGAGGCTGCTCCTAACGGAAACGCACCTTGCGTCTTGGTATCTGTGGAAATTATGGCAATATCGGGGCTTTCGCTGGCAGAAACCTTGGCGGCAAGTTTTGCTGTATACGCAGAAGACGATACCGATTCACTTACAATAGATATGCCTGTTTCCTGCTTAAACTTATTAATTCTGGTAACTTCCTCCGCTGTCAGCTCGCGCCAAAGCAGCATTTTTACGGTCGTGCCTCTTAATGCTTTCATATCGATTTTGATGCCGGATGAGGCGCCGCTTGATTTGGTACTGCTTGTACCGGCATTGCTGTTGCCCGGGGCAGACTTCGTACTTTCGGAACTTGCAACATTGCTCCCACTGTCGGTTGTTTCTTCAGATGTCACGGAAGTGTTGGAGTCCGTGGCCGAAACCGCTTTTGAGCTGTCGTTCGCCCCGCTTTCCCCGGGGCCCTGGCAGGCCGCCATGCTAAAAAGAACACACGCAGAAATCAGAATTATTGAAATAGTTTTACTGATTTTCATGATTTTCCTCTCCCTTTTCTGGATATACTTTTTTGACTGAGATGGCGTGTGACAACCCCCGTTGTCACAGCCAATAGAATCAAAGCCCATAGCGCGATGGTGCGCTCACCGGTGGATGGTGACTCCGTGTCGGTAGAACTGCTTCCTTTACTTTCTTCTTTATCAGACTCGTCATGCTCGTCATCTTTATCATACTCGTCATACTCATTCGGATTCTCATCCCAAGCCAGCTTGGTAAGGAATAACTGTATTTCATCCAGATTGATTTTGACGCCGGTTCCCCTGATTACCAGCTTCACCGCACCGTCGGCGGGCGAAAGGAAGGTATATCCCACCCGTTGCCATTTTCCGTTCGTATTTCCGGCGGTCATGAGACTGCCGATGGAAATGCCACTGTTCTCCATGGGCGGTATTAATGTTCCGTCACTGTTAACGAGACCAATTTGAAGGTCGGTGTTCTTCTCCGCCAAGTATGAAAAAGCAAAATTGTACTTTTTGCCGCCATTTATCGTAATGGGATGGGTAAAGTCCACATTGCCATCGATTTGGAGATACGAATACCCGCCTGCCGCTACGCCTAATTGGTTATTGGTGACCTGTCTGAAAGAGTTTGATGCTTGATTCCAAACGGTCGAGGAAAGATTGCCTTCAAAATTACCGCTGGGAATTTGATTGAAGTAGTCCTCACAATATAACCCCGTGATATTTTCTTCGATGATCATACTCCCGATTTTTTCCAGACAGATATCATCGATATAAATGGTGATATCCCGTTGCGTATAGCATCCGGCCATATGGAAACTCATATCCGTCGTGACCGCGTCCGTAGTAAAAATAATGGTCTTATATTCCCACTGGTTATAAGCGCTGCAGAAGCTATACTGATATTCTGTCGTTTCAAATCCCGTGCCCCAAACAGCAAAGCGTGCTACGGGCGGGTGGTTATACGTACCTGTGGCCAACATCCAATAGGAAAACCGATAGGTGGTATTCGGCTCCAGTTTTACCTTTCCGATCAGGCTGCCATATCGATCGGTCGCCTCCAAACGAATCCATTCTTCGGCATAACGTCCTTGATATTTTGCAGAATATTGACCCGAATGTGCTTTGTCGCTGCTTTTGGACCACAAGTCGGATGAATTATATCCGGTTACCAACTCCAACTCATCCTCAAAATCAACATCTACCAATTTTTTCTCTGCAATTTCCTCGTACTCCGTAATAACGATGTCGTCGACATACAAATCACATTTTTTATAATAATTGCTAAAGTAAACGTAGGCATGATCCTGACCCGGTGTAAAAATGATTGAATATTCCCGCCACTGTGTATTCGAAAATTTATTGATCATTAAAAGGCCTGTCGCATCCGAGCCTATGGTGCGCCCGCTGAGATTCAGCCCCCTATAAAGAATATACGGTGGTTCTACGTTTCCTTTAAGGGTAGTAGAAAAATCAAGCTGTCGCACCGAGACCCCCAAAAACGCTCCCCAATCGTACTCCGACTGTATCTCATCCAGGCGCATGCGGAATGTCATGATATATAATTGATCAGGCGTTAACCCCTCAATTTTTTGTTGTACATATAGATCTGCATAACTAGCTCCCGTGGCTGCGATCTTCAGGCAGTTATTGGACGCATCAACAGGATCCCGCACGACGCTGGCGGCCGACCCGGCTCCGCTGTTCGTCCATTTATATAAATTGCCGGTCTCAAACGACCCGTTCTTGACAAAAGCATCGTCTATGATTTCGGGGTCTTCTGTCATGGAAATATCGTCAATATATAAATCCTGAATCGTGTTGATATAATGGAAGAAGCTGAGATAAACGGATGTTGTTGTCGCGGTGAACCGAATAGTTACCGTTTGCCAGGCTGTGCTGGTAATCCGATTGACAATAGTTCCATTGTAGCGGCTGTCTGATATGAATGTTAGCCCGCCGGTAGGAACCAGCGTTTCCTTACCCGCTATCGCGCCCCCATAATTGGGGTTTTTGAGCCTTTGGCGCTGCGTGGAATAGATATCCGCAAACGCATACCAGGAATAGTCGCCTGTCGCTCCCCATTTCATCCGGTATGACAGGGTATAGTTCCGTCCGGGCGTTAATCCGGTAATCATCTGCCACGCTTCCGAGGGATTGTCGTTATCCACCGTCGGCAGATACAACACATAGTTGCCGTTGCCTCCCACGGAATCGGCCGACACCAAATACGCATTGGTGTCAACGACGCCGTCAAGCGAACCGGACTCAAACCCGCCGTCCATGATGAAATCATCGGTTTTTTCCACAAGGGCAATATCGTCGATGTAGCATTGCACGAGGTGGCCGGGATCGCTGTTATAATTGAAGATGTATAACTTGGCCGTGGTATCGTCCGCGACAAACTCCTGCCGCACGGTGTACCAGCTCGTGGAACCGAGTGTCTTTGGCGTCCACACAATACCGCCATATGAAGCGTGCGTCGTATAATAAATACCGTCTGAGGCGCTTCGGGTCACGTCGCTAAACGGCGTTCCATTGGGATTTGCGCCAAGCGTCAGATTTTGCGAGCCTTTATGCACCGCCGCAAAGGTCGCCCAGCTTTCGGCCGTACTGTAATCCTTATACCGGATATTGAAACTGAATACGTAGGTTTTACCGATGGTCAACCCGTCAACAAACTGGTATAAATACGTCTG
>DHOG01000129.1:13078-14004 GCA_002410715.1 Ruminococcaceae bacterium UBA5396 | reverse complement strand
TAAATACGTCTGGTCAGGCAAATACAGGGAATAGTTTCCGTTCCCTCCTACGCTGGCGGCATCGACCAGCTTGGCTGTACCATAGGTAGGCGTACTGCCGGTTTTTGGCCTGGCGATAAAACCTTTCATAAAGCCCGCCTCAAAATCGCCGTTTTCAATCAAGGATAAATCCGGCGTCTGTTCAGCAACGATAATATCGTCTATCCAAACCTTTCCCAAGTTGGGGTAATTCTGTATCACCGTAAGCGACAGTCCCGCAACGGTCGGCGTAAACGTCTCGACAACCATCTGCCATTCGGTAGTCGTAAAATCCGTCAGAATTTCGCCATAATCGTCACGCCACACGATTCCCAGGCCGCCATTGACCGCATTGGTCGTCAGCGGTTTAATATGGCTCCACCATGCTCTCGGAAGAGTCTCTATCGGCGTGGGAACCGTCTGGTGCAGCCCCGCAAAAAGGCTCCAGCTGGCATTGGTGTGCTCCGATTTAATGCGGTATGCCAGATAATAGGTTTTGCTGGTATCCAGCCCCCTGATAATCTGCTGGAAAGCAAAGACGTTGGCGCTGCTATCTGCCGGGCCATCCGCCGCCGGCAGCTCCAAACATCGGTTGCCGTCTGCCTCGGTAACAATTTGGGTGCCGCTGCCATAGACGATTTGGTCTGTGGTCAACGCCCCGTCAAAATTTCCGTTTGCCACCAGATTTGCTCCGGACCCAGTATTGTTCACCGGTGTTGCCGCATCAGCGATTGTCGCCATCCCCCCCGTCAAATCGAGAAAAAGCACAGAGTTTAACAAAAGAAGCGCCGCCAATGACAGGCCCAGGGGTTTTAACAATTTTTTAATCATGCTATTGTCTCCCTTCATATTGATTTTCCAACCTAAAATTCATAACATATCGTTTGCCGGCTGATCGTATTCATAAA
>DHOG01000129.1:0-12927 GCA_002410715.1 Ruminococcaceae bacterium UBA5396 | reverse complement strand
TGCCGGCTGATCGTATTCATAAAACAAGCGAGGCTATGGAAACATTGATGGCTTGCTGTTCTTACTAACATATGGACATGCTCCTCTTTATTAATATTTTTTAATACAATCCTGTTGTGCTCCGTTTGCCGACGAAAGAGAACATAAAATTCCTCATCCAACAATGCCCACACGGTCAACGCTCCGAACGAAGTTTTTCTGCAAGACCATGAACATGATCAGCATGGGTAAGATGAAAAGCAAACAAGCGGCCATAACCGTTCCATTGATTACCGACGTAGCGTGGTTAAGCCCCAGTACAGACAAGTTGCTTTCCAAATTGGCCAGTTTGACCGCCAGCGGTTGCTGAGAGGACATGTACACGGAAGAAAGGTAAAATTCATTCCAATGCCAGATTACGGAAAAAATACTTACTGTGAGGAATGCCACCCCGCTGGAAGGCATGATAATCCTCAAATACGTTCTTACAGGTCCCGCTCCGTCAATATAAGCCGCTTCTTCCAATTCACGGGGCAAGCCTTTAAAAAACTGCATATAAATGAAGATAAATAATCCGGCTTTAATCCCTACGCTGAATAAGGAGGGCAACCAGAAAGCCCACGGTGTATTCAGCAGGCTAAACCGTAAATTACCACTGAACAGCTTTTCTAATAAGCGCAATACCCCTAAAACATCGAAATACTTTAGCTGCATATAGGAAGAAACGATGATCGTTTCTTTGGGAATAATGATGTTAAGCATCAAAAGACCGAGAAATATTTTCTTAAATCTGAATTTAAAACGCGCGAAACCGTATGCTGTGACGGCGCAGGTAAACACCTCGACCATGGCACTGACGATATAAATCAAAAGGGTACTGGCGAGTGTGCCCCAATAATCCAACCCCGCCATAGCGTCTTTGAAGTTATCCAGCCGAATTCCGTTTGGTACCCAAACAACTGCCGGATCGATGACATCCGCTGTCGTTTTTAAGGAGGTGGACAGCATGTCTAACAGGGGATATAGAATGATATAGGCGACCGGCAGAAAAACCATCCATCTGAAAATAACGACGGCCAGGTTTGCCAGCTTATGGCGCTTGTAGGGCCACATCTTCCGAGCCAAGCCAGGTACTCTCATCCGGTTCCCCCCTATTCCCATTTCCTGATGCACAGACGATTGTATAAAAACAATAAAACACCTGAAATCGTCCCCGCAATGACAAAATACATCCACAGCATAGAAGAACTTAATCCGTATTGAAGTGAATCCAGCAAGGCATACGCTTGCCCGACAACCGGACTGTCCACTGTAACGAACAGATCAATGATGGTATATACCATCACAAGGAAAATAATGTTGCGCAGCATGGGAACGGTGATAAACCAAAATTCCTCCCACTTCGTAGCGCCTTCTACTTTGGACACCTCATAAAGTTGTGCCGGTATGGTTTGAAGACCGGATATAAACAGAATCGTCTGGACTCCGGTGCTCCAAATCAGATTAAAAATCTGGAATATGTATTTCAGCAGAATGGCAACAACCGTATCTGAAAAATTGAGATTTATCAGTATCTGCTGAAGATCGGAAGTCCCGCTGGCATAGACATTGTTGACTGAACCGGAGACGCTCATTCTGGCGCCGGAAAAGCCTGTGATCTTTTCCATAACAACGCCGCTTGCGATAATTACAGGCAGAAAGAACAAGGAGCGCATGAATAACCGACCCTTAAACTTTTGATTCAGCATGATGGAAAACAACAGGCTCAGAATAACAATGACCGGTAATTTATAAGAAAAGGTAACAATGGAATCCCGAAGATTGTTGATAAAGTCCGGGTCTACGTTGAACAGGTATTTGAAATTCGAGAACAGCACGAAGTCGGTCTTCAACGCCCCGTCCATATCAAAATAGACATCGGACAAGGAATACCAGATTGATTTGACCAAAGGCAATAAGAAAAACGTCGCCATTCCAAAAAGCCACGGCACAATGAAGTAAAAGCCGTAACGAGCCTTCCGGGCTTCGAAGCTGCTTGCTCTGCGTTTTTTGGCCATCTTATTTCACCACCACATAATCCATTGCTGCAACTGTCACACCGTCTGCCGCGGCTTCTTTTGCGCCATAATTGACATAGATGGTCACGCCGTTTTCAAACACGGTTTTATGCACGTCATACGTCAGCAGGCTGTGACTGCTGATCGCAACATTTTTAACGCTGTTCAAATAAGCTGACGTATCGCTGACCGTTTGCGTGATATCATCCTTATTATCCCTATAGACGGATTGCGACGCCTCCTTATCGATGAGGGGAGCAAAATCCGTATGATAATCGTTCACAAGCGTAAACTGCAGTCCGATACCGGTTTCCAGCGCCCGGAGCAGCTGACGCTGCGGATCGGCGGATGCGTTGATAGAGCCGGACGACATGGGAACATAACCTTTGAACACAATTTGGTAAAACGGAACTTCCACATCAAAATAAAGATTCTGTGTCGAATAGCAGACTGTCTCAAAGACAAAATCAGATGCGACAGCCGCATAGTCGTTTGCGCTTATAGAGGCGACCGCAAACTGATTTCGCTTGAGCTTTTGGAACTCGTCATAAACCGCGTCATCCATACCGCCCTTCACGTAATACTGCCGTTCACGGAAATCGGAGTAGGCCAGATTGCTGAGCGACCCCAATGATATGCCGCTGACCGAGGCGGACCTTGCCCGCTTTGAAAGCTTGTCGACGACGGCCGACAGATCGGAACGTTTGAGCAACAGATTGCTTCGCGCGCGCTCCGCCATTCCGGTAATAATGGAATACCGCATTTGCTCTCCCGTAAGATGGTTCACGTTTTCCGCGGCCTTGAATGTCGAAAACAGGCCTTTAGAAAAGCGCACCACATCGTAATCCACAAATAAAGGTACGCCGGTTTCCGCGCAATAGCCGCTCAGCTCCTGAAAATCTTCATCGGTTCCCAAGGCAGATGAAAAACGGTATCCGCCTGCTGTCTTTCCAATATCCAGCCCGGATTTTCCGAAGCCTTGCAGCAGAACAGTCATCTTCCCATCAACAGTTTTCTGCATTTCATTGATGATTTGACGGGCTTCCTCAAAGGTTGTCAGCGCCTCGACTTCTTCATAGGGAATACCGAGAAAGAACTTTTTCAGCTTGGCGCCACCCAATATTTTGAGGGAGAGCAAAGCGTCATCCGAGGATTTCTCCAATCCATATTTCTTTTTCAAGTATTCGCGATACTTTTGCGCAAAGCCCGTATATCCCGCGTCCTGATCATAAAGGGGATAATAGGCAACACTGACGACATCCTCGTCGATTAAGGAATCGGTATAATAATTTACGACTCTTCTGGTCGACAGGGTGGTGGAATTAATTCCTCTTACCTGAAACCAAACATACGCGTTGGAGATTCCTTTGGCACTGTTTCCCGCGTCGGCGGATATCCATGCATATTCATTGCCATTCTCAATAACGGCGCACAGTGCCTCCCCGTTTGAAACCGAGCCGAAAACACCCATACGCATAGGCTCTTCTTCGGTATACTTTCTGGCCGTTGTATGCAGCGGATCATGGCCATAAAGGGCTCCGCTATACGAACGCTCCGAACCGTTACCGCGCTCATCCGCATACAGAAGCGCGCCGCTCCCGGATGGAACAAACAAATAATTTTCGACACTGTTCTCAACGGAACAGAAAAAAGGCGCAAACGCCACTTTAAACACCTTATGGGAATGCTTCTCCTCGACGATATCCTGAACAGGCATTTCGATACGCAGACCCTCTCCGGTCAGCAAAAATCGAAGGGGTACGGAAATTTTGAGTTTATCAAACCAAAACGCCAATTGAATACCGTTATCCACCTTTTTAGAAGTTACATCCTGACTGGACGACCCGGCTGTAATTGAGTTGGTTCTGCTGCCCACAGTGATAAAATCAAGAAACATCAGAGAGCGGATATCCGCATCGACGGTTTCATTGTTTTGATAGCTGTCATAGGGGGTTGAAGACCAGATTTTCCCGGTTGTTTTATCGTTTAGTAAGATGCATAGCTTCTCAGCATCCCAGTGGAGAGAAAAGCGGCCGTTCTCGGCCACCTGCCCGGTGGGAACATACGATCTGCCCTCATAAGCGGCCTCATAACTTTGCGCAGCGGTATCCGAAACATTACCGCAGGCGGCAAAAGATGAAAAAACCATGGAACCCAGCAATATCATTACAACCAAGCGTATGTTTTTTTTCATTTTTAATCACCTATAACTTGCATCGAATTTCAAGATACAGCGTGCGGACAAACTCAATAAACTGCTGGTCGAGCACCATAATCATAAAAATCAGAAATATGACGACACCCATGGCGATCACCGCGAGAATCGACGTGCCCACCATCTTGAACAAATCGAATTCACTGATTACCATACACCCGATTACCAGCACAATGCCGGACAGAATGAACATGATCACCGAAAATGTCTGGATCAATCCTTCGGCCGGTGCGGAGGACAGATGGGATACAATCAAAAAGAAAAGACTTTTGATTATCTGGGGGACCATTGCGTAAGACGAAATGATAAAAACTTCCCTGAGTCTGGACTTTCCGTTAAATATGACCGACATGGCCCAATAGCAAGCCGACCAAAGAATCACAATGCCAACAGTACCCAAAAACGTATAAATGGAGTTATAGGTGTTGCGATCGAACCGGTTATATAGAAACCCTCCGGATGTATCCTCTAAAACCTGAAAAACATAAAATAGAAACAGTGTGGTTGTGGCAAGAAGTACGGATCCGCCGTTTCCGTATTTGATCTGGTTGGCCGTCGCAAACGGATGAATAAATCCGCTTGCATAAATCTTTAATCTGGAAGGGAGTGCAACGACGATTCGCCTCTTTTTGAAAATGACCACCATACTGATGACAACGGTGATAATCAGCACCGCCACACCTAAACCGGCGGCAAAAACCTGCTTCATATTCAGCAAGGATATGCGTCTGAAAGCTTGACTATAAGTGCTGTAATCCAAGCCGTGTTTTGCCATCTCCAGCGCCTGTTCGTAGTCCCCGCCGACCAGATAGGACTTTGCAAGTCCGCAATAAGCCAGCTGACTGTTTTTATCGAGCCGCAAAACCTCTTTGAATAAAGTGCCCGCCTGTTCATACTTGCCTTCTAAAAAAAGAGCGTCCGCTTTTTTGACCAGTGAACCGTATTCGGTTTGACTGAATATGGTGATGGTGGAATGGGAGAAGTCGGCAACATACAGCGTATCTTCTCCGACAGCCAGAGCGCTGGGTGTCTTGAAGGTTCCATATTGCGTCCCGGCTCCGCTGCCGCCTCCGAAGGCACTTAACAGGTTGCACTCTCGGTCATAAACAAAAATCCTGCCATTGATAACGTCCAGCGCATAAATGAATCCAAAATCGTCGATCTGGATGTAACGGAAATCCGTCCTGCTCATCGCCTGGGCATCGCCAAAATTAAAAGAATCGGAATTGGTATACTGCATGTTCCCTTTGACTTTCAGGATGTTCTTTCCCGCGGCGCTGAGGCAGCGAATCTGTCCCTTCTGTATCAACTCGTTCTCGGAAAGAGCACCGGTCACCGTGTAGACAAAGTCATCCGCGTCAATACAAATATCATTAAACTGATAAGGTATTTTTTGAATCTGACCTGCCCTCTGCTCGTCTTTCATAAACCACATGTCCCAGAGTCGGCTAAGCACCGTCAGCGCCGATGAGGTAACGCTGTTGGCTCCGAAAAAGCTTTGAAACTCGCCGCTTTTATTATAAAGTACGGCTCCGTATGTGGATCCGGAACTCAGCACATACACCGAATCCTTTGAGTCAACGGCTACCCGTATAGGTGAAAAAATGAAATCATCCGGAACTGCATCGGATTTCGGCGACTGAAATACGGCTATCAGGTCCCCAGAAAGGTCACCCACCAGTATCCGCGCCTCCGCAGTATCCGCTATATAGATTCTGCCGTCCTCCGCTACGCAGATGTCCGAAGCACCCGCAAATCCGTACGCGTTCTTGTCGTCGTCCGTGAAAGCGGTGATGCGGTGCGTAACCTGAAGCTCTTTGTTGAGTACGGTCAGACGCGAAACATCGTCCTCGATGATGTACAGATTTTCGTCCTTATCTAAAGCCATTGCAGACGGATGGGCGAAATCGGGCAGCTGCAAATCCTGCGCCGTTAAAACCGTTTTGACCAGATACATCTCTTTGGTTTCCACCAGAGTCTTTTGATCATATCCCAGCCAGTATGTATAGGAATGATACGGCACCTCCGCAGCCGCGGCGCCGATCTCCATAAGCAGCACAAGAATTATTATCAATACGGCTATTCGGTTTTTTTTCAATCTCATAGTCATGTCTACCTTTCGCCGCTACTTAATGCCGGAAGTACTCATGGTTTCCATTACGCTCGACTGTGATATCAGATACACCGCGATAGGAATGATCATCAGGATAACCGTTGCCGCCATAGCGCTCCCCGTTCGGGCAATGCCTCCCGCGATAATTGTCGACATAACGGTCGGGAGCGTCTTTAACTTCTCATCAAAAATGGTTCCTTGGGGCTGCAATGACCACAAATCTCGAAACGCAAACAAAATCAGAGTCATCCACGCCGGCCTGGTGATGGGCATAATGATCCGCGCATAGATCTTAAATTCACTGGCTCCATCAATATATGCCGCATCAATCAAGGCGTCCGGTACGCTGCCGTCCATGTACTGCTTGATCAAGAACACTCCCAACGCATTGGGAAGGTAAGGAAGAATGTATACCCAGTATGTATCGATCATATCCAGCTTTGAAAATATGAGGTATTGCGGAATCGCCAGCGTATAGCTGTTGAATAGCAGCAGCGCCTGCACCACCATAAAAATGGCACCCAATCCTTTGAACCGCCCCTTTGACAGCACAAACGCCGCCATGCTGGCAACCAGAACGTGCAAAAAAGTAGTGACGATGCTCACAAATAAACTGTTGAAAATATATTTCGAGAGCGGAACCGCAAGGTTGGAAATGATATTGGGCAGCTCCAGATAATTTTGCATGGTGGGGCGCAGCACATAGAACTGCGGCGGAAAGACCAGCAGCTCCTCCAACGGCTTAAACGAGGTGATGACGGAGTAAATAAGGGGCAAAAGTGTGACGCCGCCTGCAATGATCAAAAACAACAGCATGACAATATTTCCCGCGCCGCTGCGGGCATATCGCTTATAATTTTGCCTGGCTCGGATCATACGCTATCTCCCTAAACTATTCATAATTTTGCCGATAAGCCATCGGGCAGCCAGCATCATCATAAACAGAAATGCCGATATGGCACAGGCTAACCCCATCTCGTACCTCATGTTGCCGACATCCATCAGGTGAGTGACCAGGGTTTCCGCAGAGTACTGCACACTGGGGAATCCCGCCATCGTCATGCAAATGGTGCCCACCGAAAATGATGCCGCTATCTGCATGACAGCGCCAAACAGCAGAATGTTCTTCATATACGGCAATGTGATATACCAAAGCTCGTACCAGCGATTTTTAATGCCGTCGATTGCTCCCGCCTCATAAAGCTCAGGGTTGACGTTCTGCAAACCTGCGATATTGGCAAGGAAAGAGACACCCATGCTCATCCAGAGCTGAACCCCCATAATGATCGGCAGTACATACGCCGGGTCTTTCAACCATTGGACAGCACTGTCTATCAGTCCGAACGAAAGCAGGATATTGTTCACATACCCGTAAGCATCACCGCTGAACATAACCTGCCATATCATATAAGCGTTTCCCATCAGGGCGGGAGAATAAAACAGAAAGGACAGCCAGCTCCTCGTAAAACGCCCGTATTCGTTGATCATCCACGCAAGGATGAACGAAAGAAAGAAACCAATCGGGCCCGTGACTACCGCAAATAAAAGCGTATTTTTCAACGCCGTCGGAAAAACGTTGTCCTCGAAAAACATATGTACATAGTTATCAAGGCCGATCCACTTAAAGGAATAAATAACATCATACTCAAAAAAGCTTAACGCCAAAGAGGACAAGACCGGCAAAACCAAAAACACGATCATCAGCACCAGAAAAGGTGCCAGCATCAGCTTCATCTGGATGCCGGAACATAAAGTATACCGTTTCCCTTTTTTCAAACCGCTCACCTTCACGCTATTCATACTGGGCACGCTTTCTGGCGATTTCGGCATCCGCCACCTCCGCCCATTCCAACAGGCTGTCCTTTGCGTTTTCTCCCGCGTTTACTGAGTTCCAAAAGGCCTGATCCAGTACTCTGGACACATAATACCCGCCCGGGACCTCCGCCAACTCCGTTACGTTCTTCCACTGTTCCATCAAGCTTTTCAAATTATCCCTGTCCCATTCCAATCGGGACAGCGCATTGACATTCGCAGTCGTTACCCGTGCCGACGCCCCCAATTGGGTTTCAATGTCCCGGCAATACTGATATTGAACATCCTCCGAAACCCACCATTTGAGATACTCCCATGCGGCTTTTTTATTTTCGGATTGATTTAATATCAGGCAGCCCGTACCTCCGCCGGTTACCGTGTTGGAGACATTTCCGTTTTTGTCCACTGTTCCGGGAACCGGATACATTCCCCAGTATCCGTCAATTTCGGTGGCGGCTGCCTTTATCGTCGCGTACATAGAGTAGCTTTGAATCGCCATCGGCAGAAGCCCTAAACGGAAGCGGCTGAAGAAGTCGTAGGTCAGGGGGAAGCTGCGTTTCACATAGTAATTGACCCAGTCCTCAAAGGCTTCTATGGAAACATCGCTGAGTAGCACCGTTTTCGTTAAGTCTTCGTTGTAAAGGGAGCCGCCCTTTTGCAGCAGGAGTGTAGGAAAGATACTCAATGCGCCCGCGCCTCTGTTCACTTGTGTCATTTCAGTAATCTGTACATACGGCAAACCAACCTGCATATTTTGCCGTAACAGCATGTCGGAAACTCGATCAAATTCCTCCCAAGTAGTAGGGATCTTCAAGCCCAACTCATTAAAAATATCCGTCCGAATGAACATCATATAAAAGTTTTGTGTGTCCGGTAGTGCGTAAAGTCCCCGGCTGCCGTCCCGCTCGTACCAATACGGCGCCGAAGCGTCTCCCTGAAAATTCTCAAGCACCTGCTCATAATCATCAAAATTGGTCAGGTTATAGACGCCTTCGCGGATAGCCAGATTAATTGGTTCGGAACGCGATACCTGTAGCGCGCAATCGGGACCATTACCGGACAATATTGCCTGCAGCAAGGTTGCATTGGTAAGCTTGATTTCCACATTGATGTCGTGCTTGACTGAAAAATTGCTTTGCGTCAGGTATTGCAATACCTGAACCTGATCCCGTCCCCAGTTGACCCACACGGTTATCTGCTCTCTGTCAGAAGAATCAGCGTTTGCCGTCTTCCGCGAATAATCGTCATAAAACGCTGAGATGAACCGCCGAAATGAAAATACGATTTTCGCAATTATACCGTTATGCCGGAATTCACCATCCCCGCTGAAAGACAACGCATCAATATCCAGCGGCATTCTGCTCATTTCCAGCTGCATAGCACTCAGACTCGCGTAACAGGAATAATAGCGTTTTATGTAGCGATGGGCTGAATATTTATTATTCGTCATTTTTTCAATAACGTTCATCATATTGTTTACGGTCGATATGGCATAAGCACCCTTCGTCCGGTTGACGCTCTCCAGTTGCTTCGCTATGGATTCCAGCTTTGACTGATAGGATTCCAGTTTTCCCAGAAAATCCGGAATTTGTTGGAACAGGTTGTAGTCGCGATTTAAATCCGGGCTGTCCCCTGTGATAACTACCATGCTTCTGTAAAAGGAGGCAAGGTTGTAGCTTAACTCTTCCAACTCATTCATGACCGAAGCAACCGGACCCTGTGTGACAGTCAGAGTAATGAAATGAACGCCGCCGTCAAGATAGAATAAATACGGTTCGTCATTGTCATCAGCCAATACGCGATATGTCCAGCCACGCGCATACTCAAACGGGATAGCGGAGACCTCCGCAAAAGGTACCCGGCCATCGATACGAAGCTCCCGGTAAAAAACGGTGTTCAGCGTATAGCGCTGGCGATAATTTATCCCCAGCTGATAATATCCGGCCTTGTCCACCGGGATTTCCCATGTGATAGACTCGCCGGGCAGATCCCAGTTTCTCCCGCCGATGTAATTTAAGCGGGAAGTAACCGCGTCGTGGGGATACACATCCACAGAGGAATTGTCCGAAAGCGAAATTAAATTGTTCTGAGATTTGTAGACAGCCGCTTCTCCCTCAATATAGATGGGATTTTTATCATAAACGTCTGCCTCTCCGTTTTGCTGTAGGTATTCGGCATACGATACCATGCTTTCCGGCACGCCCAACTTTATTTCTCTTAATGCAAAATCTGTGGATTTGCTTTGAATCGAGATTTGGTGTACTCCCGCAGCCAGGTACAGCAGCATATTTTCACCGTTATAGTTAACGGAAAGAGTTGTTTCATAATCACCTGTCACCTCAGTCTGTTCAGGTGATATTTCATTGCCGTATGCATCTGTTCGTTTTTTTCCGCCGTTGCTGTAGTTTCTTTTCAGTTTCAGGGACGAGCTTTCCTCAAAGGGGGAAGCGCCGTCGATCAGAATACCCAGTTCAATATCGCCGAGCCCCTCCATCGTCGTGTAGGCAAGGCTCATGTTGTATACAGCCGGTTCACTGACTTCAATCTGATAAGAAACTGACCCGCTGCCGCTGTCAAAGGACACGGCACTCTCGGAGTCGTCGGCGGTAACACCTGTAGCCTCCACATAACTACCGGCCGAAATGGAAACGGGAACTGTGGCGGCCGGTATGCCAGACAATGTTTTCCTATATTCATCGTAACTGCCGGCACTGTCTGTAACCGCGCCCGGCAGTGCCACTGACGGCTGACCGATATCCGCGCTTGCTGAAATGTTAATCGACCAAAAAAGTATCAATAAAATTACATACACAAACACCGTAATTTTTCTTAACATTATCAGCATCATTCCCTGTAAAATACTTTTCATTGGTTGTCATGCCATTTTAAATATTAAAAATTAACAAATCATATGGTTGACTCGCAGCAATATTTTATATAATTCCACACCATTACTATACACTATTAATAAAATCTTTCCAATAACAAAAATGATATAAAAGTAGCACTTTTTTTATTTAAGACTCATTTTCACTGGTAGCGACATGTTGGTGACACTACCCGCTCCGTCGTCATTGCAATGAACGCGATGAAAAGCCTTCCCGGGTTTCGGAATTCCTGTGCTTTTAGCGCCCCGAAAAATCGACAAAAAAATGGCCGTCCGCAGCTTCGCAGACGGTCATGTTCGTAACATTCAATATCAATATTGTTTGCAAAATAGTCAACAAATATCTTTTTTTATCATAGTACTCTTGTTATAATATAGCCAGTGTCTATGCAGATGAACAAAAACATTCATGATTTTGTTGTATGCTATTGAATCAACTTGATCAATCACTCAAAATTTTAAGTTTAGGAGAATGTAAATTATGATGCTGCCGCTTGCAAAATCTTCTCAATGCATAAAAAGGTATGAAAAAAACCCGATCCTCACAAGCGCGGATGTACCATACCCCTCGGATCTGGTTTTCAATGCCGGCGTTGTAAAATATCAGGGAAAATATGTTATGGTCTTTCGCAATGATTTTGATTACGAAGGCGGAACCTGTTTTAAGGGAACAAATCTGGGATTGGCATTTAGCGAGGATGGCTTGAACTGGAAGGTTGAGAAAAAGCCGTTTTTCACGCAGGAAATGATCACCATTCCGGGTATCCGCAGAGTTTATGACCCGAGAATCACCGTGATAGACGGGGAGGCCTATCTCTGTCTCGCCGCGGACAGTGGGCACGGGATCAGGGGAGTCATCGCGAAAACAAATAATTTTGAGGATTTGGAGTTTTTAAGCATTTCTGTTCCGGATAATCGCAATATGGTTCTTTTCCCTGAAAAAATCGGCGGAAAATACTGCCGTTTAGAAAGGCCCATGCCGGTTTACTCAAGGGGAGGACGCGACCGGTTTGATATGTGGTTGTCTTTTTCCCCTGATTTGAGATATTGGGGAGAGTCCCGGTTGGTGATGGGTGTGGAAGACGTCGGATTTGCGAATGATAAAATCGGCCCCGCGGCTCCTCCGGTAAAAACGTCAAAAGGCTGGCTTACAACGTTCCACGCCGTTGATATCGATAAAAACAGAGGCAAAAACGGCTGGGAAAATGTTTGGCAAAAACGCTATACAACAGGGATCATGCTACTCGACCTGGATGAGCCGTGGAAAATAGTCGGTATGTCCAGGCAGCCGCTGATTGCGCCCGAAGCAAGCTATGAAACCGAGGAAGGCTTCAGACAGGACGTCGTGTTCCCCGGCGGAATGATCCTGGAAGACGACGGTTCGGTCAAAATATATTATGGTGCATCCGATACAGTCGAATGTGTCGCCTTCGCCGATTGCGATGAACTGATAAAGCTTTGCCTGGAATGAGCCATTCCGGTCCGGGGGGCTTATGCGGATAATCGCTATATGGAGTTATCTTCATGATTCGGTCTTACGACGGATTGATATTTCTTTCGATATTGATGCGGGGTCATTAAAAAGACCTTCTTAAATACTTTGTGAAAATACGTACCGTTTCTGAAACCGCTCGACAGGGCTATATCAAGGATATTGTCGTCGCTGGTTACCAGCAGGGACGCGGCATGCTTCACTCTTATCCGGTTAACATAGTCGGTTGGAGAAAGATTCAGATGTTTTTTAAAACACCTGCAGATATGTTCATACGAATAGTTGGGGGAGCTTTTGAGCGTATCGACCCCGTGCAAAAGATTTTCCTTTTTTTCAAGCTCTAAAAGCAGATTTCCGAACCAATTGGGGATT
>DHOG01000072.1:36969-37516 GCA_002410715.1 Ruminococcaceae bacterium UBA5396 | reverse complement strand
GACAGCAAAAAAAATCGGTACTTCCCGTATCACCATTCCGTGGATGGATCATAAAAAGCTGACCGAGGATGAGATAGGGGAAACCGCAGGGATGTTGAATGATATAACGGATAAGCTAGAGGCAGAGGGAATTGAGCTGTCCTATCATAATCATGATTTTGAATTTGTTGACGGACGATATGATAAGCTTATGCAAAAATGCCCCAAGATGAAATTCGAGCTAGATACCTATTGGGTGAAATTTGCAGGATATGATCCCATAGAGCTTATGAAAAAGTATTCTGACCGAATTGTATTAGTTCATTTAAAGGATATGCTTGATAAAGAAAAGGTTGTTCATGAGGATCCCAATCCTGTGCTTATGACCGGGGTGATGGATATTAAGGGTATAATCAATCAGGCGAAAAAAATGGGCATCCCTTGGGGGATAGTGGAAATGGATAAAACAGTGGGGGATTCTTTAAAAGCGGTAAGGGAGAGCCTTCAAAATATTTTGGAAATTCAGTAGAAGAAATAGATTGTATTATTTATGGCATCCCTCCGAAAG
>DHOG01000072.1:20866-36810 GCA_002410715.1 Ruminococcaceae bacterium UBA5396 | reverse complement strand
ATTATTTATGGCATCCCTCCGAACAGTCCATTAGACTGTTCGGAGGGATGCCATTATTTTACGGTTTTTTTATAGAGGAACAAGTTCTGTTAACAAATATTTAACTGGCTCTAATTGCTAAATGCGAGTTGAATGCTGGTAGATTATGTTGTAAGATAAACTCAACTCCCCACGGCTGAAAGCCACGAGAAGCCCTCTTACCTCCTTTGTGTTCCAGCTGCAAACCAATTGTTGAGAAAAAATGATTTATTCAAAATAATAAAAGGTCCTTCCTCTTCCATCAGTTGTGGAAATGGTTTGGGCATTCAGAATGCAGATATATATAGGAGCGATTGCAGTATGACGGTTTTTATTGATGCCGACGGTTGTCCAGTGGTGGACATCGTTGTTTCACTAGTTCGGCAGTATCAGGTTGAGTGCGTGATCCTTTGTGATACTTCCCACGTTTTCAACAAAGAAGGTGCAAGGACGGTCACCGTTTCCAAAGGCGCGGACAGCGTGGATTTTGCGCTGGTGAACATGCTACGCCCGGGGGATCTTGTTGTGACACAGGATTATGGACTGGCTGCCATGTGCCTGGCTCGAAGGGCTTTGCCAATCAGTCAGGACGGGATGGTGTATCATGACGGCAATATCGAATCGCTGCTGCAGGCAAGGCACGCGGCTAAAAAAATCCGCAGCGCGGGCGGACGATTAAAGGGATCTCGAAAAAGAACGCCGGATCAAAACGTTCGGTTTTCTGCCGAGTTTGAGAAATTGATTCAGCGCAGCGGCAAAACAAAAGAGGTGGAATAATGATCGTAAACGTCATGACGGTGAAGCTGCATTCCCCTTGGGTGCACAGCCTGAAAGAAAAGAGAATGATTATGAAAAGCCTGTGTGAAAAGCTTCGCAACAAATTTAATGTATCCGTCATTGAAAGCGACGCTCAGGATGTTCATCAGACCATTATGATTTCCATTGCGTTCCTTTCGTACCAGACCGCGATGGCTGATAGCATGAGCGAGGCAATCCAATCCTTCATAGAACGCAGTACCGACGCGGAAATTGTTGATTTTTCGGTGGAAAAGATATGACCAAAGAACAGATTGAAAAATACCGCAGACGTGTCCAATATATGATATATAAAGTATCTTCAGTGGAAGCCGTTTTCAATTGAAACGAAATAAATGTATAATTTAGGTCAATGTTAGTCAATACTTCTATTAACAGTTACGCCATTCGACGCACTCTATCAGTCAAAATTAAGCACTTTTACCTATTACTTTAATTACAAAAATATGATATAATGTTAATACAACATATAGATTTAGTAAGGATTTAGGTTGTTGTGTGTTTTAAATAGGAGGCAGGTTGAAGAAAATCGGTAACCTTGCTCCACAAGGTTTTTTGGCCATTAGGGCTGCCGTCAGAGCCTTTATTGTTTATAGTGGTTTTATGTTCTTTTGGGCATAAAACCCGAAAGGACATGAATCCTGGTATGGTGAGAAGTAGAAATTATATATCTGTTTCAAAGAACGAAGACTTATTTTTATTAAGCCTTCCGGATTGTGTTTCCCTTTCAGAAAAGGGCGGCTGTATTTTTCTGAGAATCAGCAAATGCCGTGGAAAGGGATGCTCATTTATGAAAAGCAGGAATGAGCTAAAGGAAGGGCAAACAAGATGTATGCATCGTATTGCTAACTTGAGCTTAGACGAGCAAATGAGAATCTCACGAATGTACTACGGCGGAAAAATGCCATGGAATGATTTAACTGCTGTTGACTAATGTATTAGAACTCATGTCGCGAAATAAACTCTACAATTTATCGCTTGTGAGGTGAGGCGGTGATCTTAACCGGTAGTTGAGACAATAAATATTGGTGCTGTTAGAATAGGAGAGCGTAGCTATGTTTGAAATTGGTGAGTATGTAAATTACGGAACCAACGGAATTTTTCAGATTGTTGATATCAGAAAGGAATGCTTTGATAGTAAGACGGAGAAGGAATATTATATTCTGCAGCCTGTTTATTCAAGCAACTCGACAATATATGTTCCGGCAGATAATGAAACTGTCACAAAGAAAATGCAGTATATTTTAACTCCCGAGGAAGTACATGATCTAATTAAATCCATACCTGAGGAAGAAACGTTTTGGATACAGGATGACAGACTGCGAAGAGAAAAATTCACTAAGATATTAAGGAATGGTGATCGTCGGGAGTTAATTGGGTTATTAAAAACACTGTATAAGCGAAAGAAGGAACGAAATGAAAGTGGGCACAAATTTTTTGCCGTGGATGAGAATATCCTGAATACGGCTGAGAGAATATTGCATCAGGAATTTGCTTTAGTCCTGAACATTAAGCCCGAAGAAGTCGTGCCGTTTATTAGGAAAGAGCTTGAGTCAATTACACAAAACCAATGAATATTGGTTTCTGGGGCAGCAGAGTAAGATTTACTTTGCTGCTACTTTATATCGATTTTTTTGTGGTATAATACATCTCAAAGGTGCCTATTGCCACCTTCGAGATATGGGAAAACCGCTGTTAGGATGAACGCCCTCCTGCCGCAGAGCAGCAACGCGCTTTTTCCGGTTTGCGCTTAATTTTATGGTATAAGATGGCTGGATGCCTTAATACAGGGTGGAGAGATGGATTATGAATAAACCAGAGCTATTGGCTCCGGCAGGGAATTTGGAGAAATTAAAAGCGGCTGTAGACTATGGAGCAGACGCTGTATATCTTGGCGGGAGTAAACTGAATCTTCGGGCCAATGCGGATAACTTTAATGATGAAGACCTAAAAGCCGGGATTGTATATGCACACCTAAAAGGGAAAAAGGTTTATGTTACAATAAATATATTCCCCCATAACCATGATTTAATTGGACTGGAGGATTATCTTGTCAAATTAAAGAATATCGGCGCAGATGCAATTATTGTATCCGACCCCGGCGTTATTTCGGCAGCAAAAGAAACAGTGCCTGAATTGGAAATCCATCTTAGTACACAGGCAAACTGCACGAATTATAAATCTGCTTTGTTTTGGAACAGTATCGGCGTTAAAAGATTGGTGATGGCGAGGGAACTGAGTCTCAACGATTATAAAACGTTAAGAGACAAGCTTCCTTCTACCTGTGAGGTAGAGGCGTTTGTCCACGGATCAATGTGCATTTCTTATTCCGGAAGATGCCTGCTTTCAAACTATATGACGGGAAGAGATGCCAATAGAGGCGAATGTGCTCAGCCTTGCAGATATAAATATCATCTGGTTGAAGAAAAAAGGCCGGGCGAGTTTTTTAATATAACCGAAGATGGGAACGGAACATATATTATGAACTCAAAGGATTTGTGTATGATTGAATATATTCCCGAACTGATCGAATCCGGAATTAACTCCCTTAAGATAGAAGGTAGGATGAAGAGCGCTTTTTATGTTGCTTCTGTTGTCAAGGCGTATAGGGCGGCGATCGACAAGTATGCAGAGGATCCCCGGAATTACTTCTTTAATCCGAAGTGGATGGAATACCTTGTTAAGCCCAGCCATAGACCGTTTACCACTGGGTTTTATTTTGGTGAAGAGATAAAGCAGCATTATAAAAGCTCCTCCTATATCCGAAGCTATGATATTGTAGGTGTTGTAAAATCTTATCACAAGGATTCTCAAACTGCAGTAATCGAACAGAGAAACAAGGTTTTGAGCGGAGACATAGTTGAAATCATGACACCTAAGGGCGATAATAAAACCATAGAGCTGCTGCATATGAGAAATGCTGAAGGTGTAGCTATAGGCAGTGCACCTTCGGCACAGATGATTTTCACCATACAATGCAGTGAAGTATTACGTGAAGGCGATATGCTGATTAAATCCCGGAGAGCAAACTCAACCAACGGTTGAGACAATAATATGTTAAAAACAAAAACCTGAAAGCCGACCATATGGCTTTCAGGTTTTTTGTTTGTTATGTTCTGAAATATAATTCTGCCGTATTACAACCATTCATATATATGGATTTTAGGGGGGGTGCATTGTATGTTCATTGTTGTCAAGAAGAAGTATACCGCTCTGTTTTTTGTTATTATCGTTTTATTGTTAGCTTCAATGACGGCGGCAGCAGTTTACTGCTTATTGATTAAGCCGCGTTTGTCAGGGTTATATAATGCTGACAAAAATAATGACGGGCTGTTAATCATGATATATATTGAGGAAAAGAAATTGTATTTGTTTGACGGAGGAAGTTGTATTAAGTCATACCCGATTGCATCAGGCAAGCGGGAAAGTCCGTCTCCTATCGGCAAATGGGAGGTTATCGAAAAGAATGATTGGGGCGAGGGGTTCGGCGGCTATTGGCTGGGGCTGAACGTTCTATGGGGTAAATACGGAATTCATGGTACATCCCGGGAAAGCAGCATCGGTCACGCCGCAAGTCACGGCTGTATCCGATTGTATAATAAGGATATTAAAGAACTATATGATATTGTGACAATCGGCACACCTGTGATTATCAATAACGGACCGTTCGGACCGTTTGGAACAGGTTTTCGACAGCTTATTCCGGGAGACAGGGGCGCTGATGTATTGGTTATACAGCAGAGGCTTAGAGAGCTTGGTTATTATAAGGGACAAGAGAATGGTATTTATGAAGATGATTTAAAGCTCGCTGTATATGAGTTTCAAAAAGATAATAAACTCAAAATCAAATATACAATCACCTATGATGATTATCTCGCTATGGGGTTCAAGGATTTGGAATAGCTGAATAATGGATTTATATCAAAACTGGTAAATATGTAAGCAAAATACTACTAACCATGGTTTTATAGGGCATAATTGCATTAATAGATTTTTTGCAGGAGGCTGTTAGTGGTATATTATCATGGGGAAAATATAAAAAGTCGTTATTTTGAGGGCTGGTATTTTAAGCATCAAACCCAAAATACAGCGATTGCTTTTATTCCGGGGATCCATGCGAGAGAAAATGGAGTTAAATCAGCTTTTATTCAGGTAATAACTCCTGATTTTTCAGATAATTTTGAATTCCCCTACGAAAGATTTAAAGCAGATCGAAAAAATCTTGCAATAAGTATTGCAGATAACGAGTTTAACCAAAAGGGGATAGCTGTAAATCTCGAAAACAATTTGCACACAATAAGAGGCAGGTTAAAGTACGGGGAGTTCATTGAAATTAAAGGGGATGCAATGGGGCCGTTTAGATATGTCCCTTTTATGCAATGCCGGCATGGAGTTATAAGCATGATGCATAATATCAGTGGATCAATTGGTATACAGGATAGGGTTGTGGATTTTAATGGTGGTATCGGATATATTGAAACTGATCGGGGTTGTTCATTTCCAGATAGGTATTTGTGGGTGCATACCGCAAAAAACGATATCAATCCCACCAGTGTAATGATTTCGGTAGCAGATATACCTTTTGCAGGGCGAAAATTTACAGGATGCATCTGTTGTATACGTCACAGCGAAAAAGAATACAGATTGGCGACATATAATGGTGTCAAGATCGTTAAGCTTGAGAAAAATGCGGTTATACTGACACAAGGGAAATACCGTCTGGAAGTGGAGGTTTATCCGTCTGCTTCGTATCAACTGCGGGCTCCCGCAAATGGGCAGATGAGCAGACGGATTCATGAAAGCGTTTGCTGCAAGGTGCGCACGCGATTTTATGAAAATACTAGACAAGTGTTTGATTTTGAAAGTAGCCAGGCAGGTTTTGAATATGTAAATTAGAACCCTAATTGCTCATAATCACTCCCTTTTTAGCAGCCGCTGCGGCAAAATGGGAGTGATTTTTGTGAGCAACTCTATATCCATTTAATACAATAATTCTAATATTTGTACCATATTTTAGTTTACATTATGTTTATATATAGTATAATAAAAAATAATGGTGTTCTGTATAAGAGGATCTTTTGCATTGTTATATAATACTGCAATTCTTTAAATGGAGTGATTTGAATGCCTTCAGAGCAGACCTTTTTTCTAATTTTGGCTATTTTTATCTCGCTACTAGCCTTTGGCTTCGCGGCGTGGCTGTACAGTTGGGTGAAAAGACAGCCCGTGACCAACGATAGCATAAAGGAAATTGGCGGACTGATCCGCAAGGGAGCAAATACTTTTTTGACAAAAGAGTATATTGTTCTTTCTAAGTTTGTTGGTATAGTGGCACTTCTTATTTTCGTATTTTTACCACTACCCATATGGAAAAACGGCTTTCTTGAAAATTTTACGATGGCAATTGCATATATTGCCGGAGCGCTATTTTCAGCCGTCGCCGGTAAAATTGGTATTCAGGTTGCGACAATTGCCAATATGAAAACGGCCGAATCGGCAAGAAAGGGTATAAGACCTGCCTTTATGTCCGGTTTTCGGGGAGGTGCGGTTATGGGCATGGCGGTTGTCGGCGCCAGTCTGCTCGGCGTAACGCTTGTTTTCCTGTTCACAGGAAATACAACCGCCCTCCTTGGATTCAGTTTCGGTGCAAGTTCGCTTGCTTTGTTTGCAAAAGCGGGTGGCGGCATATTCACAAAAACCGCCGATATAAGCGCTGATCTATGCGGAAAAGTGGAGCTGGGCATCCCCGAGGATGATCCGCGTAATCCTGCTGTTATTGCCGACAATGTTGGGGACAATGTCGGTGACGTTGCCGGAATGGGCGCAGATCTCTTCGATTCGAATGTCGCATCCATGTCCGCTGCACTAGTAATTGCCGTAAATCTGGGAAATAAAATCAATGTCAGCATGGTGTTCTGCTATGCCACCATCGGGCTGCTTGCCTCTATTTTTGGCGTTGCTGCGGCGCGAATCGGCAAAAATGGTAATCCAACATTTGCACTGAACAGCAGTACTTATGTCACGACAGCGATTTTTGGTCTGTTAACCGCCATTGCGACATGGGCATTTAATTTTGAATGGCGTATTTGGGGAGCCAGCATTTTGGGGCTTATCGTTGGTGTAATCATAGGAATAACGACAGATTATTATACCAATGACAATAAGAAACCGGTTCGTAGTGTGGCAAAAGCCTCTGAATCAGGTCCGGCATTTACCATTCTTTCGGGAATATCCTACGGCCTTTTGAGCACACTTCCCGCTATGGTCGGTGTTGGTTTTTCGGCACTAGGAGCATATAAAATCTGTCAACCGCTTGGTGCTGATTATGCGATGTTCGGTATTTCAATGGCTGCCGTCGGTATGCTGTCTATTGTCGGCATGATCATTTCGAATGATGCATATGGCCCTATTGTTGATAACGCGCGGGGACTTGCCGAAATGGGCGATCTTGGTGACGAGGTGCTTGAAATAACAGATTCGCTTGACAGCGCCGGCAATACGGTTAAAGCGATTACAAAAGGATTTGCCGTTGGTGCTGCAGGCCTGACGGTAATCGCACTTCTGGGCGCATTTATGAGTGAAGTAAACGAGGTGGCAGCCGGCCTTGGACTTGATAAGCTGACTAGTTTTGATATTATGAATCCGATTGTGTTCTTTGGAATGCTTGTAGGCGCAGCAACCCCAGCTGTTTTCTCCGCAATGCTCATGCTTGGTGTTGATCGAAACGCACAAAGAATGGTGTCTGAGATTCGCCGCCAGTTCAGGGAGATTATCGGACTGAAGGATGGCAAGCCGGGCGTAACACCTGATTATGACAAGTGTATTGAAATCGCAACACATGGCGCTCTGCACGAACTAATTCCTGCCGGCCTCATGGCAATCATAGCAACGATTTTGGTTGGCTTTATCGGCGGTGTTCAGGCAATCGGGGGATTCCTGACCGGTAATATTGTAAGCGGTCTTTTACTGGCGCTGTTTATGTCAAATTCAGGCGGCTTGTGGGACAATTCGAAGAAGTATATTGAATCAGGTGCGAACGGCGGTAAGGGCTCCGAAACGCATAAAGCCGCAGTTGTTGGAGATACCGTTGGTGATCCGTTTAAGGATACCGCAGGCCCGTCCATCAACACACAGATCACGGTGGTTTCACTTGTGTCATCTCTTATGTCGACTTTGTTCCTTACCATGTCAATCTTTCATTAATTGAAATTGCAGTAAATCAGAAATATTCCATCCTTTAGAAAACAGGGCTTTCAGAAAAAAATCTGAACAGCCCTGTTTTTAGCTTTATACATTCGTCTTTGTCACAGAATCTGGGTCCCGTTTATAATTTGGAAAATAAACATCATACCATATCAAAAACATGTAAATTGTCCATATCTTCCGGCTGTTATCCTTTTTGCCGCGATAATGAGCATCAAGAAAACGAACAAGTTCTTTTGTATAAAAAAACTTCTCGGCAGCGGGGGAGAGGAAGGCGGCTTTTACACGGTTATAATACTCCTGCTGGCGCAGCCAGACACGAATTGGAACTGGGAAACCGAGTTTAGGCTTGTCCGCAGAATCCTCGGGGATATGGCGCTTTGCAGCCAGCCGCAGAGCAAATTTTGTGGTACCGCCTGCTATTCTGTGTTTTACAGGGATGCGTGAGGCAACCGAGAAAACTTCTTTGTCCAAAAACGGGACACGAAGTTCAAGCGAGTGCGCCATGCTCATGCGGTCCGCTTTAAGAAGGATATCTCCTACCATCCATCGATTTATATCGAGATACTGCATTCTCGTGACATCATCCTGCCCTTTTGTTGATTCATAAATTTCAGAAACTTGTTCTGCCGGATCCTTAGCCTGAATATTTTTTAAAAGACGAGCCTTTTCACGCCGACTAAACATATAGGCGTTTCCGATGAAACGCTCCTCAAGAGTTTTTGATCCTCGTATAATAAACGATCTCCCCTTAAACCGTGGCAAAACCGAAACCATGGCGGCCAATGCTTTTCGCAGCCAACGCGGCAATCTCTGATATCCTGCAAGAGAATATGGCTCGTGATAGATTCGGTAACCCCCGAAAAGCTCATCCGCGCCCTCTCCGGAAAGCACTACCTTTACATGTTCGGAGGCAAGGCGGGAAACAAAGTATAAAGCAATGCATGACGGATCCGCCAGCGGTTGATCAAGATGATATTGAACCTTTGATAACGCATTCCAATATTCCTCAGAGCTGATAATATGGGTATAGTGCTCGATTCCCACATGCTTTGCGAGCGAAGCCGCGTAACTGCTCTCGTTATAATGTGTTCCGTTATCGAAACCAACCGTAAAAGCCTTTTGACCGGCAAAATAACTTGCAACATAACTGGAGTCAACACCGCTGGATAAAAAACAGCCTACCTCCACATCGCTGATACGGTGTGCTTCCACCGAATCTGTGAATACGCGGTCGATTTGCTCTACCGCATCCTCAAGAGACATGCTTTCATCCGGATTAAAAACGGGGTCCCAATAACGATGTTCGCTGATCTCACCGTCTTTATAGACAAGAAAATGGGCGGGTGGCAGGCAGAATACATCCTTAAAAAAGGTTTCGTGGGCAACAGAATACTGAAATGACAAATATTTATCCAGTGACTGCTCATTAAATTCTGCATTGAAATGTGGATGTGCGGTCAGGCATTTGATTTCGGAAGCAAAAAGAAAGGTTCCGTTTTGTAGACGCGTATAATGCATGGGTTTGATTCCAAAAAAATCCCGGGCAATAAAAATAGACCGATCTTCGGTATTCCATATTACAAAGGCGAACATCCCTCTCAGTTTCGGCAGTAGCGCTTCGCCCCACTCTTCAAATCCATGCACCACTACTTCGCTGTCCGTTTTGGTAGCAAAAACATGCCCCTTTTCAAGCAGTTCTTCCCGAAGTATCCGGTAATTATATATTTCACCGTTAAACATAAGCACCAGCGTTTTATCTTCATTATAAATCGGCTGACTGCCACCCTCAAGATCAATTATGCTCAAGCGACGAAATCCCATTGTGATACTGTTATCGGCATGATCACCGGAGATATAATAACCGTAAGAATCAGGTCCGCGATGGGTGATGAGATCAGCCATTGCCTGAATCACTTCATCTCGTCCTGATACCATTCCTGTAAACCCGCAAAAACCGCACATATTTATACTCCTTTTATTTCCACAAGACTGCTCAATATTGAAGTTTTTATTAATCTTTTAGAATGTAGTATACCAGATTTTACACACTATTTAAACAGTATATTATTTGTTTGAGTTTAATTTTTTGAAAACCAAGAAAATTGCATTCCAATTTATTTATTGATTATCGTGATAAGATCCGGTATAAGAATATATTTCAGGGATATACTATCGTCGATATGATATCGACCAACTGTCGACAAGAATAAGCTATTGAAATAATGAATGATTGCTTGTATAATAGTATGGATAATCGAGAATTATTTATTGATTAACAATAATCCAGAATTTGCTTGTTGGAGAAAGTGCCTATTTTTATAGTGCAGAATATATATATTATTCATGAATAAACTCTTTTCTTGTAACAAGCAAACGAATTTGAAAAAGATTACAAAAATGAAACTTGATTTTTAGCAAATTGAATAGTATAATGCAACTCGTATTTGATAAGGAGCCACCCTTGGAGTTCCATTATCAATTGCGCTGGTTTTTGAAAGGGGGATTATTATGCAAAAAGTGCTTAGCATGAACACGTATCGTGCATCTACACTTGGCTATCGTGCATTTTTGCCATTTAAACGTCTATTTGACGTTGTTGCCTCATTAATCGCATTAATTATTCTGCTACCTGTTCTTCTGGTAGTCTCAATTATCGTCGCAATTGATACAAAGGCATTTCCGATTTTTGTGCAGCTTCGTATGGGGCGCAACAACAAGCCTTTTAAAATCTTTAAATTCAGAACAATGCTTGCATCCGCACCTGCTGATGTCGCTACCAGTAAGCTTTCTGATTCTGATCGGTACATTTCGAAAATCGGCAGCTTTTTACGCCGCTTTAGCATTGATGAGCTTCCTCAGTTAATAAATATTCTATTTGGCAATATGAGCATTGTGGGACCCCGACCGGTGGTCTTGACGGAAACCGATTTGCTTGAACTACGGACAAGAAACGGGGCTTGCAGTGTACGTCCCGGGCTTACCGGCGTTGCGCAGACAAGCGGTCGTGATAAACTGAGCATATATGATAAAGCCAAAATGGATGCTTTTTATGCCAATAATCTGTCTTTGTCACTTGATTTTCGTGTGTTGGTTCTTTCAGTAGGATATGTGCTTCGTTCAAGAGATATTCAGGAAGGTTCAACAGCATCTGTTGAAAAGAACAGTTTTGAAAAGGAACGTTCTGCTTAATAACTTTTTTTGATAAGAGGCATTGCAAAATGAATGTTTGTTCATTTTGCAATGCCTCTTTTTTTATGATAAAATGCTTGTGATATTTAATATGGAAGGATGAATGGTGTGAGCGATTGCACGCATAATTGTGAATCATGCGGTGAAAACTGTAGCGAAAAAAAGGAGTTCCACGAGAAGCTGAATCAATACAGTACCATTAAAAAAGTGGTAGCGGTAAGCAGTGGTAAAGGCGGCGTCGGTAAGTCATCAGTTACCGCAATGCTTGCTGTACTTATGGCGCGTCGTGGCTATAAGGTGGGGATACTCGACGCAGATATAACAGGACCGTCGATTCCAAAAGCGTTTGGCCTTACGCGAAAAGCTAAAAATAGTGAGATTGGAATATTGCCGGAAGAGACACATATGGGCATTAAGGTGATGTCAATTAATTTATTGCTTGAAAGGGAAGATCAGCCGGTCGTGTGGCGTGGTCCTATTCTTGCAGGAGCAGTAAAGCAGTTCTGGACGGATGTTGCATGGGGCGAGCTGGATATTCTGTTTATTGATATGCCGCCTGGAACTGGTGATGTTCCGCTTACTATTTATCAAAGCATCCCGCTGGACGGGGGAATCATTGTATCCACTCCGCAGTCGCTGGTTCAGATGGTGGTTGGCAAGGCGCACAAAATGGCTGAAATGCTGAAGATACCGATTCTAGGAATGGTAGAAAACATGAGTTGTGTGCTTTGCCCCGATTGCGGCAAACAGATTCCGCTGTTCGGAGATTCCGCTTCCCTGGATAAAGCCGCAGCTAACACGGGGATTTCAGTACTTGCAAGGCTGCCTGTGAACGCTGAAATCGCTCGCTTATGTGATGAAGGGGAGATTGAGCGCGTTGTAATTGATGAGCTGGATGGTGCAGCCGATGCGGTAGAAGCGCTGCTTTCATAAATAATAAACAAACAACACAGGCGGCTATGTGATAGCTGCCTGTGTTGTTTGTTAGAACGCAAGAGCAGTGTTATTTCCCTGCAGCTTATAGCGGTGCTTTAAAAACCACGTGAGCTTCCGCCTCCGCCAAAGCTCCCGCCACCACCGCTGAAACCACCAAAGCTTCCACCGCTGCCGCCCCTGAAGTTTCCTCCACCGAAACCACCGCGTCCACCCATGAATATAAATGGCGGACCTCCTCGTCTGCCGCCGCGCGAAGAAAATACTGCAATCAGGATAAGGATAAGGATAATTGGCACGATTGCACCGAAGAATGAGCCGATGTTCTCTTCATCCTCATCTCTATTCCGGATTTCCTCTGCGGGCGTATAGCCTTCTTCAGGCTCTAAGCCGTACTCAATATATACTTCATTGACAATTGCGCTGTATGCCTTTTGTATTCCGGTTGAATAATCATTATTTTTGAGATAGGGGATGGCATAGGTATCAAGAATTATACCGGTTTCAATATCTGTCAGTCCGCCTTCCAGACCGTAACCGACTTCAATGCTTATTTTGCGCTCATCCAAAGCCATAAGCAGTAAAACACCGTTATTTTTATCTTCCTCACCAAGTCCCCATTCGCGTCCGAGTGCGACACCGAAATCGCGGATATCTTGATCGTCCAAGGATTTCACAGTCACAGCCACAACCTGAGCACCGGTTTTCTCCTGCAATCCAACTCCCTGCGAATAGATGGTATCCTCGTCCTCAGGCTTAATTACATCGGCAAAGTCGTTGACGAAAAAACGTTCGGTGGGCTTAAGGGCCTCATCTTCTTCACAGCCGCTCAAAATGAAGGTCGTGGCGAGTAAAACGGGCAATAGTAGTACCCATATTCTTTTTGACATAGAACAATGCATATTTGTTTCTCCCACTGTTAAAAGCTAATATTGGGTACGGATTCAATACCCTCCTCACCCTCGAACATATCTGCCTTTTCAAAGCCAAACATTCCTGCAATAATGGAAGAGGGAAAGCGGCGCAGCCGAATATTGTAGTCCTTTACCGCCTTATTATAATCTAACCGCGATACTTTAATTCGGTTTTCGGTGCCTTCAAGCTGAGTCTGCAGGTTGATAAAATTCTGATTTGCTTTAAGATCGGGGTAATTTTCTACAATTACCAAAAGTCTAGACAACGCACTTGAAATTTCAGTATTTGCGGCTTCCTGTTCAGCAACAGTCTGTGCGCCGCTGAGCTTGGCACGGGCATCTGCAAGTTCGGTAAAAATTTGCTCTTCATGTTTTGCATATCCCTTAACGGTCTCAACCAGATTCGGGATTAGATCACTTCTGCGCTGAAGATCGGCTCTAACGGCGCTTGATTTTTCATCCACTGTGGTTTCAGCGCTTACGATTCCGTTATAAGTGGAAACGCCCCACCCGACAATAATTATTACCAATAAAAAAAAGGTGCCAATGATGCCAAGAATAATGCCTGTACTCTTTTTCATAATCGAATCAATTCCTCTCTTGATAAAAAACAAATTGGGTGATAGAGGTATTCAACATATCTCCTTAATTTAGTATTATAAATTATGTTATTCAAAAATATTTTATGAACAAACATTATAATAATACTTACATGTAGATTGTAATGTTTTAGCATTACAAGATTAAAGCTTTGAAGCAAGCTCTCTGCCAAACTCTTTCAGTCTGTCAAGCTCATTATCATCGGGATGCCAAGTGGAACGTGCACCAGCATCAACAACCTCAAACCCTGATTTAACCAATTCTTGGTTCATCATTTTGACGGCTTCGCCGCTCCAGCCGTAACTACCAAATGCGGCAGCCTTTTTCTGTTTAAATTTCATACCGCGTATCAACTCCAGAATGCCAGCGATTGCATATAGATACCCGCCGTTGACAGTCGGAGAACCCATGATTATAGCCTTTGAACGGAATATTTCGGTTATAATATCGGTTTTATCGGTCTTTGACGCGCTGTATAGCTTTACAGTAACGTTTGGGTCTGCAGACAGAATCCCTTCAGCAATTGTTTCTGCCATACGGCGTGTTGCGTTCCACATTGTGTCATAAACAATGGTTATCTGATTCTCCTGATAATGGTCTGCCCATTTCAAGTATTTCTCAACAATCTGTATTGGGTTATCCTTCCAGATAATACCGTGGCTTGGACAGATTATGTCAATCGGAAGATTAAAGCCCTGAATCTCTTTAATTTTTCTTGTAACCATGGCACTGAACGGAGTAAGAATATTGGCGTAGTATTTAATTGATTCATACTCCAACTCGGATGGGTCAACAGAATCGTTATACAGGGTTTCGGATGCAAAATGTTGCCCAAAGCCGTCGTTGCTAAAAAGAATATTTTCTCCGCTCATATATGTGAACATGGTATCGGGCCAGTGCAGCATGGGCGCTTCAATAAATGTAAGCGTAGTTTCTCCCAATTCAAGCTTGTCTCCGGTTTTTACGGTGATAAAATTCCAGTCCTCATGATGATATTGGCCTTTAATCGATTTGACAGCGTTTGCTGTACAGTAGACAGGCGTTCCAGGAATTTCACGGAGCAATTCGGATAGCGAACCGCTGTGATCTACTTCTCCGTGATTTGCAATGATATAATCAATTTGTTTTAGATCGATTTCTTCTTTGAGTTTAGAGACAAATTCCTTGTCATAAGGCAGCCATACCGTATCAATCAGCACAGTTTTTTTATCACGAATTAGATATGCGTTATAGGAGGATCCGCGATGGGTAGAATATTCATCGCCATGAAACTTGCGAAGTTCCCAATCAACTTTGCCCACCCATGTAACTTTGTCTGTAATTTTCTTTCCCATATTTTCATCTCCTTTTGCTGTCTTACTCTACCTGTTATTATATCACGGTAGTTAGAAAAAATCACGAATAATATTGAAATAATTACAATTTTGTAAAAAATACACGAAAGTGTCGGGCTATAAATTTTGATTATGGTTGAGCACAACAGAACGCAGAACATTAGCCAGAAAAAATGAACCGGCAATTAGTATATCAGCACCTGTGTCGCTCTGTGCAAGCGCCAGAGCAGTTACGGGTGAATCCACAGCTTCAACCTCTAAGTTAGGGGCAATGGCGTGAAGTATATTTGCCAATGCTTCTGCGGGCAAGGCGCGTGGGTTATCCGGAGTGCAGCAGATTATACGTTTGCAAAAAGGTGCTAATACTGACATACATTGCATGACATCCTTGTCAGCAAGCATACCCGCTATCATTGTCAGACCGCTGATACCATACGATGTCAAGGTGTCGGCAAGTGCGGAAACCCCCTGTGGATTGTGCGCACCGTCAATCATTATCAACGGGTTTGTCCGTAACACTTCCTGTCGGCAAGGTATTATCACTTTATTGAGTCCGTCTTGAATCTGTTCTTTCGTAACCGGAAAGCCGGCATGCTTAATTGCTCGCACCGATTCTATGGCTGTCAGAGCATTTTCGGTCTGAAATAAGCCTGTCAATGGAAGTTTGATTGCCATCCCGTCATATTCAAACACTGATTTATCAAGTGACTGGTTGAGATACTGAACCGTACCTTTTGAAGGAATTCTGATTGTCAGACCGTTTTTCGCCGCAGTTTCGAGTATAACTGCTAAAGCATCTTCATGCTGTCCGGGGGATGTAATGACGGAGCACGGTGATTTTATTATACCGCATTTGTTGGATGTGATTTCTGATACTGTATCACCGAGAATGGTTGTATGATCGAGGGATATCGGCGTGATCACTGCTGCAAGG
>DHOG01000072.1:20182-20735 GCA_002410715.1 Ruminococcaceae bacterium UBA5396 | reverse complement strand
GCTGCAAGGGGGGGGGGGATCACATTCGTAGCGTCATCCCGTCCGCCCAGTCCGCATTCCACAACGCAAACATCCGTATGCCGATTTGCAAAATGTATAAACGCCATAGCAGTTGTAAACTCAAACTCAGAAGGGTAGGCTTGTGCTTTAATATTAAGGCTGCAAAGCTTTTCAGCAATATCCGCAAATTCCGGTTCTGTAATCGGCGTACCATCTATTGTGATTGTATCCCGAATCCCTGTAATTGAAGGTGATGTATACAATCCGGTTCGATAGCCTGCCGATGTCAGGATCGACTGAATCATACGCGAAACCGAGCCTTTGCCGTTTGTTCCGGAAACATGGATATAACGCAGGCGGCGTTCCGGATGCCCGCACAAATCCAGAATATGTCCTATACGATCCAATCCTAACTTCATTCCACCAGGTTTCAATGAATCAATCAATTTTAGTGAATCTGAGTATGTCATCTACGTAAACCCCAGTCTTTAATCATTGGTGGGTTTTAGTATATCATAGATAGGCGATTCAATCCAAAAAAAATTTATCTTTT
>DHOG01000072.1:0-20045 GCA_002410715.1 Ruminococcaceae bacterium UBA5396 | reverse complement strand
AAATTTATCTTTTTGTCCTTGACATTTTGCCGTTTTTTATATATAATTGCTTTCATTCCATTGCGGATGCAAAATATATATGGACGTTTAGCTCAGCTGGTAGAGCATTCGCTTGACGTGCGAAGGGTCAGCGGTTCAAGTCCGTTAACGTCCACCAAAAGCTGCAGGATGAATTGGTTTCATTCCGCAGCTTTTTTATATTGAATTCCGTTCTCGATTGGTGTAAAATTGTGTAAATTAATGTATGAATCTTTTTATTGCTATTAATCTATAAGTTTTTTTATCGGCACAAAAAGAAAGGAATCAACTAGGATGAGACAAAAGCGTGTTGCCGCAGTTCACGATATTTCATGCTTTGGGAAATGTTCTTTAACTGTAGCCCTTCCGATATTGTCAGCAGCTGGTATTGAGACAAGTGTGATACCGACAGCTGTTCTTTCAACACATACAGGTGGCTTTACAGAATATACATTTCGAGATCTTACGCAGGATATTCTACCGATTTCTCGTCACTGGAAATCACTTGCCATTGATTTTGATGCACTGTACACAGGGTATCTTGGATCTTATGAGCAGCTTGAAATCGTGTCTCAGTTTTTTGACGATTTTGGAAAAAAGGATAATATTATATTCGTTGATCCTGTTATGGCCGATAATGGGAAGCTGTATTCCAGCTTTTCCGCCGATTTTCCGGAGGGAATGAGAAAGCTCTGTCGAAAAGCGGATATCATTACTCCGAATCTGACAGAGGCTGCCTTACTGCTTGATGCTCCGTATAATCCAGGACCTTATACCAAAGAGTATATTGAGAATATTCTTCGAAGTCTAAGCGATTTGGGGCCGGGTCAGGTTGTCATTACAGGCGTCAGCTTTGGCGTAAATCAGCTTGGAGCTGCGGTTTATGACAAAAAATCGGATCAAATAAGCTATGCTTTTGCTAATCGTGTGGATGGTTATTATCACGGAACAGGCGATGTGTTTGCCAGTGCTTTTCTTTCGGCTATGCTGAACGGCTTTGATTTACCCGACTGTGCGCGGATTGCGGTGGAGTTTACCGCAGAAAGCATTAACAGAACCAGACAAGCCGATACAGATTTACGTTACGGTGTTAATTTTGAAAATAGTATTCCTAATTTAATCAGACATTTAAAATTAATGTAAAAGCAGAGGGGCTCAGTATTGAAAGCTGAACCTCTCTGCTTTTCTATATAAAGTACATGTATCCCATATCTGTTCTTTGTTTTTCCGCTTCATTTATTAGATTATAAAGGGTAACCCGTTTTAGCGAGGCTTCAACTGCTTTGTCAAGATCGTCAAAGACAAGATTGCGCATGGCAACTTCGATTTCGGGCGCTTCATTTTTGACAGTATCATCTGTTATATCAAATATTGAGGTTTCAACTGGATACAAAACATCGTATGCTGTTATCTGATGTGGTGTACTTGCAAGCTGATATCCCCCTTGGGAGCCCTTTACAGAAATTACGACACCGCCCTTTTTCAGCATTGAAAATACCTGCTCAAGATATATTTTTGATATGCCGAGACGGTAGGCAATACTGGTAACGGTAATAAAATTACCGTCTGCATAGTTCTTCGCCAAATCAATCATTGCAGCAAGAGCGTAACGCCCCCTGGCTGAAATTCTCATATTGCAATTCATGCCCTTCCAATAATACCGCCTCCAACATGGCGGATACTCCTACTCTAACGATTTTGCTATATGTCACTTAAATAATAAGTCAATTTTAATTTTGTGTCAATACAATGAAGCGTGTAGTAGATTATACTTAAATTTCTTCAAGGATTTCGCCGTCGGTTGAAATAATAACCACATGCCAAGGAATCATTTTTCCACAGTTTCTGAGCGCTTCACGAACCGAATACTCGATCCCTCCGCAGCAGGGAACCTCCATTCGGATTACCGTAACACTGCGTATATTATTATTTTTTAGTATTTCCGTCAACTTTTCAGAATATTCGCCGCTGTCAAGCTTGGGACAGCCAATCATGGTGACATGATTCTTTATAAATCTGTTATGAAAATCTCCGTATGCATATGCGGTACAATCTGCGGCAATCAGTAGGTTTGCATTGTTAAAGTACGGCGCATTAACAGGAACAAGCTTGATCTGTACAGGCCACTGTCGAAGCTGACTCTCGGGAGTTGAAACAATTGTGCTTATTTGCGGCTCCTGAGCGGATTTTACATGATTAATCGTCTTAGAGCGTGTTCCGGGACATCCACCGCCGGAGCAGCTTGATTCTGCCCGTTTTTTCATTTCAGCCTGATGAGCTTTAACGGCTTCTTCGTCAAAATCCGCCGCTTCCCTTTCTTCAAAGGAAATTGCGTCTGTAGGGCAAACCGGCAGACAATTCCCCAGTCCGTCACAATAGTCATCACGGATCAGTTTCGCTTTTCCTTCCACCAAGGCTATTGCGCCTTCGTGGCATGCGTTCACACACAGTCCGCATCCGTTACACTTATCGGGATTAATTTTAATAATCTGACGAATCATTATAATCTGTCCTTTCTCCCTCCCGGTTTCCGGGAGGGTCTCCCTGGTTTTCCGGGAGGCTTTATCATTTTTATTGATTTTATATACACAGTATAATATACTCATAGCATACCGTCTGTTGCATTAGCAACATATAATCAATTTTTAATTATGGTGATATTATGATTGTAGATAATTCTATTGAGCTATTTTCCGGAATCAATAAAGTTGACGTTGGTCGTCTACTAAAATGCATGGGAAGCAGGAGCCGCAATTATAAAAAAGGAGACTTTATATTCCTGGCGGGTCAGTCCGCTCCGGCTGTAAGTATATTACTGAGTGGTAGGGCACAGGTTGTAAGAGAAAATGCTTGGGGAGATTCCACACTGATTAAATCCTTGACTGAAGGAGAAATATTCGGTGAAGTTTTTGCCTGTATGGGCCTAAAAGTAATACCGGTGTCTGTAATAGCAGTTGAAAATTCCGTTGTTTTAATGATAAATATAAACAGCATAATTCACACCTGTGAAAACGCCTGTTCATTTCACATGCAGTTCATATCAAATCTGCTGAAAATAATTGCGAATAAAAACGCTGCCCTAAATCAAAAAATGTCGTATATGACTCATAAGACAATACGGGGACGGATTACTGCGTATTTTAATGATCAGATAACACAGCATGATTCTTTTGAATTTACTATCCCATTTAACCGTACCGAACTGGCAGCTTATTTATGCGTTGATCGTAGCGCTATGAGTCGGGAGCTTTCCAATATGAAACAAGAAGGCATCATTGACTTTGGCGGCAAGAAAATTTGCTGGCTTAAAAAGGATTATCTACATTAATTTCATCAAGGCTTTGCAAAGAGGAAAGCGATAATCCGTATCTAAATCACACCTAAATTTCAACAAAAATATTGACAATATCGTTTTTCAAGAGTATACTCCTAATGATACTCCAGAGGAAGCATAGTTTTATGCTTGTTTTTGCTTGAAATCGCTAATGGTGAGAAAAAGCTCGAATAGCATCATTTTTCAATGCTCTCTTATCTTTAGTTGCTATCAGAGTGAGTGTTGGTTACGTTATGTGAAGGGCAAATGTTTGTGTTGCATAGTGTAACGGAGCTGTTTTAACATGTAATTAGAGCAGCTTTAAGCAAGAAATACGACCATTCCTGTGCAAGGAATTGAGGCCATACGGACAGCCGGGTCAACTGCCGATTGCAGCTTAAGCTGCATTTATTGATTGAGTGAAACTCAAATTTTATAAGTTGGTTACTTCATAACCATGTGTATTCATACACAACACTTGTGAAACGGTCAATAAGAGTAGTAAAAGTAAGTTCTTGCTATATAGACTCTGACTCTGCATTGTGAATAAATAACGGTGAGTATATGCTCATTCATAAATAAAACACGTTTTGTAGACCCGTACTCAAGTGATTTGTGGTTAGAATACCATTGTATCGCTTGGGTTTTATTTTTATGTTGGTGTATGGTTTATGTACGCATTACGGACATTTACCTTTTAATATTTGGTTTTAGAAGGGGTATGGAGCTATGGAAAATAAGATGAGGCTTTACGGATTCAATAATCTTACAAAATCACTGAGTTTTAATATTTATGATATATGTTACGCAAAAAGCGAGCGGGAACAGAAAGATTATATTGCCTATGTAGATGAGCAGTATAATTCTGAAAGGCTGACGAATATTATGTTTAACCTGACTGAAATGATTGGGGCGCATGTTCTGAACATTTCGAAGCAGGATTATGAGCCGCAGGGAGCCAGCGTTACCTTTTTGATTGCCGAAGAAAAAATGATCGGGGCGATTAATAAAGATGATACGCCGGAAATCCTGAAGCCTGAAACAGTAGTGGCGCATCTTGACAAAAGCCATGTTACCGTCCATACTTATCCTGAGTTTCACCCAGATACCAGCATTGCAACCTTTCGAGTTGATATAGATGTTGCTACGTGCGGTGAAATTACCCCACTGAGCACACTCGATTATCTGATTGGCAGCTTTGACTCCGATATCATTACCATGGATTATCGTGTTAGGGGATTCACCCGCGATGTCAGCGGAAAAAAGCTGTTTATGGACCATCCCATGACTTCGATTCAGGATTATATCGACAGTGTAACGCTAAGTAGGTACGACGCAATTGATATTAATGTATACCAAAGCAACCTGTTTCATACAAAAATGATGATTAAAGAAGTGGATCTGAAAAATTATCTTTTTAATACTGATGTATATGAACTTCCGCCAAAATCCAGACTTGAAATAACAAACAGCCTGCGGCAGGAAATGATTGAAATTTTCAGTGGTATGAATGTTTATTAATTGCTCCGAAATGGTCGGCAGCAGGAAAGAACGGGTCAATGCCCTATCGGGCAACCAAGTCATTCCACTCTCAGAGAGGGCAAAGCATTCATATATACATTATGCCCGAGAAAGGAATGGGTCTTGTTATGGGTAAATTATTACAGAACTGCGCTCCGATTTCGGAGGCACTGGAAAATTTTACGAAAATGCGTATTGTTCCGTTTGATGTACCCGGACACAAGAGGGGAAGGGGAAACCCCGAGCTTACCGAATTTTTGGGTGAGCGCTGCATGTCGCTGGATGTAAATTCAATGAAGCCTCTTGATAACCTATCCCATCCGACTTCGGTTATAAAAGAGGCCGAGGAGCTGGCTGCTGAAGCGTTTGGCGCGGGGTACGCTTTTTTCATGATTGCAGGTACTACCTCCTGTGTTCAGACTATGATTCTGTATGCTTGCAAGCGGGGAGATAAAATTATATTGCCGCGAAATGTTCACCGAAGCGCGATTAACGCACTGATTCTCTGCGGCGCTGTTCCGGTGTATGTGAACCCTGCGGTTAACCATGAACTCGGGATTGCCCTCGGAATGTCTATGCGGGATGTTGAACGTGCGATTGAGGAAAACCCCGATGCAAAGGCGATTTTTATTAATAATCCTACCTATTATGGTATTTGCTCAAATTTAAAAGAGATAACAAAGCTGGCTCATAAGCACGGTATGAAGGTGCTTGTTGATGAAGCACACGGAACACACTTTTATTTCGGCAAAAATCTACCGGTAAGTGCTATGGCGGCAGGAGCGGATATGTCTTCGGTCAGCATGCATAAATCAGGTGGATCGCTCACGCAAAGCTCATTTTTGCTAACCGGTAAAAAAATAAACAAGGACGCGGTGCGGCAGATTATAAATCTTTCCCAGACGACAAGTGCCTCCTATCTACTGCTTAGCAGTCTTGATCTTTCAAGAAAAAGGCTGGCATTGGATGGCGAGCAGATATTCGAAAAAGTCAAAGAGATGGCGCAATATGCCCGCGATGAGATAAATGATATCGGCGGCTATTACGCATACAGCAGTGAGCTAATCAATGGGGACACCATTTTTGATTTTGATACCATGAAATTATCTGTAAACACCCTGAATATCGGTTTGGCGGGAATCGAGGTTTATGATATTCTGCGTGACGAATATGATATTCAGATTGAATTTGGAGATATCGGCAATATTCTTGCGTACATTTCAGTGGGAGACAGCTATAAAGATATTGAACGACTTGTCGGTGCGCTTTCGGAAATAGCTCGGCGTTACAGCAAAGATAAGACGGGAATGATGCAACATGAATATATCAATCCCCGCGTCGCCGTACCGCCGCAGCAGGCGTTTTACGCCGACAAAGAACCGTTGCCGATTTTAAAAAGCAGCGGCAGAATCAGCGGTGAGTTTGTTATGAGCTATCCGCCGGGCATCCCCATATTAGCTCCAGGGGAAGAAATAACCTCTGAAATTGTTGATTATATCAATTATGCAAAGGAAAAGGGCTGTTTTCTCACAGGAACAGAGGACTGGCAGGTTGACACCATACGGGTGCTAAAAGATAAATAATAATATGGCACCTCCCAATCCTCGCGAAAGGATGGTCATAAAATATGGAATTATGGTATTCTGAAAGGCATACCGCCAATGTCAAGCTATCCATCAAGGTTGACCGGCAGCTTTTCAGCGGTAAGAGCGATTTCCAACGCATTGATGTGCTGGAATCGCCCGAGTTCGGGCGATTTCTGACCATAGACGGCTATATCATGCTGACCGAAAAGGACGAATTTATCTATCATGAGATGATCGTTCACCCTGCCATGGCAGTATATCCTTCTGCCAAACGAGTCTTGGTCATCGGAGCGGGAGACGGCGGCGTTGTCCGGGAGCTTCTTCATTATCCGTCAGTTGAGCATATCGATTTGGTGGATATTGATGAAATGGTGATTGAGGTATGTAAAAAATATCTTCCCCAGACCGCCTGCTGCCTTGATGATGAAAGAGTAAAGATTCATATACAGGACGGACTGAAGTATATTCGCAGGTGTAAGGATGAATATGACGTGATTATCGTGGATTCTACCGATCCTTTCGGTCCGGGTGAAGGCCTGTTTACAAAAGAATTTTACGGAAACTGCTTTAAGGCGCTTAGGGACGACGGGATTATGGTTAATCAGCATGAAAGTCCGTTCTATCCCAATGACTCCATTGCCATGCAGAGAGCGCACAAGCGAATTGTGGAATCTTTTCCAATCAGCCGGGTTTATCAGGCACATATACCCACCTATCCGTCGGGTCACTGGCTATTCGGATTCGCATCCAAACAATATCATCCCATCTTTGATTTTGATTCCAAGCGCTGGCGTGATCTCAATATAAAGACACGTTATTATAACACCCAGCTTCATGTCGGAAGCTTTGCGCTGCCCAATTATGTCGAGGAACTGCTGGAGGATGTTGAAGAGATTGGCTAGATTAAGTCGAAATATAGAAACATTTATCGGATGCGAAAGTGAATATGAAGACGCCGATATCGTGATATTCGGGGCGCCGTTTGATTCTACAACCTCCTATCGCCCCGGTACACGTTTTGCCGCCAAGGCGATGCGTTCCGAATCATTCGGTATTGAAACCTACAGTCCTTATCAGGATCGTGATCTTTCGGATTCGAGGATTTTTGATGCGGGTGATCTGGAGCTGTGCTTTGGCGACCCCAAACCGGCACTTGATGCAATTAAGGAGTTTACTGCGAAAATACTGGATGACCGAAAGCTCCCCGTTATGATCGGGGGAGAGCATCTCGTAACACTTGGTGCACTCACTGCTGCTGCCGAGCGATGGGATGATCTTCACATTATTCATTTTGACGCACATGCTGATTTAAGGGATGATTATTTGGGCGCAAAGCTTTCTCATGCTGCGGTTATGCGGCGGGTTTGGGAGCTTGTCGGTGATGATAGAATCTTTCAGTTTGGTATCCGTTCGGGAGATAAAACCGAGTTTGTATGGGCAAAAGAACATGTAAGGATGATTAAATTTAACTTCAGTGGTCTTGACAATGCGGTTGATTTTCTCAAGGGAAAGCCGGTGTATTTATCAATTGACCTCGATGTTCTTGATCCTTCGGAATTTCCGGGAACAGGGACGCCGGAAGCGGGAGGCGTCAGCTTTTCGGAGCTGCTGAACGCGATTTTTAAAGTGAGCAAGCTGAATATAGTAGGTTGTGATATCAATGAGCTGTGTCCGGTATATGACCAGAGTGGCATATCTACGGCGATGGCCTGCAAAATTTTAAGGGAATTGCTACTGGCGTTAGGCAGGAAAAAATAAGAGACGAGAGCAATCCCTACATGATGTTAAGGATCGAATTCATAAATTTCAGGAGGTTTTACACCATGGGAAAAGCTTTGATAATCGGCTGCGGCGGTGTGGCAAACGTTGCAATCCATAAATGCTGCCAAAACAGCGAGGTTTTTGAGGAAATAATGATTGCCAGTCGCACCAAAGAAAAGTGCGATGCCTTGAAGGAGAAGCTGGATGGCGGTAAAACCAAGATCTTCACCGCTAAAGTGGATGCGGATAATGTGGATGAATTGATCAAGCTAATCGAGGGGTTTAAGCCGGATGTGGTGCTTAATCTTGCACTGCCCTATCAGGATTTGACCATTATGGACGCATGCCTTGCCACAAAAACCAATTATGTTGATACCGCGAATTATGAACCTTTGGACACCGCAAAATTTGAATATAAATGGCAGTGGGCGTATCGCGACAGATATAAGGAAGCGGGAATTACCGCATTGCTGGGCAGCGGATTTGATCCCGGAGTAACAGGCGTGTTTTCTGCATATGCCCAAAAGCACCTTTTTGATGAGATTCATGAAATTGATATACTCGACGCCAACGCCGGTGATCATGGTTATCCATTTGCCACCAATTTCAATCCCGAAATCAATATCCGTGAGGTTACCGCCAACGGCAGCTATTGGGAAAACGGGAAATGGGTTGAGACCGAACCGATGGAAATCAAGCGGGTATATGATTTTCCGGAAATCGGCGAAAAGGATATGTATTTGCTGCACCACGAAGAGCTGGAGTCGCTGGCATTGAATATCAAAGGAATCAAACGGATCCGGTTTTTTATGACCTTCGGGCAAAGCTATCTCACACATCTGAAATGCCTCGAAAATGTTGGCATGACCTCAATCGAGCCGATTATGTTTGAGGGCAGACCGATTGTACCGCTGCAATTTCTCAAAGCTGTTCTGCCCGACCCATCAACGCTGGGTCCCCGCACACACGGCAAAACCAATATCGGATGTATTTTCAAGGGGATGAAAGATGGCAATCCGCGTACGCATTATATTTATAATGTATGCGACCATCAGGAGAGTTACCGTGAAGTCGGTTCACAGGCAATTTCCTATACAACAGGTGTGCCCGCCATGATTGGCGCCATGATGCTGATGACAAAAACGTGGAATAAGCCGGGCGTTTTTAATATTGAGGAGTTTGATCCCGATCCCTTTATGGACGCCTTAAATAAATGGGGGTTGCCGTGGCAGCAAATTGAGAATCCCCTGCTTGTGGATTAACATGATGAAACTGAATTTTGATATTAACGCACTCCCCACGCCTTACATCATGGTGGATGAGGCCAAGCTGATTCGCAACCTAGAGATTTTGAAAAGCGTGATTAACCGTACCGGGTGCAAAATACTGTTAGCCCAAAAAGCCTTTTCAATGTTTTCGCTGTATCCCAAAATTCGTGAATACCTGCACGGCACAACAGCGAGTGGTTTGTATGAAGCCAAACTGGGCTTTGAGAAAATGGGCGGCGAAACCCATGTCTATTCTCCTGCCTTTGACCCGCTTGAATTTATGGAAATCGCTGCTATCTGCGATCATGTCGTATTCAATTCCTTTAATCAGTGGGATAAATTCGGAAAAATTGCGTTGGGGGCAGGATGCATCTGCGGAATACGAATTAATCCCGAATGCTCCACACAGGAGCATGAGATATATGATCCCTGCTCGTCCGGATCAAGGCTTGGTGTTCCCATCTGTGGCTTTGCAGGGGAATTGCCGGATGGGATCAGCGGTCTGCATTTTCACACCCTTTGTGAGCAGAATGCCGATGCACTTGTCAAGACGCTTTCAGCCGTCGAAGAAAGGTTTGGTAAATACCTCCCGGGGCTTCAGTGGTTGAATTTTGGTGGAGGTCACCATATAACGCGTGAAGATTATGATGTCGTAACCCTGATTGCCCAAATAAACCGAATTCAGGAAAAATATAATTTGACCGTATATCTTGAACCGGGAGAAGCCGTTGTACTCAATGCGGGGTATCTGGTATCCTCTGTGAGAGAGGTTTTGGATTACGGTACACCGATTGCAATTCTGGATACTTCAGCAGCCTGTCATATGCCCGATGTACTCGAAATGCCGTATCGTCCTCCGCTTCTTGGCAGCGGGATCCCGAAGGAAAAAAAATACACATACCGTCTCGGAGGACCGACTTGCTTGGCGGGCGATATCATCGGTGATTTTTCGTTCGACAAACCGCTCTCAGAGGGTGACAAGCTGGTTTTCGGTGATATGGCGCATTATACCATGGTGAAAAGCAATACATTCAACGGTATGAAGCTGCCGTCTATTGCAGTTGCAGGAGTAAACGATGAAGTACGGCTGGTTAAATCGTTTGGATATGAAGATTTTAAAAATAGGTTATCATAAAAGTGCGGGGTTTATGCCCCGCACTTTTATGTGCCGCTTTAGATACATCTTGTAGGGCAAGGGCTCTGCTCTTACTGATTTGAGTATTTCGGGATAGACATATAAGGTTTTCCAATATATAATATAAATAATTTGAATTAAAAGAGGTGTTGACGATATGAAGACACTGATTGTCGGCGGTGTCGCGGGGGGCGCTTCCGCAGCAGCACGCCTAAGAAGACTGAATGAATCAGCAGAAATCATTTTGTTTGAACGGGGCGAGTATATTTCGTTTGCAAATTGCGGACTGCCTTACTTTATCGGCGGAGAAATAACCGATAAGGAGGCACTTACCCTCCAGACACCCAGAAGCTTTAATGCTCGTTTTAATGTTGACGTTCGCGTTTTAAGCGAGGTTATTTCGATTGATTGTTCAGCAAAATCGGTATTGGTGAAAAAAGTAGAAACGGGTGAGACTTATACGGAAGACTATGACAGGCTCATTTTGTCTACGGGCGCTTATCCTGTAACATCCAACATCGAGGGAATTGGTTCTGATAAGGTTTTCACGCTCAGAAATATACCCGATACATATAAAATTAAGGACTATATTGAACAGAAAAAGCCCCGAAGCGCGGCGGTTATGGGCGGAGGATATATCGGCGTGGAGATGGCGGAAAACCTTCATAACGCCGGGTTATCAGTCACGATTGTCGAGATGGCGAATCAGGTGATTGCCCCCTTAGACTATGATATGGCCAGTGATGTTCACAGGCATATAGAGAGCAAGGGCGTCCGTCTTATGCTTGGGAATGCCGTTCGTTCGATTCGTGACGATGGCAGTAGGCTGTATATTGCAATAAACAGCGGTGAAATTGAAGCCGATATGCTGATTATGGCGGTCGGCGTGTTACCGGATACTGCCATTGCGAAAAATGCGGGGCTTACAGTCAACCAGCGCGGTTCTATTGTAGTCGATTCCCATATGCAGACATCTGATCCGTCGATTTATGCGGTGGGTGATGCGGTAGAAGTCGTAGATTTTGTGACAGGGCAGAAATCCTTTATTCCGCTGGCAGGACCGGCAAATAAGCAGGGGAGGATCGCTGCCGACAACATCTGCGGTATCGAAAGCGAGTACACCGGAACGCAGGGAAGCGCAATCCTTAAGGTGTTTGACATGACGGTCGCCACAACAGGTGTGAACGAGAAAACCGCGAAACAACTCGGGTTGGATTATGATAAATCCTTTACTTATTCGGCGTCTCACGCAAGCTATTATCCCGGTGCTGTCAACCTATCTGTAAAGGTGTTGTTCGAAAAGGGCAGTGGTAAAATATTAGGTGCGCAGATTGTTGGTTATGAAGGGGTTGACAAGCGTTGTGACATCATTGCGACAGCTATGCGTTTCGGGGCAACTGCTTATGACCTTACCAGACTGGAGCTTTGCTATGCGCCCCCATATTCAAGTGCCAAGGATCCTGTCAATATGGCCGGATATGTGATTGAAAATCTGCTCACGGAAACCGTTAAGAATTTTCACTGGCATGATGTTGACGGTCTACCGCGTGACGGCAGCGTGACGCTTCTCGATATCCGCACAAAAGCGGAATATGAAAACGGTCACATCAGTGACTTCATCAACATTCCGTTGGACAATCTGCGGGAAAGGCTGAATGAGTTGGATAAAACCAAGTCTATTTATGTAACCTGTCAGGTCGGACTGCGCGGGTATATTGCCTGTCGTATTCTTTCGCAAAACGGATTTGATTGTTACAATCTCAGCGGAGGGTACCGGCTGTATCAATCGATCTTCGGTATTGATTCCACTCCTCCTAAATCAGAAAACTTGAACCCCGAAACCCAACTTTCGGGCAAACCGCCTGTGCATGAGAGAAATGTATAATATATTGAAAGAACCTGCCGTAATTAAAATTGGCAGGTTCTTTCAATATAGGCAAGCCTGTATGGTATGGCTATGTGGATGTCATTTATTAGGGTTGTTTCCTTTCCCGGAGGCTTTCTGGTTGCCGTTGCCTTTGTTTCCGGGTGCCTTATTGGTGGCACTTCCTTTGCTTTTGGTTTGTGGACTTGTGGTTACAGTTGTGCCGGCAGTATAATCTTGTGTCAAAACTTGTGAGTTCTTTTTTTGGTTTTTTGTTTGACCGTTGCCTTGATTCTTTTTTTGGGCTTTGCTTGCTTCAGAATCAGTTTCGACTCCGGTTTCAGCTGTATCTGTAGTAACGGTTCCGGCTTCCGTTGAATCGGGTGTAGTGTTCTTACCGGAATTGCCTTTGTTCTGTTTCGCCTTATGCGTCGCTCCCTGTGCTTTTTTGTCAGTTTTTTTAATTTTATCGGAGATTGCCTGCTTTTCTTCTTCTGATAAATCTGCAGTCCCTGATTCCAAAAGGTCGTTTGCTTTTCTGATTATATCGCGTACTTTGACATCGGCGTAATCTTCTACCTTGATTGTCGGGTCAAGAGACTGTAACATTTTGATCATCTTGTATTTGCCGGGTGAAAGGTTCATCCCTTTTGCTTCCTCACGTAGTGACAGGTCGGAGCAATCCGCATAAACGGCTGCGTATATCTTTTTTGTGGACATTGCCAGGTTAACACCATTCGAACATTTTTCTTGCAGTTTCAGTGCGTCATCTTCATTCTTTGACTCGGCGGTGACAGAAATTACGGAAGACCCATCCAAGGCAATATAATCCTGTTCGGCCGCTTCCTGTACCAGCTCACTGATTGCATTCTGGACAGGTAGGTTGGAAACATTTTTAACATCAATTAGATTCTGTCCATCTTGGTTGGCGGCGTTGACGCTTACTACATGGTCGAAGACATTAACACCTAGTTCAATGCTGGGGTTTATATCTAAACTTACATAGTTAACCGGTGTTTCACATAGCGTATAACCGGCTATTGCGGTAATACCTGCGGTTAAAATAGCACATGCGGCGATAATCATTTTTTTCATTTGATTTACTTTCCTATTTGCAGCCGTAACCATTTTTGGATTGCTTAGCGCATCATTTACATATTCTTTTGCATGAAGTTTCAAAGTTTCTTCGGCTTTGACTTTGTCCAAACAGCCAAATAAATTATCCATTACAGTATTCCTCCTTTAGACTGGCCTTTAACAGCTTTTTTGCTCTGTTAAGGTGTGTATAAACGGTATTGGTGTTCTTTTTGAGAGAGGATGCAATTTCTGGTATGGTCATTTTCTCATAAAAATGCAGATAGAGAACCTGACGATAATGAGGAGGCAATTGATGTATGAGGGAGAGGAAGTCATTGAGTTCGTCATCTTGGTAGGGAATATCCATCTCTTCAATACTTATTACTTTTTTTCGCCATGTGCTTTTCAGCAAATCCTTGCACTGGTTGTATGTAACCCGGCAAAGCCATGCCTTTTCGTGGTTTTCATTTGAAAGATTTTTACTGTAAAGCATGAATTTTAAGAACACCTCTTGAAATACATCCTCCACATCTGCATAGTTTCTCAAATATAGAAAGCAGATCCGTCTTACCATATCGGCATGCTTGTCCACCGCTTCAGAAATAGTACGGGATTTTGTTTCCTCCAATTTGCATCTCCTCCCTCTCCATACTAAATACGAATAGATAGTGCTGTTTCCATTCATACTTTAAGAAAAAAATTTCTATTATATTTTACATAAGTTCTGTCAAAAATCATTCATCTACAATAAAAAACATTGTAACTAAATTGTAAAAGTTAGAAAAATATTGAGGTTTCGTCTACTTTTTCTTGGTTTGTCCTTGAAATATATGCTGGAATTGTGTAGAATAATTATAATATTCGCAGTGTAATAAATCCAACTAGAATATTTATTGTTTATTTTATTTTAAAAGAGTTCTTTATTTCAATATGAGAAGGGGAAAATATTATGTCCAACAGATTATTTCAGGGCGTTGTGCATCAAATGAAGGATACCATTGATCGTACAATTGGTGTGGTTGATGAAACCATGTCGGTGATTGCGTGCAGTGATCTGGGCCGTATTGGTGAATCATGTGATTCTATTAGCACGGACTCATTTTCTGCGCAAGAGTCTTTTGTAAGCGAAGGATATACCTATAAAACCTTTGGTTCGCGTCCTCGCAGCGAATATCTTTTGTTTGTTGAGGGAACGGATGAACAGGCGGCGAAATATGCGGCCCTGCTTGCTATTTCTCTCGCAAGCATCAAGCAGTATTATGATGAGAAATATGACCGCGGTAATTTTGTAAAGAATGTGATTCTTGACAATATACTGCCTGGCGATATCTATCTAAAAGCCCGTGAACTCCGGTTTAACAACGATGCAAACCGTGTCGCACTGCTTATTCGCATTATGGCTCGTACGGATATATCTGCATATGACGTTGTTCAGAATCTTTTTCCTGACAAAAACAAGGACTTTGTCATTAATATCAATGAATCAGACATTGTTTTGATAAAGGAAATCCGTTCCGGAATCGAATCTCATGATCTTGAAAAGCTGGCACGCTCTATTGTTGATACATTAAGCGGTGAGTTTTATACCCAGGCAACCGTCGGTATCGGTACGGTTGTTGAGGGAATAAAGGATCTTGCACGTTCATTCAAGGAAGCGCAGGTGGCGCTTGAAGTCGGTAAGGTTTTTGATACCGAAAAGACGATTGTCAGCTATGACAATCTTGGCATTGCACGCTTGATTTATCAGCTTCCCACCACGCTTTGCGAAATGTTTCTCCGCGAGGTGTTTAAAGTAGGATCTATTGATTCGCTTGATCAGGAGACACTGTTTACAATTCAGCGATTCTTTGAAAATAACCTTAACGTGTCTGAAACATCACGTAAACTTTTTGTTCATCGTAATACACTGGTTTATCGTCTTGAAAAAATTAAGAGACTGACAGGTTTGGATCTGCGTGAATTTGACGATGCGATTGTGTTTAAAGTGGCCTTAATGGTTAAGAAATACCTGATGGCAAATCCGATTAAATATTAATGAGTAAAGACGGCCTTTCGTTTGTGAGCCAGGCTGTGAAAACGGGTATCTCCCGCAAAACTTGATGATTTTGCGGGAGATTTTCGGTTGTAAGGAAATTTTTTCGACTTGCATTTGAGGTTGAAAAAGGGGTAGGATGTAATAGGGTCATCCGATTCCTTTGTGTATTTATACTATGAATTTGAAATTTTCGCGCCGGTTGGCGCTTATTATATTGATTGAGACACCGAGATGCAGATTTTACCGTGACAAATCGAAAGGGGAGGTATTTCTTTGATTGAATTCAAAGGTGTACATAAGGCCTATGATAACGGGATTAAAGCCCTGAAGGATGTCAGTATTTTAATAAATAAGGGTGAATTCGTTTTTATCGTGGGCGCTTCCGGCGCCGGAAAAAGCACGTTTCTGAAACTTATGATGAGAGAAGAGGTTCCCAGTGCCGGTGAGGTAATTGTTAACGGCTACAAGCTATCTAAACTGAAGCGCCGTGAAATTCCTTATCTTCGGCGTTCAATGGGAATTGTGTTTCAGGATTTTAGACTTATTAATAATATGACGGTTTTTGATAATGTGGCGTTTGCAATGAGGGTTATCGGGAAATCGGGCAGCGATATCAGGAAACGGGTTCCCTATATACTTGGTCTTGTAGGACTTCAGAATAAAGTGCGCAGCTTTCCAAAAGAACTATCCGGCGGAGAACAGCAGCGAGTCGGCCTTGCACGCGCACTGGTGAACAATCCTTCAATTATTATTGCGGACGAGCCTACCGGGAATATCGACCCCGAGCTTTCGTATGAAATTGTTGAGCTACTTACCGAAATAAACAGGCGGGGTACTACGGTTATTATGGTTACGCATGAGCATGATCTGGTTCGCTTGTTTCACCACCGGGTGATTGAAATCCGAGAAGGCTGTGTGGTTTCTGACCGCCTTTCAGATAGGAAAGTAAAAAAACCTACCCGTGAAGCGGATGCGGTGGACGCTGCAGGTATCTTTCCCACCTTTAGGGAAGGAGGGTCTATATGAATCTAAGCAGTATACGGTATTTGATTCGCGAGAGTTTCCGCAATATCTGGCAGAACAAGTTGATGGCAGTTGCTTCAATCGGAGTATTAATATCCTGTTTGCTATTGACCGGGGGATCTTATTTGGTTTATGCAAATATAAACCATACATTTGAATGGATAGATAGTCAGAATGTGGTTGTTGCATTTGCAAAAGAGGACTCCACGGATGCACAGCTTACTGTGCTTGAGGATAAAATCAAGTGTATTACAAATGTTGATACGGTAGAGTTTGTATCAAAGGAACAAGCTTTACTCCGATACAAGGACTCGATGACTGATGCTGTTTTTGAAGAAATGCAGGGTGAAAATAATCCTTATCTGGATTCCTTTGTTGTTACATTTAAAGACTTAAGCAAATTCAAGGACACCATAAAGCAAATGGATCAAATTCCTGAAATTGAAGATATTGTTTATAGTGAGGATACTGCAAAGCAACTTACAAACATAAGGAATATTATGTTGTTGGCTTCCGGCTGTATCATATTGCTGCTTTTGGTGGTATCACTGTTTATTATTGCCAACACCATCAAGCTGACGGTTTATAATAGACGACTTGAAATTTCAATTATGAAATCTGTGGGCGCAACAAATGTTTTCGTGAGAATTCCATTTATTATCGAGGGAATTGTGCTGGGCGTTTTTTCTGCCTGCCTATCATATGGCATTGTTTTTTTGGTATACAGTAAGCTTTATGATATGGTTGGAAGAGATATTATGGGTGGACTTTTAGAGTTTTCTGCCGTTTGGCATGTAATGTTGTTAGGCTTTATAGCTCTCGGTGTACTGACTGGAATTGCTGGCAGTGCAATCTCGATGCGTAGATATCTCAGGGACGAAGGAGGTATTTCCAGTGTCATTTAAAAGTATCAAGTCAAGAGCCGCGGCATTGATTGTTGCCGTTACCCTTGTTGGACTGTATCCCGTGGCTTTAGCACCGATGAATGCGAGTGCAAAGTCCTTGGAGCAGCTACAGGCTGACAGCGAGAGGCTGCAAAAGGAAGCGAGTGCTTTAAATCGGACAATCAGTGAGCAGGAAAGGTCATTGACCAACCAGCAGGCTTATGTAAATGCTCTGGATAAAAAAATTGATAACACAATCGCCCAGATCAATACATATGATGCACGCATTGATAAACTGGAAGCTGAAATTAGTGCGCTGAACGGTGAAATTAAACAAAAACAAACCGAGATTTCAGAAAAAGAAACGAGTATCGCAGACCGCTTTGAGGCACTCCGGGCTCGGTTGCGCGCCATATCGAAAACCGGCAATTTTTCAACACTGCAGATGATAATGAATACGGATAGTTATACCGATTACCTAATCAAATCTGAAATGATGAAGCGGGTCGCCAAGAGAGACAAGAAGCTTATGGATGATCTGGAATCTGAAATTGAAGCGATTAATACACAAAAGGATAAGCTTGAGATTAATAAGAGCGGTGTTTCTAAGAAACTGTCTGAAGCCGCTACTTTAAAAAAGCAGGCGAATGCTAAAAAATCCGAGCTGGAAGTTGACTATTCCAAGAGAAATGTACAGCTGAATAACACAAAGAATAGTTTAAATACCAACAAGCAAAGGCGCCGGGCTACCCAAAAGGAAATAGACGAGCTTGAAGCACAAATCAGACAGATAATCAATCAGAATGTTTCTGTCGGCAAGTACGGCGGTGGAACGATGTACTGGCCTGTGCCCGCAGTACGTAACATCTCCTCATTCTATGGTAAGCGCTGGGGCAGGCTGCACAAGGGAATTGATATCGCAAACGGATCTGTTCCTGTTTACGGGCAAAATATCGTTGCTGCCCATAGCGGAACTGTGATATACTCAAACTATACCAGCGTATGGGGCGGCGGCTACGGCTATCATATCATTATTGATCATGGCGTTGACGGCAAGGGCCGAAAAATATCGACGCTTTATGCTCATTGCTCAAAGGTTTTTGTCCGGGTAGGGGATAAAGTGGTAGGAGGAAAAACGGTGATTGCCAAAGCAGGTTCAACCGGTGATGTAACCGGGCCTCATCTGCATTTTGAAGTCCGTGAAAATGGCGTTGCTGTTGATCCGCTTGCAAAAGGATATTTAAAAGTGAATTGATGAAATCACTATCAGCTTTTGGCTGATCGACTACAGTCAGATACTTTCGCGCCATGCATCCCATTGTGAAGGGCTAAAGCTTTAAACGGCTTGCAAGGATGCGGAAAGGATATGGTTATATGAACAGGAAAATCTCTCTTGGCGCCGCAATTACACTGATTATTGTTACGATTGCTTCTACATTTTCGATTACCATGGTTATTGCGATGCGTAATTTTGATTATAATCTAACCCAGGTAAGCAAGCGCCAGGAAATGTTTGAGTATATCACATTAGTGGACAAAGATGTTCGACAGAATTATCTGGGAGAAATCAATGAAAATAAACTTCGTGAATCTTTGGCAAGAGGATATATTGAAGGAATTGATGATCCATATGCCGCTTACCTTACGGCGGATGAATACAGGAAGGAAACCGAACGCCTGTCCGGAAAATGGACAGGCCTTGGTCTTGAAGTCGTGAAGATGGATGATGATTCAATCGTTATCTCATCTGTTCATAAGAATTCAGCTGCAGATAAGGCAGGGCTGCAAAAAGGTGATGTTTTAACTCAGCTCGATGGAAAGGATGTAAAATCCTATACGCTATCGCAAATTATGTCTAAACTTGGCAGTGCACAAAAGGTCAAACTAACTGTCAATAGGGGCAAGGATTCAACCGCGTTTGAAATTTCGGTTAGTAGCTATAATCTGACGAGTGTTGAAAGCAGGATGATTGGGGCAACCGGATATATCAGGATTACGGCATTTTACGGCAACACGCCTAATCAGTTTCGGGATGCTTATACAAAGCTGGAATCCCAAGGTGTCGAAAACTATATATTTGATATTCGGTATAATAAAGGTGGTAACCTTAAGTCAGTAAGAGATGTAATAAGCTATTTGATCCCACGCGGTACTTATGCGCGGCTCTCTAAAGCCAATTCATTCGAAGAGCTTGTTTCAACCGGTGCATATGAAATCACTAAGCCTTCTGTGACGCTTGTAAACAAAAGCACTCAAGGAGAGGCTGAGCTTTTTGCCGGTGTGATGCAGGAATTCAAGAAAACGGTTGTCGTAGGTGAAAAAACCTTAGGTCGGGGCATGGTTCAGCAATATTACAGCCTAGCAGCCGAAGGCGCGGCAATAAAAATCTCAGTTGCATCGCTTTCACTTACTGGCGGTGGCATCTTGGAAGGTGTTGGCGTTACACCAAGCGTTCCTTCAATAATGCCTGCTGCACTTGAAAACCAATTCGCTTTTCTGAACGAAAAGAATGACCCCCAGTTGATAGCAGCGATATCAACCATTAAGGGCGGAGCGATTT
>DHOG01000055.1 GCA_002410715.1 Ruminococcaceae bacterium UBA5396 | reverse complement strand
CATTGAGCAAGTGCTGGTCACCGCTATCAACCAAACACTTTGTGACAAAGACTCTTTCCTCACTACTCTACGAGACAACATCTCCACCGTCATAAATCGTGAAAGCGACAAGGCCTTAGCGGATATCGATAAGCGGCTTGAGGAACTGCAAATGGAACTACTGAAGCTTGCCACCTCCAATGCCGAATATGATAAAGTCGGTGATGAGATACACCGACTGCGTGACCAGAAACAAAAGATGCAGCTTGAAAGTGCTAACCGTGATGAACTCAAAAAGCGCATGGCTGATATGAGCACATTCCTAAAGAAGCAATCCACCGCCCTCACCGAATACGACGAGCAGCTTGTCCGGCGTCTGATTGAGAAGATCAGAATCTATGAGGATAAATTCACCGTGGAATTTAAGTCCGGCTTAACGGTGGATGTGAATGAATAGAGTAAAAACGAGCAAGGCACTCTACGAAACATAGAGCGTCTTGCTTTTATTAACATTGGATATCAATAAGTTATTTGTTCTTTAACTCAGATTTAATACTTAATAAATTTATCCCCCGGAACGCCACAAATACTGCATTTTTCAGGCTTAAACTTCTCGATATTTCCACAGACAGGGCAGAGATAGTAGAAAACTTCTTCCTTCTGATCAAGGTTCTCTAACGCTTCTTGATAAAGCCCTGCATGAACTTCTTCCGCTTTCATTGCAAATGTAAAGGACATAAGCGCAGCTTTGTTTCCTTCCGCCTCAGCTTCTTTAACGAAATCAGGGTACATTTCCTTATATTCGTAAGTTTCTCCTTTAACCCCGTCCTTCAAGTTATCTGCCGTTGAACCAATTTTTCCGGCCACTTCAAAATGCTTTAGTGCGTGAATGGTTTCGGCGTCAGCTGCAGCTCTAAACAATTTCGCTGCATTGAGATTTCCGTCTTTTTCGGCTTTCTTGGCATAGGCTGTATACTTTCTGTTTGCTTCGGCTTCTCCAGTAAATGCAGCCATCAAATTTTTAAGTGTCTTATTTTCACTCATGTTTTTGTCCTCCTCGCCTTTATTAAAAGCTTCTAATAATTTCTTAACAGTTTCTTTGGGGAAGCCTTCCGGCTGTTTTTCTCCCAGAAGTGATTGTAAGAATTCCTGAGCGTTCTCGCTTTGTGGCAGCATATATCCCGCTTCACGGATAATATCCTCCCCCATAATATGATTAGATTTTTCGATGGCGACAGCCAGTTTTCCGGGAAGCCCCGCGACTATATTCTCCTGTTCCGACTTGCTGCGCGTCAACGCTTTCAGCGCATCGATAACAGGCTGGGTTTTATTTTGCTGCTTCGGATACTCTTTCGGTACCATGGAAATTGCTCCGGATGGGCAGGCATCCGCACAATCGCCGCAGCCGATGCACTTAGCAACATCAATTATACTGTTTTCTGTATCGGTCGCCCCGGTAGGGCAGACATAAAGGCATAGACAGTCCTTTGTACACAAACGTATATTTCTTACTGCATATTTATCAGCCATTTTTATTGCCTCCCCTCAATCTTTTCAAATTTCCAATTGGGTACCTTGCAAACAGGGCAAACCTCCGGCAGCTTATCTCCTATGTACACAAAGCCGCAGATAGTACAGACATAAACGCCTGTATTCTCCAACATTGCGTCGCCCTCTTTTTGATATCTACTTATAATAGATTTCAAAATCTGAGTTACCTTCTCGCTCCAGACAAGAGCACGGAGCGCACCCCTATCCTTTGCATCAGTTGCCACGGCATTGGCATTTGGGAAGCCCTGCTTAAGGTCCTTTTCAATAAGGTCAAGTAGCTTACTGAAATGCGGGTCTTCGGTCGGTGCTGATACCGATTTAAAATAACCAGCCAGTTCATTAAATAGAGTTGCTTCTTCGGGCTTGTACTGTTTTTCACACCCACGTGCAAGATTCGTGCAAAGTGCACTAACTTCTAAGGGGGACATCTCCTTCATATCTACAGGGGACTCAATTACAGATATCGGCTCCTTTTTCGGGGTCATGTCTGATTCACCCTGTTTCTCAAATTCTGATTTTGTCGCACCACATAGCGGACAGACCCAATCCTCAGGCAGGTCTTCCCACCTTGTACCCGCAGCAATGCCTGCATCGGGAATGCCTTTTGCTTCGTCGTAGACAAATCCACATACGGTACATATGTATTTTGCCATTTCATTTCCTCCTCACTTGTTTTTTTCTATATTTACATGGCATATTTATTAAATGCCTTGTGAATATACGTTATCATTAATCTGGAAAATAAAATATGGTATTTATTCGCCGCATTCATCGTGATGCTGATGCTCGTGGCAGACGGAACCTGTTGTCTTAAGCTCACCCTTCAGATAATTTTCTACAGCAGTTTTCGCGTTACCAGAAGCTCCTACAACAACTTCAACGTTCCTTTCATTAAAAATCTCAACCGCACCTCCGCCCATACCACCGCTGATGATGACATTTACACCGCGATCGGCAAGAAAGTTAGGCAAGAATCCAGGTCTATGTCCAGGGTTAGCAACGGTTTCACTCTTGACGATTTGATTGTTTTCAGCATCAAAAATCATGAAACCTTCGCAATGTCCAAAGTGCTCAGTCACCATTCCGTTTTCGCTCGCTACTGCAATTTTCATCATTTTAGTTTTCCTCCATTTTTTCTAATATTTTTGCAACCGGCTCAAGCCAATTGCCATCGAAAAGTTCTATCATGCCCTTGTCACAGGCGGCTGAAATCTTGGGGTCGATAGGTAATTTAGCAAGAACCTTTAAATTGTGTTTATCAGCAATTTCTTCAATGTGGCTTTCTCCAAATATCTGATAGTCCTTGCCGTTATCAGGACATTTAAAATAGGACATATTTTCTACCAGACCGATAATGGGGATATTCATCATCTCAGCCATCTTAACAGCTTTTGAAACAATCATGGATACAAGCTCCTGCGGGGACGTCACAACGATAATCCCATCAACAGCAATGGATTGAAATACCGTAAGGGGAACATCGCCGGTTCCCGGTGGCATATCGATGAACATAAAATCCACATCGCTCCAGATTACATCTGTCCAAAACTGCTTTACTGTGCCAGCAATAATTGGCCCTCTCCAGACAACCGGGTCAGTGTCGTTTTCTAAAAGCAAATTGACAGACATAATATCAATCCCAGTCTTTGTTTTAACAGGGAAATAGACCGAATTCACTGCCTGAGGCTTTCTCCCTGATACCAAATGCCTTAGGGATAGAAGGCCCGGTGACATCCGCATCAAGAATCGCAGTATGATAGTTCATCCTGTTCATGGTAACTGCAAGCATAGAGGTTAACAAGTGATTTACCGACACCACCTTTGCCGCTGACAACACCAATAACCTTTTTTACACTGCTCATCTCATGCAGCTTCTCGGAGAAATCCGTTTTTTGTTCTTTTCGTTCTGCGCAGTCCTCCGAACAACTGCTACAGCTTTGATTGCAATTTTCGCTCATAATCTTGCTCCTTTTATTTAAAATACAATTTCACTGCCTGCTGACAGATAATTGATGCTATCACCTCATAATAGCTTTCAGCCTTTTATAAGGCTCGATACCTGTGCAATGGCAGGTGTAAAACTTTGCTTGTGTACCCATCAGGTACTTTACCAATTCTATCTATCATTTCAGAGTCCTCGTTTCCGCCTGAGCGGCTGGAAAGATGAAATCCACCTATCACATAGCCCGGCATTCGACCTTTTAGCGTGTGAAAATGCTCAAGTATATTTATGATGCCATTATGAGCGCAGCCTGTTACTAATAGGGTTTTCCCGTCTTCCTCTATAACGAGGTTCTGTTCATGTGCAAAGATATCATCTGTCGTTTGCCCATTATACTCAGTGAGCAATCCACGGTTTGATTTTGGACGCGGCTTTCTTTGGGTAATATTAGAGAATACTTGGATTCCACTGTTAATAAAGAAACGGTCTGAGGTGAGGACAATTTGTTTGTTTTGTTTCAGGTTTTCATCAAGACCTATAAAATCCAATTCATCGTTTGGACGGATCGCATAGTGCTTTTCAAAAGCGAGTCGATGTAAAAATACCTCAGCTTTTGTGTTTTCGTGCAGAAAACTTTTTAGCCCACCGCCGTGATCATAGTGTCCATGCGAAATCACAAGAAAATCAACATCAGCAATACTCACATCAAGCTTTTTTGCATTTTTAAGAAACAGCTCGCTTGCACCAACATCAAACAATATTTTATGTTTCTTTGTTTCTATATACAGGCTAAGGCCGTGCTCACTGCCAAAGTCTTTTGATATCGAGGTGTTTTCAACCAAAGTTTTAATAAGCATGACTTTAGCCACCACCTTTTTCAAAGAGCAGATTCATTGTTTTGTGATAAACCTCTTTAACCGCCGTTCCCGATGTGCAGTCTATGTCTACAATGGTTTGACCATTATTTATAGCTTTAACCGCACCTAAGTCAAAGGGTATCCTGCCGATAAAAGGCAGCCCTTGTTTTTTACAAAACTCTTCAATCTTCTCTGTGTTCCCAATGTTGGTATCGTATTTGTTGATACATACCGCTGTCTTTGTCCCGAATTTCGCTGCTGTTTTTATAACGCGCTCCATATCGCTGATACCTGATATGGAAGGTTCTGCGACTATCAAAACCATATCCACACCGCTAAGTGATGCGATGACAGGACAGCCTATTCCAGGAGATCCATCAATAATGGCCAGCTCAGTATCAACTGTTGCCGCCTTCATTTGTTTTTTTACCTCAGTTACAAGCATTCCGGAGGTACCACTGCCCATTTTCAGTTGCGCTGTTGAAAATACTTTTTCTCCATCAGAATACAGCATCAATTCTCCAGCCACTGCCGGTATCATAGTTATCGCTTCCACAGGACAAACATACTCACAAACACCGCAGCCTTCACATGCGAAAGGA
>DHOG01000101.1:5111-5594 GCA_002410715.1 Ruminococcaceae bacterium UBA5396 | reverse complement strand
GAGCCAATGCTTCCCCCGCATCAAAGGAAGTCAGGACGCAGCCCGATCAGGTTGTGCCGAACAGTGAGACCGTTCTGTCAAAGGTCGGCAAACAAATAAAAACCGAAGCAAAAAGCAAGACAGTCGCATATGCAAAAAGTATATTCTCCGAGGCGGCTCCTGCCTATCGATCGGCGGGTGAACTTGCCTTGCCGTCGGAACTGGTACCCGCCACGGGCGATTTTGCAGGAGAAGGGCTGTTGTCATTACTAAAAAGTGGTTTCAGAGGTTTGGCAGGCAGCTTTAAGAAAACCTTGGGTGATAAAAAACGTCTAGGTGTTGTTATTGCCCTTGCGACTATTTGGTTGTTTATCAATCTATTGGCGGCTTTGGATATTTTTCTATTGCCCCTCCAGGTACTTTCCTGGTTGACCGCAGCCCGGGGCAGTCTCATCGGAGGTAGCATCGGCAAGGGGCTGGTAGCAGCTTTATTTGCGCGGCTGA
>DHOG01000101.1:2196-4956 GCA_002410715.1 Ruminococcaceae bacterium UBA5396 | reverse complement strand
TCTTTATTTGCGCGGCTGATTATCGACAAAGGGATGTTGAAAAGCATAAAGAGCGGTATGAGCAAACTGGTGTCCAGTACAAAGAGCGGCAAGCAAGCCTATGCCCCGCTGCTGATGGGCACTGGGGCTGCGCTGATGGTCTGCAATCTGATGATTTCTTCAAATTTGCAAAACACCATGGTCTGCGTTGCGGGCTTTGCGCTTTCGGCAAGCGCCCTAACAAGAAATGGTTTTTTGCGGCGGTTGATCGCATCTATTAGCCCTAAAATGCAGCAAGCCGATATCTCCGCTGTTATGCGAGGCTGGGCGCTGGGATTTGCCGCCTTTGCGGCGGTAAGTTTTCTACCCGGCGGGAAAAATGGCTATTTAATTGGGACCTTGCTGCTAATTGTCGGTGGTGTTTTGGCTGTTATAGCTAAAAATTCGAACAAGGAGGTATCATCGAGATGAAAAGAAAAACAGTAATGCGTTGTACAGCAACTATTTTAACAATTCTCCTGATGCTTTTAACAACTATAAGCGTCTTTGCGGTAGAAAAGTTTGATCGCAAGAATTTCAGCGACCCCAAAAAATTTAGAATTACAGCAACGAACATCGGCTCATGGTATGATAAATCTGAAGATGATAACACGTTCGGCACACTATCGGTAAGGTATGTAATAGATAACATGGATGGGGACAAATGGATTTCTGAAGCATGGGCTCAAAAAGTATTATTCAGGCTTGTGAAAACTCCCGCATATCTTCGGGATTTCGGACCCGGTCGAACATTTACTAAAGTTGAAAAAGCATACGGTACTGATAACGTACTTGGAAAAAACGAGGAAACCACGATAGATTTAGATGAAGGCAGGTATTATACCGCAACCGGAAAAGAATGGTGGGCAGCCAATGGAAGACATGCAAAATCTTGGTTTATTAATGATACTTATGTGAACATGCGTTGTTCTTTGCATTTAAAAGAAGAAGAGCCCATAGATGACTTTCTGAAAGAAGTGGAAAAGTCGTATCTAGAAGGTGGAGCTGAATATGAAGAAAATACTGTTGAAGAACTTAGGATAAATGGTAGAAGAGTCCTTTTGAAAAAAAGGTATGAACCATTGGAATTTTATCAAAGCAAAGATTATATGGTAGATTCTCATATATACACAAAGGAAAATTCCAGTACAATTTGGGACTATACCACAATTATTGAGTTCGAAGAATTTCCCGAAATCTATTTAAGCACCACTACAAAGGTAAGTACAAGTTTTCGTTACGAAAAAACGGATGCGTCCGGTGAAATTGACCAATATGCGGAAGATCTGTATCAGGATTATCTAAAACAACTTGAGACAGCCAATAATGAAGTAGCGCTTGAAATGATAAATATCGAACCTGAGGTAATTTATTTAGAGCCAGTCATAGGGAAGACAGTGGGGAAAAAGGAATCGAATAAGCCAGGCTCTTTCGTAATCGGCACTAAAGCCGACAAGGATAAAGGAGAAACTTCCACTTCTATCCCTGAAGCCCTCGCTATTGTCATCATAGGCGGTGCAACTGCAATAATCGGAGCAGGAACCGGCGGCGGATCTGATGATAGTTCCAAAAAGAAAAAAAGCCGATACAAAATGTGCTTGTGTAAAGACTTTGGCGACGCAATCCGTTATGATACTCAACCGGTAACCGTCTATGCAAGGATTGTGGAAATCACGCCTGAAGGGGAAGAAATTGATCGCCCCGATTTAAGTGCCCGAATTGAGATGTTTTCGAGTGGAGGGCTCAAGGTGGAGAGCACCACCATGGCGGACAATTACATGGGTGCTCTGGTATGCGCTGAGTCGATCCCCGGCGGACAAAATCCTGACAGCGGGGTTTTAAGCATCAGGTTCAGCGGTGAGGGCGGCTCCTTCCAGAACAATGTCACCTTCCGCTTAGTCGGGAAGCCCTATATTTCCTTCCCTGAGCGAGGAGATTACCTGACGATGACTTTACCTATGCTCTTAGGAGATGGAGAGGTTTATGAAACTCCGGTTATACTGAATGATTTTCTGGAAAAGCCGACCTCATTACGCCTGGATGTGGCGGAGGATGTCCCTCTAAGTTGTAAACTGGAAGAAACAGAAGAAGCAAATGAAACAAGATACCTGCTCAAAGTAAAGAACCTCAGCGCCAAGCCGGAAACGCCTCAAGCTGTCAAGCTAATGTTTGGGATTGGTATCCTGGCTGAAAACGATAAGGAAAAGGCGGAGGAAAGCGTAAATGCAGAGCTTTATCCGGAAGGGCTTTCCATTCGGGAGGTAAAGTTTGATGAAAAGGGTTATGTCTTAATCGACACCTTTGATAATGAGGCTACAGACGAATGGGGCGACGTAGTGCCGACGGATTTTGTTTTGGACTTTTCCGTGCCTGAGAAGAGGGATGATGGGAGACGCATCGTCCGTGTTCTCGCTCCCAAAGATTTCAGTCCTGCTTTCGGAGGCTTAAAAGGAACGGATGAGCGCACTGCCCGTCTGGCAGAGAGATTTCGGTATACCATTCAGGAAACCCAGGGCAACTTGAAAGCATATGAATTTGCTCCCCAGGAAGCTCTGGTAGAGGAGAAAGGCAAACCCTATTACCTGACATTGCCAATTTCCTGTGCCTATGGTCAGGAAAAATACACCTTGGATCTGCCGATTCGTCTCTTAGGCGGAGGACCCGGACCTCTGGCCGGATGGGATGAGGCCTTTGCCGACATGAAAAAAATCGTCAGCAAAGTAGGCGGTATCAGCCCGGAAA
>DHOG01000101.1:0-1945 GCA_002410715.1 Ruminococcaceae bacterium UBA5396 | reverse complement strand
ATCTATTACACAAAGGATGCTGCCGAATATGAGCAGATTGCCGCGGAACTGGATAATATGCTCTTCTATGCTGAGTGGATGAAATGGTTCGGCGATCAGGCTTTTTCGTATCTGATCAGCACCTATTACGGAAATACGGCTGACGCACTTTTGTCCCCTGCAAAGGACATTTTCGCCGCATTCTTGGGTGAAGTGATTGACTGGCTGCTCTATGATGAAGAAATTAATTTGGATGAACTGGAAACCATAAAAAATATCACCGCAGGCGTTGATAATCTCATAACCAATGCTTTTGATGACGTTCTTGATGACGTGATAGAAAAGAAAGAGATTAGCTTAAAACAGGTTTGTGCGGTAGCAGCAGGTTTCCTTGTTTGGAAAATCGGAAAAAACATTTATGAGAACAGAGATAAAGACGGGAAAATCGATCTATATTCCGCCATTACAGCCCTTACTGCAGACTTAACAGCTATGGGCGTGAAAAAAATAGCAGGCATTTTCTTTAATAAGGCCTTAGAGAGCTCTGCAGTACAAAACGCGTTGAATAAACCGATAAACAAATGGCTGCAGAATATTGTGCCTAATATGGTCAAGGGTAGATGGGTCATCGACGAGCAAGGGGAGTATCTGTTGAAGATCGTAGAGTTTAAGCAATCAGACATTATCAAGAAGTACCTTGAAGAAATCTTTGGCGCGGGTGCGGCAAAAGTCGTAGAAATGGGCGCAGAAGCTGCTCAGGATTGGCTGAATTCCACCGGTAGCGGCGAAACCCCTGTTGATCTTTCGGCATGGCCTCGGATAAGCTGGATCATTGAATCCAAGGAACAAAACGGCAAAAAGGTAGCTTCCATGATTTCCGTTGATCTCAGCTTCGAAGCGGTAGGTAAGTTCTTTGACTATCTATTTGGGGAGCTTTTTGGCGAAGTGCCTTTTGCCACGGAAACAAAATCGCCGCCGGTTGATCCGCCTTATCTGCCCGAAAAGAGTTTTGACACGCTCTAATCGGATGGGAGTGCGGAAAATCAAAGGCTTTTCCTCCCGACCGTCCTGTATCTGTTTGGCGTGGATTGGCGTGAAAAGCGGGATAGCGAACAACAATGAAAGGAGCATCGAGATGGCAAAAAAGAAAAATAGCAAAAACATCCCTCTGCCCATCCTAATTTTGATTTGTGCCACGCTGCTGTTTGCCATGTACATAAGTCTCAGTACGCTGTCGCTGGCGATATGGGGAGAGAGCGTCATGGGTACGGTGGACAGTTACCAATCTCGGCTGGATGACACGAATGCGGGACCAAATCGTTCCCGCACCGTATCGAAGGGCTATTGGTTTATGGCAAACGGCAAGGAGTATCGGGGCTATGTAATGTATTCAAGTGACGAGGCGTGGCCGAGCTTGGACGAGGGCGAAACACGCTCAGAGCGCATCCGATACCTTGACTTTTTCCCCTACATCAACAAGCCCTCTGCGCTGTGCGAATTTGACGAGATGGGCGAGGCAGCGATCATTTATCATATTCTCGCACCCATCGGTTATCTGCTTTTGCTTCTGCTTGTTATACGCACAGCCAGAGGCGGGAAAAAGAAGAAACCGGCGGCGAGGAAACCCACCACGCCTAAAATAATCGAAACAAGGAGTGATACAAATATGTTTTGCCATAACTGCGGAAATAGGCTACCGGAGGGCGCGGCCTTTTGTTCAGGCTGCGGTGTGAAAATGCAGGCCAGCGCCCCTAACGTCTGCACTGCCTGTGGCATGGAACTACCGGACGGTGCTGAATTTTGCATCGGCTGCGGCAAGGCCGTGAGCCGGGCTGCATCGGAAACGGTCACACCGATCCAAGCGGCACATTCCGCACCTCCGCAAGGAGGCGCTGGGCTGGTCGGTTTTTCCGATAGATGTAATTCGCCGGAGATACTGGTCGCTGCGCAGAAAAACAAAAAATTC
>DHOG01000149.1:23322-32247 GCA_002410715.1 Ruminococcaceae bacterium UBA5396 | reverse complement strand
TCACTTGCCCTACCACTCTTAAAAAAGTATCATCCCCTCTATTCGCTTTGATAGAATTTGTGTCTCATCTATTATCACAATCTACGGATTTTTTGTTGGAGGGGTTTGGGGAGGCGAATCGAAACGCCTCCCCGACGGTCTTTGCCTACTTTTGGGCGTCCGAAAGTAGGTGCCCCGCGGCACGAGCGAAAAGAAGGCATAGCTACATCAGCATATCGATGATGATGTGTTTATATGGTTTTGACACAGACAAGACGCATCAAAACAGGCTAAAGCCTACAACAATGGCGGTTACGGGCACGGTTCATCCGAACCCATAACCGCTAAATATGTTACTCCGCAGGGGTTTCGGCGGGTTCAGCCGACACGGGGGCAGATTCGCTTTCGATCTGCTTTCCAAGAAAGGCGGGAATCTGCAGTCCTGCCATTTTAAAGGTATCGCTGAGGGGCGGAATGGATTTCATCATACCCGACAGGAAATTCGCGGTTGAAGACGTTCCATCCTTACCGCCTGCACTGTCCCAGACCGTGACCTTGTCTATGTTGAGATTCTTAACCGCCTCGACCTGAATCTTGACAAGCTCTTCAATCTTATCAACAAGCATAAGCTGTACAGCCGAATCGGCGCTGCCGCCTGCTGCCTTGACCAGATTTGAAAAACCTTCTGCCTGCTTAGACAGAACCTCTTCTATACCCCGTGCCTGTGCTTCCATTTTGGCAAAGATAGCATCGGCCTCGCCTCGAGCGCGGCGGCGTGTCTGCTCTGCTTCTGCTTCGGCAGCCAGCTCCATGCGCTCTTTTTCAATACGGGCTTTCACAATAATATCTGCCTGCTGGGTGGCATGCTCCCGCTCTGCACGCGCTTTTTCTGCAAGCTGCTGTGCGGAGTATGATTCTTCTTTCGCCTTTGCCTCCGCCAGCTTTTCGGCGGTTACAGCACGGCGGAGGGCATCTGCCTCAAGCTCTCGCCTTGTAGCATCAGACTTTGCTATGTCTGCTTTGGATTGGTTTTCACCCCCGACGGCCGTGGCGTTTGCAGCGGCTACCGATATACGCTGGTCACGAACTGCGTTGGCTTCACCAATCGAACCTTCCCGGGTACGCTCTGCAACGCTGATACGGGCTTCATTGATTGCTTTTGCGGCGGCTTCCTTACCGAGCGCCTCGATATAACCCGACTCGTCGCTGATATCGGTGACGTTCACGTTAATTAGGCGCAGACCGATTTTCTTAAGCTCTCCTTCAACACATGTAGATACCGCATCCAGAAATTTATCACGGTCTGTGTTAATTTCCTCAATCTCCATGGTGGCAATAATCAGACGCATTTGACCGAAAATGATGTCCTTTGCCAATTCCTGAATTTCATTTAGCCTTAGCCCGAGCAGGCGTTCCGCGGCGTTCTGCATGATACCGGGCTCGGTGGAAATACCCACCGTAAAGCGAGAAGGTACATCAATACGGATGTTCTGCCGGGACAATGCGTTTGTAAGATCGACACTGAGTGAGATGGGGGTCAAATCCAGATATTGGTACGACTGAATCACAGGGACAATAAACGCCGCACCACCGTGGATGCATTTTGCCGAACGTGCTGTTCCATCCTTGTTCTGCCCGACCTTACCGTATATAACCATAATCTTGTCCGAGGGACAACGGCGGAAACGGGAGAAAAAGACCAAAACCAAACTGAACAAGAGAATAATGCCAACTACGACGCCCATAAGAGCCGCTGGGGGAATGGATGCTGCCAAAATCGAAAAATTCATAAAAACACTCCTTCTATGTATTTAAGATACCGTTTGATAAAGAGGGGAAACTATAAGTGTATTGCTGGGGGTGACGGCAGTCACCTTAACCTGCTCTCCGGCTTTTACGGCACGGTCTGGACATACCGCGTCCATTTCCATATAACGTTCCTGTACGATAAGCGTAACCTTTCCGCGTCCGCCTTGGGGGATGGTAAGGTACACCTCTCCGATGACACCAACTGCATTCTGCAGGTCGAGATTTCCGCTTTGCTGAAGCTTTAATGATGCACGTATAACCAAAGCAACCACGACCAACGCTACAATTCCTGCTAAAAGGGCAAGCGCGAACGCCGCCGGCGCGCCCGCGCCCATATCCAGCACCGCCACACCTGTCCAGCCGAACATGGCAAGAAACGCAATGATACCTCGTATGGTGAAGACTCTAAGCCCGCTTTCATGTGCCGCACCCTGATCATGCGAAAATTCGTGATCGGCATCGGCTTCCCCCTGCCCACTGAAATCGGTATCAGTGCCTCCGTCATGGTCATCACCCAGTCCAAACAAAAGCAGAATGGTCTGCAGCAGCAGGATGATTGTAGACGGGATGGCTACGAGGTAAAAAATCTGCTGCATAAGCGGCTGACTGTTCCACCAGTCAATCATATGTACAACTCCTTTCTATCTCAACTATGGTCACAGGATTAAAGACTAAAATGAGTATCCTGTTTTCCAACCTTGTACCCTCCTTATTTTCATATTCCACGATCACAAAAATATGCTTGCTTCATTCGCCTGTTTTTAATTGAATTTCCTGTTCAGGGGAAACGCTCTCTTTATAAATCTTTGATGCGCGCTGCATCAATTTGGAAGCGGCAACATTCAGCAGCATGATGTTAAGTGCCGTATTCAGACGGGAGGGGGCGTCCGGCACCGGCCCCTCATATCCTGTCATCAGTATTTCAACCAGTGAAACAAGCGAACGTCCTGAAAGATCAATTTCACCTTCCAATTCAAAAATCGCATAGCAGAGCAGGCTATACAGGCGGGTTTCTGGTATAATGTCATCCGATCGATCGTCGACATTGCCGTTTATATAACCAAGCAATGTAACGATATCCTCAAGATGCATGGCAGGGCGCAGTAGATTAATCAGCAGAATTCTTGCCACCTGCAGCTCGCCGTATTTTTTACCCACAGGCCGGGATACCCATCCCCGCTTCACCCAGTTTTGTATGGCGCTGGCGCCCAGCCCGGTCAGCTCACAAACCTGGGATAGCAGCAGTCCGCCGGGAGAAACCGCAAAAATCGGATCGAGAGCGGAAAACGCATCCTTCTTGTTTTCCGGCGACACAGGGAGATTTGTTCCCGGCAAAAAAACATCTGCAGACATCGTCCTCCTCCTTTACGTGTTCATGTGTTGTGTATATGAGTTCATATGGATTATATCATAGGTTCACATGACCGTCAATACCTAATTGTAATATTTTTTTGAATTTAAATTCTAAAGTATCACAATGCACAGAGATTAATATTATCAAAAAAACAGAGACAGCCAATAGATATGAGACTGTCTCTGTTTTTTAAAACCCGAAATACTCTTTGGCATTTTTATAGCAAATCCCCTGGATAATATCTCCCAACGCTTCATAATCCTCCGGATACTCCCCATGCTCCACCCATCCGCCGATCAGATTGCATAGGATGCGGCGAAAGTATTCATGGCGGGGATAGGATACAAAGCTGCGAGAGTCGGTCAGCATGCCCACAAATGTTCCGAGCACCCCTAAATTGGCAAACGCCTTCAACTGTGCCACCATTCCGTCGCGCTGATCATTAAACCACCAACCCGACCCAAGCTGTACTTTGCCCTTGAAGGGCGCTTTTTGGAAATTGCCTATCATGGTACCGAGAACATAGTTGTCCTTTGGATTAAGGGTATAAAGAATGGTTTTGGGCAGCATATCATCGGTTTCCAGACTGTCAAGCAGCCTTGCAAGGGGTGCGGCGATGCTCAGGTCATTGACGGAGTCATAGCCTGTGTCAGGTCCGAGCTTCTCAAACATCGGCGTATTGTTGTTGCGCAATGCCCCGATATGCAGCTGCATGGTCCAGCTACGGGCAGCGTATTCCTTTGCACAAAATTGCAGCATTGCGGTTTTAAACACTTCTTGTTCCTGTGGATCCGGCATCTGCCCCGCCATCGCCTTGTCAAAAACGGCTTTGGCATCCCCTTGGGCATATGGAACGGCTTCCAGCGCATGGTCGGAAAGACGGCAACCGTTTTCATGAAAGAAACCAATGCGTCCCCGCAGCCATGACTGCAGCCCCTCATATGAGGATATGCTCTGCTCCTTGACATAGGTTACAAAGGTGTTTTTCCCGATTTCGACCGCTTTGTCGGGTCGGAAGGTGGGCAAAACCCTGATTTCAAACCCCTCCTGCCGCAGCTGCTGGTGATGGTTGAGGTCGTCGGCAGGATCGTCTGTGGTACAGACAACCTCGACATTGGCGCGGGTGATCAGGGAGCGCGCTCGAAAATCCTCTTCTCCTAACAGATCATTCCCTTTCTGCCAAATTTCTTGGGCGGTATCGGGGGTAAGTGTTTCACCAATATTAAAATACCGTTTCAGCTCAAGGTGCGTCCAGTGATAAAGCGGGTTTCCGATACAATGCGGCAGAGTTTCTGCCCACATCTTAAATTTTTCATAATCATCGGCATCACCGGTAATATATTTTTCATCAATTCCGTATGCCCGCATCACCCTCCATTTATAATGATCCCCGCCCAAAAGCAGCTCGGTCAAGTTTTTAAACTGATGATTTTCGGCAATCATCTGGGGATTCAGGTGACAGTGATAATCAATGATCGGCATGTCCTCGGCATATTCGTGATAAAGTCGTCTTGCCATTTTTGTACGAAGCATAAAGTCCTGATGAATAAAGCCCATAAAATCCATGTCCTTTCCGTATTTTCCACATTTATTTACATTGGGTGCGGTCCTCTACAGTGTAATGCCATCCTTAAAGATAGAAATCTCCTTATACCCGTTTTTTTCATTCTTTGTCTGCTCTCCGCTTGCCACCGCAAGAACATAATCAAACAGCTGGTCGGCAACACCGTCCATACTTTTAGTTTCCTTATCCAAAAGAATTCCGGCGTTGAAATCAATCCAGCTGGGCTTATTCTCGTACAGCTTGGTATTGGTGGAAATCTTAACAGTCGGGACCGGCGCGCCGACCGGAGTACCGCGCCCTGTAGTAAACAGAATGAGCTGTACGCCCGAAGCCATGAGATTGGTGATTGCCACAATATCGTTGCCCGGTCCGTTCAGCAGATTTAAGCCGTTTTTGGTAACAGGCTCTCCAATATCCAAAACGTCAACCACAATCGATCTGCCGCCCTTTTGAACGCATCCAAGTGATTTTTCCTCCAGTGTTGTGATTCCTCCCGCCTTGTTTCCGGGGGAAGGATTTTCGTATATTTCCTGACCATGACGCTTGAAATAATCTTTAAAGTTGTTAATCAGTTTTACTGTTTTATCAAAAACCTCCTGATTCTCGCATCGCTCCATCAGCAGGGTTTCGGCACCGAACATTTCAGGAACCTCGGTCAGCACCGTACTCCCGCCGCAGGCAATCAGCCTGTCCGAAAAGCGTCCCACAAGCGGGTTGGCTGTGATTCCGCTGAGACCGTCGCTTCCGCCACATTTCAGCCCTACCCTTAATTTCGAGGCGGGCAGCTCCTTACGCTCAAAGGTGGCGGCATACTTCTGCAGCTCTCCAATCAGCTTTGCCCCCTCCTCCAGCTCGTCATGGCTCTCTTGGGAATTGAGAAATCTTACCCTGTCGGGATTGATATCATCACCGAGAAAATTGCAAAATACCTCCATGTTGTTGTTTTCGCAACCCAATCCCAGCACCAGCACGCCCCCTGCGTTGGGGTGGTTGACCATGCTTCTCAGGATGGTCTGGGTATACAGCATATCGTCGCCCAGCTGGGAACAGCCGAAGGGGTGGGCAAAGCTTTCTGCGCCGGTCATCTGCGCCAATCTCTCGGCAACCTTGTTCACACAGCCTACGGTATTGATAATCCATACATCATTGCGTATACCCACGCTGCCGTCATCCCGCTCATATCCCATAAATGTTCGTTTGCAGTCTTGGGCTTTGGTCTTATAATCCTTTTGCGTATAATTATATTCCAATACATCCTTAAGATTGGTTTTGAGATTATGGGAATGGACAGCCTCCCCTTTCTTGATATCTTGGGTTGCGTGCCCGATGGGAAAGCCGTATTTGATTACATTTTCCCCTTTTTTAATCTCCTGTAAGGCGATTTTGTGACCGGTTTTCAGATCAACCTCAACATTGTCCTGCTCGTCAATCCGCATATCGACAAACTTCCTCCCTTAAAAACGATAGATCCTGATCCCACAGCTTTACACTGCTTAATATTTCATCAACCGACGCTTTTTTCATAAATTCCATAATTTCAGGATTGTCGTTGGGCTGACCTGTTTTATAAAACTTAATCAGCGCGCCAAACCCCTTAAGCAGCGTGGGCGGATTTTTCCCCTGCCGTTTGATATACTCCAGAATGGACGGCAGAACACGAACCTTAAACTTGCTTACCGAATTCAGCGCAATGGATGAAAGATAGTGCTTGATATAAGGATTTGAAAACCGCTGCAGCACATTGTCGGCATAATCGGTAAGCTCTTTTTGGGGAAGATCCAGCGTAGGAATGATTTCCTCATATATGCACTTTTTAATAAAATCCAGCATTTCAGAATTGTCCATACAGGACTTGACGGTATCGAATCCTTTGAGCAGGGCATAGGGAACCATGGAAGTATGGGCGCCGTTGAGTATCCGCACCTTACGGGTTCTGTATGGTTCAAGGTTATCGGTCCATATGACGTTGAGTCCGATTTGATTAAACGGCAGCTCCTCCGCCAGACGCTTGTCCCCCTCAATCACCCACAAATGAAAAAATTCAGACGTATTCACCATGCTGTCCTCATAACCCAGATCAATTTTTTCATCCCTGGGATAGCCCGTGACGATTCTGTCCACCAGCGTGCTGCAAAAATGATTGTTTTGGTTTACCCAGTTGATAAAATTCTCGCCGAGCTTCCAATCCTCTGCATATTTCAGTACAATTTCCTGAAGCTTTTCGCCGTTTTTATCAATCAATTCGCAGGGCAGCAGTATAAATCCGTCCAACCCTTTTGTAAATCGGCGGTGAAGCAGTGCGGTAAGCTTGGCCGGAAATGATTTGGGCGGCGTGTCATCCGGTTTGTCCTGTTCCGAATAGGCAATCCCTGCTTCTGTGGTATTGGATACAATCACACGCATATCAGGATTATCTGCCAGCGCAAGGTAAGCGTTATAATCCTCATACGGGTTGATACAGCGGGATATGACATCTATGACCTGGGTTTCAACGCCCTCCACCCCTCTTATAATATGGGTATAAAGCCCGTTTTGTTGATTCAGACGATCCCCCAGACCCTGCTCTATTGGCTGCACCACCGCTACACTTCCGCTGTACCGGCCGCCGTCGTTCAGCTTTTGTAGCATCCAGTCGGCAAAGCCCCGCAAAAATCCGCCCTCACCAAACTGTATTATCCTTTCCGTTCTGCTGGGTTTGGTCTTTATTTCATCAATTCTCTTCATACAATCGTCCTTTCATTTTTTATGTTCTGAAATATTCTTCCTCAGTTTCAACCTGCATATCCCAAGAAAACAAATAATCGTCCTATAAAATGTGAACAGGGCAGCCACAGGAATTTCTGCAGCAGCCCTGTTTGTAAGCTTATCTTCAATCATCGGTTTTATGCGGTGGCAGAACAACACGATAATAATCCTTATCCAAAATGTATGCCGAATAGCGGAACTTGTGGTTGACCAGCTTGTTCATATCTTTTACATAATCCTCCGGCAATTCTTTATCCGCTAGATTTTCGGTCTTGTTTTTTGGGGCATTATATCTTGCTTTATCGGTAATCCAACTCCGATTGCTGAAAATAACCAGTGGAGGAGCATCAGATAGAATATCACGCCCCATTAAAAGGCGGGAATCAAATTCGAGTCCAAACAGATTGGATAAGGTTGGAATAATGTCAAGACTTGAGCATGGCTTCTCTATTGTGACCGGCTTCATCCCTTTTTTCCATAGGATAAACGAGCTTTTATAAAGTTCAAAATTTTCCTCAACTTCATGTCCCGCAAGCTCGCTGATTTGACGGTTGGTTAAACCATAGGGATAATGATCGGCACTCATTGCTATGACAGTGTTTTCAGCCACTCCTGCCGCTTCAAGCCGCTGGATCAATAGCTCCAGCGCCCTGTCAAGCTCTATATTACAGGCGAGATATGCCTTGGCCGCATCGCTATTGGGAAGGTGGTCAACAAGCTCCTTGTTTTTGTAGGCAATATAATTGCCGGTAAAGGTGTAATTGAGATGCCCGCTCACCGTCATGTAATAAACATGAAATTTCTTATCACCCGAATAGTTCGGGGTTGTTTTTTCTATCATTTCCACATCCGATTCCGGCCAGGATTTTTTTATTTCCAGTCCGTTCCCTACGCCCATGTAAGCATAGCCCATGTTAGGATGCGAAATATCCCGATCATAATAGGTATAGGTATGGTTATGATAAGCCCGTGTCAAGTAGCCGAGCGTTGAGAATTGGTTGCCCATCGCAAAGGGAAGCCAGTTTTTTCCCGAACGGGAAAAGCTCCATACGCCTGATTTGGGAATCAGACCGGTACAAGCCACATACTCGCCGTCGCTCGTGCTGACACCCCAGACAGGATTGTAAAAATGATTGAAGCGAAAACCCTCGTTTGCAAGCTTGTAGAGCGTCGGTGTCAGTTCCCTATCGATTGCATAGTGGGAATAGGACTCGGCGGTAATGAACACAAGATTGCAGCCTTTGAAAATGCCGGTATATTTATTTTGCATGGTCGGCTGGGCTTGCGAGAAGTACTCATGCATATTTACGATGGTTTTGTCCTTTTCACCTTTTTTCAGTCTATCAAAGTCTATGTCCATTATATTGGGTTTGTATACGGGAGCGGTTGCCGGAGCAGACGATGTATCGTCCTGATTGTCAATCGTTTTATCATTGGTTTTCGGCTGGGCGGCAGGGGCAGACCAAGGGGGTTC
>DHOG01000149.1:21047-23177 GCA_002410715.1 Ruminococcaceae bacterium UBA5396 | reverse complement strand
CCAGGGGCAGACCAAGGGGGTTCATTGCTGCCGGTATCCGGCTCAAATCCAAGCATTAAACGCTTCAAATCCAACCGCAAGGTTGTAAGCATTCCAAGCTTCTGCATGGACAGCTCGGGCGCGGCCGTGTGATAGTAAAGATCATAAGCAGAATAGGTTATACGGCTTGCACCTAGCATAATCAGCAGCGGCAGAGTGTGCAGAAATATCAACGCCCCTGCCGAGATGGGCAGATACCGCCACAAAATCGGATAGAATCGAAATTTTTTTAAGCCGATTAGCAGCATGACAACAAGCGGCACAAGCATAAGAATCAGGATTACAAGACTTTTCAGGACAGCAAAGAAGATCTGCTGCCAAAACTGCATTACTTGACTTGTCCCTGAAATGGAATACAGAGAAAGAAATGTCCTAAAAACCGAAAAATACACCACCTGCACTGCATAAGGCAATGTATAAAGCAGGATCAGCACCCATGAGAGGATGCGGTTTACCTTGTAGTTGAAAAATGATGTTAAGCCAAAAACAAAAACGCCGGCAGGCAGCGCAAATAAAACGGAAAAGAGGGTTCCAATGCTAAGCAGTGTATGAAATATCCATATTCGAAACAGTATCTCCAGATAGATGAATGAAAAAACATGAAAAAACAGCCTGGCATAGGGCCTTTCATAAAAATCATATGGAATTTTTAAAAAATAGGAGTTTTTCCGGGCATGCTTCATGTATTTTAACACCTCTTTCTGCGCTCATCTTAGGGCACGGTAAGAACCTTGTGGAGATGCCGGTAAGAGTGAAATTATACGAATATGTTTACTTGTCTCAATAATTATATCATATAATCATTGGAACTGTGGCTAAATTTTATCAACTTTTACATACTCGCTCTTACTGTTATGTTTAATTCGATACTTAATATATTTACGACTGGGTTCCGATATGCCGCAAGGTAAAAAGTTCCGCGCAGCAAAACACAAATTTAATGCAACCGCCAAAACGGCATGGCTCTCAAAAATCACATAAAAAACCACTTGCAAGCCAAATCTTGACTCGCAAGTGGTTTTTATAGCGTGCAGGTATGTTATTAAGATTGGGTTTATTCAGGAACGGCGCCCGCCAAATTGCTTTCAAGCTTTGGCCGCCCATGATACTGCATATATGCAATAAATTGAAGTGAAAGCTCGGTTTTCAGCCTCGATTCAATCGCCGGTAGCAATATCTGTTGAATGTTATACTGAATACGATTGATGGTTTTTTCATCATTATTATAAACCAGCTTTCGGCCGTAGGTAGACACTGTCAAAATCGCGCTTACAAATGTCTCGTTTGTTGTACCCACCGATATATTGGCGCATACAATTGAACCTATTTTATCACAGCTTTTGTCTCTGGCATCCATCACATAATGGTTATTGTTCTCGGCTTGGATTTTGTCATTATGAAAGACGAAGGACTGGGTGCCGGACGAAATCTGATAAAATGTTGTCGAAGGGTTCTTTGCAAGCTCCTGTACAGAAAGCCCTTCACATCTTGAGCCGTCTGCCCATCGCCATTTTGTTTTATAATGGGGATAATTGTATGCCAGAGATACAACCAAGTGGGTTTTTCGTAATTTGGTCGACTCGGCGACACAATCGGCAAATTTGTTCATAATGGCTGTAATCTGCTGGGACGGATTGCCCACAATTCGGGGAGGCGAATCGAGACCCCGCAAACAGTTGTCAATTGAAAGAAGGAGTGCCGAATACTTTTGTTCACAAAATTCATCACAAGCAGAGGAAAGCTGCTGAAGCAGGTTTGAAGTGCTGACGCTCTCCTGCATCTCTTTGTAAGAACCCACGCTTTTGACGACAGACCAGCTTAGAGACAACAAAACAATCAGCACTGTAATGATGATGCCGGCAAGCGTCAGCTTTGAATCCGATTTCAGATTAAGAGACTCGCCGAAATAGCCCAGCACAAAGCTGAACCATACCGACGGCAGGGCAGCCAGCACCGGAAAAAGAATCCAGTAAATTTTTCGTGAGCCTCTATATTTTTGCACATCGTTTTTGTTATCCGCCAAATGAACCGCCTCTGTCTTTCATTTTGTCACGTTGTCGACGATTTTCACTTTTCCATAATCATGTAGCT
>DHOG01000149.1:0-20922 GCA_002410715.1 Ruminococcaceae bacterium UBA5396 | reverse complement strand
CATAATCATGTAGCTTTGACACACGAATCTTAGCGGTTTGCAGCACAATACTCTTATTGTGTGGAATAATGTCTTTGTTGGCATACCGAAGATCACAGGATGACTCTTTTTTCATGTTCATCAATCTAATCATATTTGTCCACTGCCCTATCAACCAACTTTTCATACAATTTCTTCCATTCTATCATAATTAGTAAATTTTGTCAATTGTAATATTCCAAAAAATAACACAAATTATGATTGTTACACCAATCATTTATATGCCACCTTATCTTGTACAGATTCATGTTTTTTTATCACCCTAAAATTTTAAATCATATTTTACTTGTAAAAACATAAAATAATTTCAGACTATTATTTCTTATAATAATCCCAATAGCTTCTTGCGCACTCAATATTTATCAGGGTTAATCATAATCGCCTCGGATATGATAATTCGGGAGGTGATTATTTGAAAAAGCTCATTTCTACGTTTGCTGCTCTTATTATTTCGGCCACGATTGGGTTGAGCGCATCTGCTCAACGAGCAACCTATACAGTCGTCAGAGGCGATTCAATGTGGAAAATTGCTGTAAAATATCAGGTTGGCGTTTCAGAGCTGATCAAGGCGAATCCGGGAATCAAAAACCCAAACTTGATTTACCCCGGTCAGAAGATCAGTATCCCTGAAGCCGCTCCTTTGGAGTCATTTGAAGCTGAAGTAATCCGCCTCATCAATAGAGAACGTACAAGCAGAGGATTGCCTGCCTTGACAAACAACTGGCAGCTTTCCCGCGTTGCAAGGTATAAGTCGCAGGATATGATTGACAAAAACTATTTTTCTCATCAGTCTCCGACTTATGGCTCTCCGTTTGATATGATGGAGGCATTTGGACTCAGGTTCTCGGCTGCTGCCGAAAACATTGCGTATGGGCAGAGAACTGCCCAAGAAGTTGTAAACGCATGGATGAACTCCCCCGGCCATCGGGCAAATATTCTTTCCCGTTCTTATACCCAGACAGGCGTTGGCGCTGCAAAAAAAGCGAACGGCACCCTTTATTGGACGCAGATGTTCATGAAGCCTACTTGATTTCTGTTCCATTATATGCAGCAACCTTATTGAATGTAAAAACACACAAGGGCGTGGGATGGGTTCCTCGCCCTTGTTGTTTTCTATGTAGGCTTTGCCCTACCACTCTTAAAAGAGTATCATTCCCTCTATTCGCTTCGATAGAATTTGTGTCTCATCATTTATCACAATCTATGGATTTTTTGTTGGAGTGACGTCCTTTGCAACCGCATGAGCGAAAAGAACGCATAGCTACATCAGCATATCGATGCTGATGTGTTTATATGGTTTTGACACGGACAAGACGTGTCAAAACAGTCTAAAGCCTGCAATTATACTACCGCCTGTTAAAATTTAAATGTTTTAAACTAATTGTTGATAAAAATATTGCGCCCCCTCACTTGCAGCTCACTAGATGGAGTATGTTATAGTGCATTTGAAATGCAAAGAAAATTTCGAAACCAATTTTGAGGAGGAAGCATCATGGCAATTAGAACTCTAGAATATTGTGCATCATTAAACGGTGTAACGCCGGCAACCGAACAAAATGCAGGGGTGGCAGGTGAACATAACGCAACAAATGTAGTAATCAAATTATCTGCCGAACTACTTTCCGCAGTATGCTCTGACCGCATTTTCTACCGATTCGAGTTTCTGGATGGATTTGATCAATATGATACGACAGAAAATTCCACTTTTGACACCGATTCCGATTTTGTAAGCATTGATCTTCCAAACGGCTGGACTTCATCAGGCGGTCTTGCTATTTTACGGTTGGTAATTGCCAAACTAGGTTTGGACAATAAGGAGGAAATGGTTTTATACTCGCTGCCATGCAGATTGTTTTTTGAAAGCAGAAGTCATGGAGTCGGCACTACGCCGCAGAGTGTTGAAAAGGGGTTATCTGGATTCATTGCTGATGCAAATCAAATAACTTCAGACGCCCAAGCAGCCACCCTTAGCGCAACAAGCGCCGCCCAGTCTGCAATGTCAGCATATAACAATGCTTCCGCCGCCGCCTCCAATGCAAACGCTATGGCGTTATCAGCCGATGAACAAAGCAAGGCAGCACAGCAGGCTGCCGGTATTGCAACAAATGCAGCAGAAATGGCAAATACAGCGGCAACCGCCGCTGATTCAGCCGCTTCTTACGCAAATTCAGCGGCCAATCTCGCCAAGGAGAAAGCGGAAAAAGCTGATATTGCAACTGATTCTGCAATATCAGCAACCACCCGTGCCGACGCCGCAGCCGCCAATGCTGCCGCTGCTATGGAATCGATAAACGCGGTTGACGGTATCGTCGGCGGAGACGGTGGGGGGCACTATTCGCCGGTAACGGTGATTGACAGCTTACGAGAGGAATCGGCCGGAGTAAAGCTACAGCGGATCATCATGGATACGGCGTGGTGGGCGCATCATGATATTATACTGGCGGCACGTGAGATTGGATACGAAAGAACAGCAAATGGATTGCGAAAAAAAGTTGGTGATGGGGTTAAAAAGTGGAGCGAGCTTCCCTATGCAATTGACGCCGAGGTTATTGACCAAGCCAATCGCATACGTGGCAGATACGCCTCCCGCCTATGTGGTATGGCTTCACACGATACGCTCATTTCACTCACCGACAGCGCGGATGCCAGTGATTTCACATCGGTTAAGGTGTTGGGAAAATCAACGCAAGACGGAATACCGGCAACGGATGCGCCCTTGCCTGTGACAGGGGTAACACCCACAAAGGTATCGGTACGGGGCAAGAATTGGATTGGCTACAACAATTCATTGCCATATACCAATTTGGGTGTAAAACTGACTTATAGCAATGGTACATATACCTTGTCAGGCACATCGGCGGGCTATCCATATAAAAGCATTTATACAATTCCGGCAAACACACTCCGAGGCACCTATCGGCTTTCTAAAACGGTTGCAAGGGGAACAGACGCTGCATATATACGAATTATTGATCGTACAGTTACGCCTGCGGTTCCCTATTCTGAATCAGTCTATGCTACACCTTTTACAATGAACGGCATACACAACGAGTTGCAGGTTGAAATTGCTTGCAGTGCCGGAATCACTTACAATGAGAGCTTTTACATTCAGCTCGAGCTTGGTTCAACCAATACTGCATATGAAGCCTATACAGGCACCGATTATCAGCTGCCCGCGCTTTCTGCGCTGCATCGTATCGGAAGCATTGCGGACAGCTATGATGCAGTAAGCGGATTGGAAACGAGAAATATCGGGATTGAGACCTTTGACGGCACAGAAAGCTTTATCAATCCGACTTTATCGCCTAACACAATTCGGTTTCAATACCCATACGCACCGGTCAAGTACAGTCCGGGTACAGGATTAAGCACTCACTTTGTATTTTCAATTCCGTCCTATTTATCCGATATAGAGGGATTTTTTATCGGTGGGTCCCCGGATATATTCTTCAGGATTCATAAAAACAGAATCGGATATGTGGATGGTGATACCGATTTACAGATGATCACCAAGTTCAAGGCTTGGCTCGCCGCCCAAAGCACGGACGGAACGCCGTTAAAGGTATATTATCAGCTTGCTGCGCCGACAACCACACAGCATGCAGCCCAAACCATCCCCCAGCCCCACCTGAATGCCAATATATTCACAGGCATCGACGCCCCTATTTCGATTGATTACAGCAGGGATATTGCATCATGGCTGCAACAAAAATCCGACAAGGTTCAGGAGACCTGGATTACACCGACGCTGATAAACGGGTGGAAAATACAGACCGAGGTTGCGCCACATGTAGGGTATTTCAAGGACAGCATGGGAATTGTTCATATGCGGGGATTTGTAACCGGCGGAGCGGCCGGAACCATTATTTTTAACCTTCCGGAGGGATATAGACCGGCGCAGATTTCAAGATGGGCGGTTTATGCTACGGCTGCATTCGGGTCGATCAGTATCGTATCAAACGGTGCAGTGTATTTCATGAGTGGAGCAAATACTCGTGTCAGCTTGAACGAAATATCATTCAGAGCGGAAGCATGATTTTGAATCTTCGGGCAAACAAAATCAAAAAAGATCGGCACCTGCATCACCTTACAGGCATCGATCTTTCCGTAAATCTTTTCTTAGGCTATACCGTTTTTAGAAATTAATATTTTCTCCACACCATTTTATTTACCACTCCAACATAGGACTGAATGATCTTTACCACCTTATTCGAAACATTCTCATCGGTGTAATCCGGAACCGGTATGCCGTAATCCCGGTTGCAGTTCATCCCGACAGCGGTATCAACCGCCTGCAGGACTTGCTCGCTTGTGATCCCAGCAAGGATAAAATTCCCCCTGTCCAAAGCCTCGGGTCGTTCGGTAGAAGTGCGGATACAGATCGCCGGAAACGGATTGCCTATTGACAGGAAAAAGCTGCTTTCTTCCGGCAATGTTCCGCTGTCCGATACCACCGCAAAGGCATTCATCTGCAGGTTGTTGTAGTCATGGAACCCTAGCGGTTGATGGGGGATTACCCTCTTATCAAATATAAAACCGCGCTGCTCAATAAACTTCCTGCTTCTGGGATGGCAGGAATACAAAATCGGCATATCATACTTATCCGCCATCTCATTGACGGCGTTCATGAGACTAAGGAAGTTTGCCTCGGTATCAATATTCTCCTCACGATGCGCCGATAAAAGAATGTACTTGCCCTTTTCAAGCCCCGCCCGATTTAGGATTGCACTGGATTTAATTTGCTCAAAATTACGGCGCAAGACCTCCGCCATAGGCGAGCCGGTCACATAGGTACGCTCTTTTGACGTTCCTTCGGCATTAAGATAACGGCGCGCATGCTCGCTGTAACACATATTCACATCTGCAATATGGTCAACAATACGGCGGTTTGTTTCCTCCGGCAGGTTCTCGTCAAAGCAGCGGTTGCCCGCTTCCATATGAAAGATCGGAATTTTCAGCCGTTTGGCGGATATTGCAGAAAGGCATGAGTTGGTATCCCCCAGAATCAGCAGTGCGTCGGGTTTCTGCTCCACCATCAGCTTATAGGACTTCGCGATTATGTTCCCGATGGTTTCGCCGAGATCAGCCCCAACCGAGTCAAGATAATAATCGGGTTGACGCAGTTTCAAGTCCTCAAAGAAAACTTGATTCAGTGTGTAATCGTAGTTTTGTCCGGTATGGACAAGTATTTGCTCAAAATACTTGTCACACTTTTTAATGACTTCCGAAAGCCGAATAATTTCGGGGCGGGTTCCCACCACCGTCATAAGTTTTAATTTATTCATCTTGGTCCGGTTCCTCATCTTCAAACTCATCCATATCATATCCGTATTGCAGCGGTGCTTCACCCTTTGAACGCACAATCTCGGGAAACTCGGTTTGCTCATCCAGTACCTTCAGAACCTTGCACTGGAACCGCCATTCCTCTCCAAAATCAAAAATATATTTGAACTTTTTGTCAACATCAAGGCCGACCTGCTCAAGCGAATACTCCGAAGTATACCGATCCTCATCCTCTATCATGTCACTGTAATAGGATTCCCCGTCGCTCCAGACTTTGTTATCCATAAAAAAAGCGTGGGCGTGGTTATCAAAAAATTCAAAGGCATCGATGATGGCTTCGTGAAGCTCGAACAGGGTTGCCGTTGGTGCGATTTTTATATGCCTGTAGCAGCCGGTTCCGATTGAAACGCTAATGATATAACTGAAATCTTTTTTTGCGGTTTTCACATGTCATACCTCCTCAAAATATGTATCCGGCTTGTCCGGATCAAATGGCTCACTCGCCCACATAAATGTGATTAAATCGGTGCTGCCGAGGTTTTGGATATTGTGGGTATAACCTGTCGGAATGTCCACCACTTCAATTTTGTCCCCGCTTACAAAACATTCTATAATCTCATCCGTACCAATCTTTCGGAAACGGATTACGCCCTTGCCGCCGACTACAACAAATTTCTCGTTCTTTGTGTGATGCCAGTGGTTTCCCTTGGTGATGCCCGGCCTGGAAATGTTGACCGAAAACTGCCCTCTGTCCGGGGTTTTAATGATTTCGGTAAAGCTCCCCCGGTCATCAACATTCATTTTAAGAGGATAGCGGAACTGATCTGTCGGGAGATAAGATAAATAGGTGGCATAAAGCTTTTTTGTAAACTCATCTGCCATATCCGGTATGCCTAACCCGATGCGGCAAGCTTTGAATGAATAAAGCAAATCCACAATCTCACCCAAGGTTTTTGTATAAACCGCCGGCAGATAGCAAAACCTATCCTCCGCTTTATTGGGTTTGCTGTTTAATGCGTTGATTAGCTCGGAAACAACATCATCGATATAAACCAGATGCAATTGGGTGCTGCGGTCATTCACCTGAATAGGCAGGTCATTCGCAATGTTATGGCAAAACGTCGCCACCGCGCTGTTGTAATTTGGTCTGCACCATTTTCCGAATACATTGGGGAAACGGTAGACAAGAACATCTGCTCCGGTTTGCTGCCAGTACTCAAACAATAATTCCTCTCCGGCCTTTTTTGATTTCCCGTATGGGTTATCCAGAACCGCCTGAGTTGTGGATGAAATCATCACCGGACAGCTGTTACTATGCTTTTTCAGGGTATCGAGCAAGACTGACGTAAATCCGAAATTGCCCTCCATATATTCGCTCTGATCCTTAGGGCGGTTTACACCTGCGAGGTGTAACACAAAATCCGCCTCTTTACAAAAGCCATCAAGCAAACCGGGTGCTGTGTCCAGATCATATTCATATAGTTCAGTATACCCCTGATTGCGCAGCTCGGCAATCAGGTTTTTGCCGATAAACCCTTTTGCACCGGTAATCAGTATTTTCATGGTCAGCCATTCTCCCGTTTTGAAATCTCGTCACGGATATACTTTAATGAAAGCAGCTTTTCCTTCACTTGCTCAATGTCGAGCAGCTTGGTGGTATTTGAGCTGAATTCTGTTAGCGTATTACGCTGGATGTCTCCAAGTTTGAAGAACCTGTCATAATTCAGATCTCGTTTATCGCATGGGACCCGATAAAAATCCCCTCGATCCACAGCATAAGCGCACTCTTCGTTGGTTAAAAGAGTCTCACACATTTTTTCACCATGCCGGATACCGATTACCTTGATTTCGCTATCGTCATGAAATAGTTCCTTGACCGCCTGAGCCAGCACGCTGATGGTGCAGGCAGGTGCCTTTTGAACAAGAATATCACCCGATTCTCCATGTTCAAATGCAAACAATACAAGGCCGACCGCCTCGTCAAGACTCATAATAAATCTTGTCATATTGGGCTCGGTAATCGTAATCGGCTTGTTTTCTCTGATTTGGTCAACCCAAAGCGGAACAACCGAACCGCGGGAGCACAATACATTGCCGTAACGGGTGCAGCATATTTTTGTCTTTTTGGGAGAAACAGTCCGAGACTTTGCTACAACGACTTTTTCCATCATTGCCTTGGATGTTCCCATGGCGTTGACCGGATACGCTGCTTTATCGGTTGACAGGCAGATAACGGTTTTTACGCCTTCATCAATGGCCGCCGTCAACACGTTGTCTGTTCCAATCACATTGGTTTTGACGGCTTCCATAGGAAAAAACTCACAGGACGGAACCTGTTTGAGTGCCGCCGCATGGAATATGTAATCAACACCGTGTATAGCATTTTTTACGCTTGAAAGATCCCGCACATCACCGATGAAAAACTTAATTTTCTCAGCCGCTTCGGGTGCTTTTGCTTGAAATTGATGACGCATGTCATCCTGTTTCTTTTCATCCCGGGAGAAAATACGAATTTCACCGATATCGGTTTGAAGAAAACGATTGAGAACAGCGTTACCGAAGGAACCTGTTCCGCCAGTGATTAACAAAGTTTTGTTTTTGAACATCTTTTTTTCACCTGCAATACATTCTTTTAACTTGAAGTGACACTCATTCGTAACTTTTTTATGGTTTTTATTATTTCTCTTTTAATATCAACAACGCTATCTCTCATAAATATGCAACTAACAATTATACAGGTTATGATATATATGAAAAATCCCAGAACGGCATCTAATAGTATCCCATAGGTAATAAAGGAAAACAAAACACAGACAATTGCAACCACTTCATTAATTTTAAATCTATTTTGTTCATCTTTAACTTCACATATTATTAACCATAAAGCTGAAGTAATTAATGTTGCAACGGCAATGCTTTCCTTGCTTCTAAACAAAGTATACATAATGATATTTAAAACGAATGCAATGACAACAATAATGATTGTCTGTAAAAAATAATTCCGTTGCTTTCCATAAACTTTATATAAATTAATGTAAATTCCCTTTATAACTATATAAAATATTTGAGTTGAAAATAATATGAAAATGATAGAAGAAGCATCTTTATATTTTTCAATAAAATTCTCAATGACAAACTTACATGGAAATGCTGCTGATATAACCAGAAAGCCCCATATTAATGACATTTTTTTTATCCGAAGTACTGCCTTTGGTTGGTGGTTATTACATAAATAATTGTATAAAGTAAATGTAATCGGCGTAACAAAAATATTTATCATATTTTCGAGACTAACTGCAAATGAATACGCAGCAAATGAAGCGGTATTCATAAGTAACTTTATAAACCAGCGGTCTAAACCGGTTAAAATTCCGCTTGAGAAATTACCCAGCATTAGAACAAATCCGGTTTGGATATTATCTTCCATCTCCCTAAATGAAAATGCTATATGATTTATGAATGAAAACTTTTTATGCAACAGCACAGTAAGATAAATCATTATTGTAATTTGAATAATCACTTGCAATCCAATATATAATATATAATCATCGGTATTAATTATAAAAAGTAAGAACAAATTTACGATTAATAATATAACTTTTTCCAGATTCAATGCAACGCTGTACGCCTTAAATTCTCCTACCGCTTGATAAAACGACTTGAAATAACCAATAATGTTTGAAGTAAGAAGTCCAAATGAAAAAGCAATTATAAGAAGGTCTCTTGTAAATACTCCAACAATTAAAAATATTGCTGTTACAAATAATTCAAGAAATAAATAATTGTAAAAATTAGATCCAAACTCTTTGTTTGAAATTCCGGTTAGCTCTTTGCCTCCATATTTTAAATACATGCCATCATTATACCCGAAATGAAAAAAACCGACATAGCTCAAATACAGTGTATACGTTTTTATTTGTGAGTAAGTATGAACTGATAAATACTTTGGCAACATCAAGTTTGTTACCAAAGAAATTGCTAAAGATATTATGTTGGCAATCATAACATACAAGATATTTTTTTTCACACTATTCCTCATTATTCTTCATTACTTTTTCGTAGCGTAACCCTTTTGTTGATTATGTATATTATTACTAACGGCAGTACCCTTAATGATAATAGCATCGAAATAGAGTTGATAGACAAAATAGGAGCCATACATAAAACGATTGTGGTATATGCTCTCACATAGTACAACGTTATATTTCTTTCTGAGAATAAAGAGTAAAAACACTTATTAGAAAAATAGGTCGCTGCAAAGGATAATAAACCACTAAAAATTAATCCAAAGTATAAACTTGATTGTGTTGATATAGGGATTATCTGGTCGTAAGCCAAACCATTTGATAGAAATTTATTAAACATAATTAGTGTATTCTGATTGTAGAAATATTTACTTACAAAAGGGACATTTGAAAACATATCTTTAAATAAATACAGAATATTTATGAACTCACCCTGTCTTTTGTACATTAAATAACCTGATTCAATATTTGTTGGACCGGCAAAATACGCATTAAACATGGGGTAATTAACAAATGACTTGTATACACTATAAAACATATTCGTACTTATTTGGTGATTTCCAGATTTAATATAGGTTATCCAGAAAAAATATACAATACCGAATACCCCTATTACAATTAAAGAACGGATAAAATATTTTCTATATAGCTTAAATATTAATAATAAAAGAATTAGAGAATTTATTATAAATGAATTTCTTGAAACTGAAGTCGCCATAAAAGAGGTTAAGTAAATAAATGGTGTATACAATATAATTGTCAGTGCGCATTTATTGTTTTCTTTTAGCTTACTGAAATATATTAGCTCTATTATTAGTAATGCAAAAATAATTATAACAACTTGATAAATTGCCATTATACTATTTTTTATAATACTCGCACTTATTTTCGGGTCATTTATACCACGTATCAATAATGGATTTCTTATTACAATCACAATACCGACTATTACCAAAATGAAAGAAAATATCCCAAAGGATTTGCCAACCGTCGCATTATAGTGATTATTCCGGCTAAAAATATTATCCTGTAAATCATCAGTACGATATTTTTTATAGGATACCACGTATGCAAAAATAATCGCAATTAATTCTAGCACCATTATTAATATAACTTGGTTTGTATATTTTAAGGTATATCTGATATAGGTGATTTTTCCTATGGTTCCGTTGTTTGTATAATATAACAAAGGCAAAACAACATATCGTAAACATGTGATAGAAAACACCATCAAGGCTACAAAATTTAACTTAATTTTTAATAAAATAAAAACAATAAGATATAAAATAAAGTATAGCAATGGTAATAAGAATAGTTTATCACCTTCTGTTATACATACGAATATGCTGAACATACAAAAAACAAGCTGTATAACATGAAACCACCAATATGTATATTTTACATTGTTTTTTTGCCGCGACTTTATATGCATTATTTACTTAATCCTCTTTAATTTTGAAATTGTCAAATAATAATACAATCCTTTTAATTTTCTAAATTGATTATATGTTTTTTCAACCAAATTTCTGATAATGCTTTTTTTACTGTAACGCAAAGTATTTAAACTTGCAAATTTTTCTTTATTTCTCATTAGAATATTTATTTCGCCCGGCAATGACAGAACTTCAGGATAAACATAAGATATCGGCAACAAAGTATATTTCTTTCCAATTATATATTTATTCAAATGGGATTCATCATGCCATAATGCAACTACACCATGCTTTTCATCTTGTTTTATGTTTTTATTGATTATATTACTTAAATTTGAAAATTCAGAACCGGTTGCTCCGAATAAGCAAGCCTGTATATAGTCTTTGCCCTCATGACCCCATTTTACATAAGCAGTACTTTTCGCGTTTCTATCATAAGCATATTTTAGCGGATTGAGGCCACTCATTTTAAAATGCTGTGCTACAACAATTTTCGAGCCATCTTTCGGTAGCACCTCGTCAGATACGGGTTTTACGAAACACGCATTTGCATTAAAAAAATATGCATAATCATAAGATTCAATTGTTTCAGAAATACTTGAAAACATTTTGAACCTGTAAAGGGTGTTGCCCGGCCAACCGTAATTAGATTCCCGTATTGTAGTGACATCGGGATAAAATGAATTTAATATTTCCTCCGAATCAGTAAAAACAAAAAAATGTTTGCTGTCATTATTAAATAAAAATCTTTGCGCTGATTCATAAAATGCTTGCCACATAACAGAGTACTTTCCAATACAAATATACATTATTGCTATTTTTCTCATGCTTCCAACCTACTTTTAATTTTATAATTATACCTTTTAAAAATAATTTTTAGGCGACGCTTCACTCGAGGAAAAAATGATATATATTGAAAGTCTTTGTATTTTATCAGTCTATCTCCCGTATCAATTTTAATATTTAATTTCTGTTCCAATCGCTTAATCTCGTTTCCGTTCCAGCAACCCCTTACAACAAGCCAACCATTATTATATTCAATTGGTTTATGCATTTTAACATCCAAGCAATAAAATTGTGATTCTTTTTTTAATTCTGCTCTCATAGAACCAAACACCTCAGATTCCCAGGGATTCTCATTTGGATCCATAAGCTCTATTAGGTTATCGGTTCTCCATAATCCAATTTGCCAATTCAAAAGACAATTGCTTCTTTTTTTTCTGCACTGAAAATGTTTAAAATCTTTTCCAGGAATTCTTTTACCGTTAAACGCATCAAAAGCCATATTAACAACTTGCGGATTTTCATTCATAAAATTGATACAATCAACAACTGTTTGGGTATGTACAAAGTCTTCAATAATAAAGTCATCTAACGTAATCATTACGTATTTACTGTTTAATCCCGCCAGATGCTCCATAATTCTTTTTGACCATTTTGTTTCATTTGAATTCATGATTTTAATATTATCACCATAATTCCCATGATATGTCTCAAGACTGATATAAACAGGGAACGGACAGTCAGGCCAAAATCGTTTTATCATATCCAAATTAAGTTCCACTAAATCAATATTCTTATCACAACCAAGCATTAACAAAACACACTCGTTTTCCATATAAACGCACCCTCAATGTTATTTTATTCTTGTTATTCTTTTATGGAATATTTTTATAATCGGACTTGGAATTAAAATTTTCATTAATGCTGCATAAGCATACAAATCATATCGTAACGGCAAATTTAATCTCCGTCGCCAAATCATTCTCAACTTAAATGCATCCACTCTGTATTTAGCTTTTCTTTTTTTAAAACTATGATTATCTTCACGATATTTTAATAATATCTCATCCAAATTAAATCCTGTTTTTTTTTCTGAACACAATTTGCACCACAAATCAAAGTCTTCTGTTCGCCTCGTATACCTAGCAACTGTATACCCGCCGACTTGGGTTAAAACATCTTTTCGGATCATAACCGTAGGATGAACAATTAGCTGATATTTATATATATTCTCAACTGTAAGAGGTCTTTTATTTATCGAAACACCCCAGATGTTATTATCATTATCAAACAGATAGCAATTGCTGCACACATACGATACGTCCGGATGTTCATTCAGGAACTTTACTTGACAGCTAAAACGTTCCGGTAAAGATATGTCATCATCGTCCATTCTGGCTATGTATTCACCGCTTGCATATTTTAGACATTCATTGAGGGATGCTGCCAGCCTTAGGTTATTCTTATTTTGAAATATAATAAACTTTTCAGGATATTTAGCACTGTATTTCGTTAGAATTTTATAGGTATCATCGGTTGAACAATCGTCACAAATAATAAGCTCCCAGTCAGAGAACGTCTGGCTAATAATTGATTCAATCGCATCACAGATATATTTGCTGCCGTTAAATGTGGACATTATAATTGATACTTTAGGCATTATATCCATACCCTTTCAAGCCATATATAAAACAGTGCTTTTCGCTCTACCTGTTAAGATTCATTAAAACTTCTGCCGGTGCATTCAATGGTTCATTATGCCATAAACCATTTCTATCCCAATAGCCCCCTGCCTGCATCAATGCTGTATGAGAAAATCCATAGCTAATTTCAATTATGTAAGGCTTATTCGTTCTGTTGTCAACAACATAGTCGTAACCCATACATTGAAAACCTAGTTTATCGCTTGTTTCAAATGCGGTATTTATAATATCAGGTGTTACTAAATTCCTGTCGAAAAACAAAGTCCCGCCGCCCGATGCACGGAAATCACCCTTCCGTACATTCCTTGCGATAAAGCTCAACTTATCGCCGACAACAACAATTTTTATATCATACCCGTCATTTGGAATGAATTCTTGAAAATAAGTATAACCACGTTCACCTGGAAGCATTCTTGCGTGCGTATAGGTTTGTATAAAATCAGGTATCCGTTTTGCCCGTTTCAAAATTGTTTTGCAGTTCCCAGCTGACTTCAAATTTGATTTTGTTTTAAAAAAAATACTTGGTACATTTTTATAGCCTCTCCCAAACATGCGTTTTGTATGTTTCAACGCATCGCTATAATTTCTAATCATTTTAACATTATTTGAACCGGAACCACATCTGAGCTTTGCTATTAATGGATAAGTATTCTGTAATTTAAGCCAGCTTGTACAGGATTTCACATCATAAAATATATAGCTCTTGGGAACAGGTGCATCCACTGCCTGAAGATAGTAGTACTCCGCTATTTTATCGTCAAAATGCCACGCTGTGTCGTAATCCGGAAAAACTCTTATACCCATTTTTTTAGCTGAATTCAAAATGCTTCTTGCAAACAACATCTCTTGAAGCGCATAATTACTAAAATGCCAGACGAGACAGGTGTAATTTCTTAATGTAGCAAGAATGTCATGGTCAAAACAGTTTACAACGCCGTAATTCAGATTGTTTTTCTGACAATAATCTATCCATACATTATTCCAATTGGTTGAATGATTGAATATTGCGTCATTTTTATGTATTGCAATCTTCGGCTTATCCATCACAAATTCTCCTTATACCACACAATCGCCAGCTGAATACCATCTGCAAAGCTATAATCAGGGTCATAGCCAAGCAGCTGTCTCGCCTTGCTTATGTCCGCGTTGCTGTGCTTGATATCTCCCTTGCGTTCCGGTCCGAATAACGGCTCGATATCCTTCCCCAAAGCTTTGGTTAAGGCGTAATAAATATCCAGCAGATATTCCCGCCCCCCATAGGCGATATTAAAGGCTTGTCCGGCAGCTTGATGTGAAGCAAGGCAGGCTTTTAAATTGGCTTCAATAACATTCTCAATATAGGTAAAATCCCGTGACTGTTTTCCGTCTCCGTTTATGGTTGGAGTTTCATCATTTAATAATTGTTTAATAAATTTCGGAATCACTGCGGCATATGCACCGTTGGAATCCTGACGCCTGCCGAAAACATTAAAATACCGCAGCCCGTAAGTATCCAAACCATACAGTTTAGTATATAACTTTCCGTATTCTTCGTCTACCCTTTTAGTAAGCGCATACGGGGATAACAAATTGCCTTCGTGTCCTTCCCTTTTGGGGAGATTCGGCTCATCTCCGTATACGGATGAACTGGATGCATAAACAAACTTTTTAACCCGGTTTTGCCGAGCGGCTTCCATCATATTTAATGTGCCGCGGATGTTGATTTCTTCATATAAAAGCGGCATTTCAATGCTGCGGGGTACACTCCCCCATGCAGCCTGATGAAGCACATAGTCCACACCGCTGCAGGCTTCTATGCAGGTATCAAGATCACGAATATCACCTTTTATGAATTTATAGTTAGGATTTAAAGCGAATTCATCTACATGTTCCTGTTTTCCGGTAGAAAGGTTGTCAAAGCACCGAACGGTATAGCCCATGTGAAGCAATGCTTGGCACAGATTTGAACCAATAAATCCCGCCCCTCCTGTTACAAGAAACACAGAATCACTGCTGAATTCTAATCCTTGATAACCCATTAAAATAGCTCCTTTGTCCATGATACACTTTTATAATAAAATATTAAAGACGCCAGTATATATATCCTGCTTTTTCATACTCACTTTTATTGAGAATTCCCTTGATATCCAATAAGACTTTTTTACTGTTCGTTGACTTGAAAAATTTTCCCAAGTCTGCCCGACACAGGTTCTTAAATTCATCATGTGCCACAGAAAGAACAACTGCATCCATATTTCGAATTGAATCGGCTTCAGCAAACCGAATGCCATATTCCCGGCTCGCTTCCGCCGGATCCGCTACCGGGTCAACAATGACCGGATCAATTCCGAATTCCTGAAGCTCACGTACAATGTCAATGACGCGTGTGTTACGGGTATCGGGACAGTTTTCTTTAAAGGTGAATCCAAGAATGGTGACTTTGGCATTTTTGACCGGAACATCGGCTTTAATTAAGCTTTTCATCAGATTTTCCACAATATATTTGCCCATGTTGTCATTGATTCGCCGTCCCGCCAAAATGATTTGGGAGTGGTATCCCAACTGCTCAGCCTTATATGTAAGATAGTAGGGGTCGACACCGATGCAATGTCCTCCGACCAAGCCGGGTGTAAAATTTAAAAAGTTCCATTTTGTTCCGGCAGCCTCTAAAACAGATTTTGTATCAATCCCCATTTTATTAAATATGATGGATAATTCATTCATAAATGCAATGTTGATATCGCGCTGACTATTTTCAATTACCTTTGCAGCTTCGGCAACCTTGATGGATTCGGCTTTGTATACCCCCGCTTGTACCACCAATTCATATACCTTGGCAATTGTATCAAGCGTTTCCTCATCTATACCGGATACAATTTTCGTGATTGTTTCCAGTCGGTGCGTCTTGTCTCCCGGATTAATGCGTTCCGGTGAATAACCAATCTTAAAATCCGCGCCGCATTTCAGACCGGACTCTTTTTCAAGAATGGGTACGCATATATCCTCGGTAACCCCCGGAAAAACAGTGGATTCGTATACAACAATCGAACCGGCTGTCAAATTACGCCCCAAAATCGCACTGGCACCTTTTATTGAAGTTAAATCGGGTGTATGATCCGAGTTTACCGGGGTGGGTACAGTGACAATATGGAACATTGCTTCTTTCAATCTTGTTTCATCAGATGTAAAATCAACCGTACATTTCGAGACGGCTTCATTGCCTACCTCTTTGGTGGGGTCGATACCCGCTTTATATAACTCTATTTTTTGTTTGTTAACATCAAACCCAATTACATTCACTTTTTTTGAAAAGGTTACTGCTATCGGCATGCCGACATAACCGAGTCCGATTAAGGATATTTTTTCTTCGCGGTTAATAATTCTCTCGTATAAGCCCATTAAACACCATCTGCTTTCTTAATGTTCATCGTCTTTTGGATTTGATGGTTCACTTTTGTAACATCATATTTTTCTATAGCAATGCGCAGACTCTCTTCTCCCATTTTTTTTGTAATATCCCGGTTGATAATACAGAACTTCATTTTGTCAACCAAATCTTCTATATTCTTAATGTTTACCAAAAAACCGTTCACTCCGTTAATAACCGTTTCTCTGCACCCGGGAGCATCCGTTGTAATAATCGCCCTTGCCATCGCCATTGATTCCAAAACTGTTTTCGGTGTACCTTCATAATAAGATGGTAGCACAAATACCGAGCATTGCGAAATAAACGGTCTTACGTCATTTTGCTCTCCGTAATACTCAACAATATGATTTGCAATATATTGATCCAAATCAGCCGGTTTAAGAGAGGTAGGATTGCTGTCAAACGGTCCGACAAGAAGGCAACGAGTCTGCGGATATTCTTCTTTGATTCTTTTACACGCTTCTAAATACTCAATGATTCCTTTATCCTTTATCAGTCTGCCTATAAACAAAAAAGCCGGCGTATCAGGCAAAGCTGTCGGTTTAAATTTTTCAAGATTTACGCCCGATCCATTTATGATTATCGTCTTATTTTTTGCTATAATCCTGTTGTTTACGAATTCCCTCCTGTCATCGTCATTCTGGAAGAAAACAGCCTTATTAAAGCAACATGCTATTTTGTATTGGACTTTCAACAATGCCCTTATAACACTGTTTTTAAATCCGTTTCCCCTGAATATTGATCCCAGTCCTGCTACAAGAGAATAAACATCATAAACACCGGCTACTTTCGCAGCAATGCTTCCATAGATTATGGTTTTCGCTTGATAAATAAAAATTTTGTCCGGCTTAATATCTTTGATAAGAGAAATTAAATGAATGGTTGAGATAAAATCTGATATTGGGTTTAGTCCGTTTCTGTGAAATTTTATTTGTTTATATATAATGTTATGCTTAGTAAACTGTTGTTTCCAAACATCCTCATTGTCATTTCCCAGTGCATAGACTTCATAACCAGATCTTATAAAATCAATCATCATATCCATACGAAACCAAAAAAGAGATGGCGTATGACAGGATAGCACAATAATTCTCATATTTCACCCATCCGAAAAGATCAGCTCTTTTGGCTGATATACTCATTAATTTCTGCTAATATTCCTTCGCTGAAGAAGCAGGGCTTATAACCAAAATCCTTCTCTGCATCCTCATGTGAAAAGCACCTGTCCTCAGACATTCTTTGGATTTTTTCAATATAATCGATCTTCCCTAAAGTTAGTATTTTTGCAGTTCGTGCAAGCAAAACACCCAGCCAAAGCGGAAAACTTATAAATATTGTTCTTTTGCCAAGGGTGTTACTGATTATTCTTAAAACTTCAATCAACTGGATCGGCTTATCCCCTGACAAGTTATATAATGTTCCCGCCTTATCGGCCGGTATAGTAAGTACCTGATAATACGCTTTGCCCAAATCTCTTGCGTTTACCGGCTGAATCATACATGATCCATGATTTATGACCGGAAATAGTTTAAGTTTATCAACCATTTTAATAAACCTGCTCATATTATGATCACACATATCGCCGTAAATCATAGTTGGTTGGAGTATTGTCAACTGAATGTCAGTGCCTTCGATCATTTCCTTCAGCGTTCTGTCTATAGCTTTATACTCCTCAGACGCAGCCTTAAATTTTGAATAGATTCCGGTTGTATGTACGCATACCGCTCTCTTTACTTGATTGTCTATCGCAGCTTTAATAATTTTTTTCGAATAACGAATACTTGCGATATGTACAACCGTATCAATTCCCTTCATACATTTATCTAAAAATGCTTCATCATTCAAATCGCCAAAGCACGTTTCAACCTTTAATCCGCAATTTTGCAAAATGTCGATCTTCGAAGTCTCTCTGACGATACATCTAATGGTATTTTCATACTTGCTATTTTTTAATTCCTGCAGGAAATAGCGACCGCTGTGACCCGTAATCCCGGTTACTAAAATCATTCTACCGAACATTCCCTTCAGCGATATCCTTTTCAAAATAGTGTCTTAGCTTCTTCATTTTCGGATTCTAAACTTTCAGTTCCGCCCTCAACAACACCATCTTTTTTCAAAACCGTAACAATGGTGCCGATAAAACACTTCACATCAAAAAGAAACCCCATCTTTTCGACATACTCACCATCATAGCACGCTTTTTCGCTGATTTCCAGCTCATCACGGCCGTTTATCTGAGCCCAGCCGGTTAGCCCGGGCTTGATGTCATTCGCACCGTATTTATCCCGTTCTTCAATCAAATCATATTGATTCCATAAGGCCGGGCGCGGTCCAATGATGCTCATCTTAGACGAGAGTATGTTGAAAAGCTGCGGGAGCTCGTCGATAGAAGACTTTCGTATAAATTTCTGAAATTTTGACAAACACGAACTAACATCTCCCAATTGATGGGTCGGGACATCGGGGGGGATTTTTACGGGCATTGACCGGAATTTAAAAATGTTAAAATACTTCTTATGTAATCCAATCCGCTTTTGCTTGAAAAAAATCGGACCCGGAGAATCAAGTTTAATGGCAATCGCAACCATCAACATAATGGGAGAGAAAACGATTATTCCGCAAAGGGACAGGATAATATCAATCAGTCTCTTGAAAAAGCACCTATACATACCTACATACCCATTTCAAAATTATAATTAGATCTTTGCTGCTAATATTCTTCTCGTGCCAATTAGTTATGACATATATTCTACACATTTTTACATCAAATGTAAATACTCCGATAGTTATTAACCTGCACTCACCAGCTTATCGGTTCAGGGAAGTGCATGGATACACCTCATGCGATGCGCCAGACCTTCTCTACAAGAATGCCTGCCGCCGGGGTTTGTCCGAAAGATATGATTGCCTTAATGGGGCACGCCGATTTCAGTATTGACGTGAACAGCTGTATACAGGGCGTGCTTGTGACGGGTGCGGCGGTGTATGGTAATCAGATTGTGAAGCAGTTGAAGAATGACGAGTAGACAGAACAAATCCCCGTTGTCCGTAATTAGATAGCGGGGAGAATAGGTGATATTTTTACGACACTTTTACGACAAAAAGGTGGGTTATAAAAATAAAAGAAAAACCGTGTATAAAGCCTTAAAAATGGCTTAAACACACGGTTTTCTCATACTTTCGCTTTGGTGAGCCATCGGGGATTCGAACCCCGGACCCTTTGATTAAAAGTCAAATGCTCTGCCGACTGAGCTAATGGCTCTCACGCGTTTGCGGTCTTTTTAAGCCGCCAGAACATTATATCCAAACACACAATGCTTGTCAAGCAAAACTATCGAATTTCTAAACTTTTTCAACAATTTAAAACCAATTGCTTTTATCATTTTATCTTTGCAACCCGATTTTTGACCAATCAAACAAACAACCCGGGTCGGTTTTCCTGTTTTTTGCGTATTCGTCATGCCCGATAATATGATTTTTATCCTTTTTTATATCTAGGTGGCGCGTAAGCAGGCTGTCAAGCAATTTATTAAGGGCGATATACTGTGCCTGCGTATATCCGATATACCCATCCGGCAGCGAATCATAAACATCCCCATGGATCAAGGTGGACATTTCGTCTTTCGTACCGATTGCCAGCATCTCAATGCCAATTGAATATTGATTCAGTCTGTCGGCATATTCGGGGTATCCGTCAAGACTGCCTTTTCCCGCATGATATGCCACCCTATCCTCCGAAACAAGCTGATATATCTGCCCATCTCTTGCAATCAAGTAGTGTGCCGAAACTTGGTAATCTTTGAAGATATCTATGATATCTTCGACAAGAAATGGCTGCTCGGGCTTCCGAACAACACTGCTTGAAAAATGCAATACAACATGCGTAATCTTTTCTGTCCGCGTTTCCGACAGATTATGAGGCAAAAGCATAGGAACCGTTTCTACGGTATTGGGTTGCGTTGCTTCTAATGTCCGGGATACCGATTCGGATACAGCCGGCTTTTCAGTATGTGAAGCATTTCTGCACCCAAAGCTGCTCAACACGAAAAATGCCAAAACGATTACCAATGCTCGGCGTTTAATCCTTTTCATTACCTATTTAGCGATAAAGGCAAGACCCACGGCACCGGGTCCTGCATGGGTTCCGACAATCGGACCGATATCACACGACAGCATTTCACCTTTTTCAAGCTGGTCCCTTGCCAGCATTTGAAGCTCCTCAAGAGTAGCGAAAGGCAGAAATGGTAAGA
>DHOG01000190.1:20616-40994 GCA_002410715.1 Ruminococcaceae bacterium UBA5396 | reverse complement strand
ACCAACATTAACTTGACACAGACACATAAACAGTGAATGCTTGCACACAGAACCTGCGGCTGGTATAATTAAGCGTATTATTTCGGGGCGTTAATTATTGTAATTAGGAAGTGTCCGTATGAAACGGGAAGTAACAATGAAAAAAATCATAGAATCCAAGCGTGTCGTAATTAAGGTAGGTACCTCAACCTTGACCTATGCAAATGGAAATCTGAACCTGAGACGAATTGAATCGTTGGTTAAAGTGCTGTCCGATATCAAAAACTCAGGACGGGAAATTGTTCTGGTAACTTCGGGTGCAATCGGAGTGGGCGTTGCGCACCTTGGACTGAAAGAACGCCCGTGCGACATCGCGGGGAAACAGGCTGCTGCTGCCGTCGGGCAGTGCGAATTGATGTACATATATGACAAACAGTTTTCCGAATACGGGCATGTTACCGCCCAAGTTCTTCTGACACGGGATGTCATCGAAGATGAAGACAGAAAATCCAATGTAATCAACACCATAAATCAGCTTTTGATTTACGGGGCAGTCCCCATTGTTAACGAAAATGATACGGTGTCGATCGAAGAAATTGAATTTGGGGACAACGACACCCTTTCCGCTGTTGTTGCGGTTCTGTCCGGCTCCGACGCCCTGATTATCATGACAGATATTGACGGGCTTTACTCGTCAGATCCCCGCACACATGACGACGCGGTCATGATTCCGTTTGTAGATACAATTGACGATGCACTGCGGGCATCTGCCAGTGGTGCAGGGTCAAGCAGAGGCACCGGAGGGATGATTACCAAGCTTCACGCCGCCGAAATTGCCGGCGAGGCAGGTATTCCGACGGTGATAATGAACGGATCCAATCCCCATTGCTTGTATAATTTATTTGACGGCGAGCCGGTAGGTACTCTTTTCTGTACTTAAGAAGGTCTCCCCGACCGTCATAAAACTACTACGGAAAGGACAGGAATCTAAAATGAGTAATCCTGCAATGCTTCACGAATTAGGCGGACGTGCAAAAACAGCGTCAAAACAGATTGCGGTTGCATCTTCAGCCGTGAAGAACAGCGCACTGGAGCTGATGGCACACACGCTAGTAGAAAAACAGGACGATATCCTTACTGCCAATCGGCTTGATATTGAACAAGCAACCGCAAACGGAATGAACCGTTCATTGCTGGACCGGCTCTCCCTCACGCCCGCCAGGATATCCGCCATGGCGGACGGAATTCGTCAGGTCGCCGCTCTGGGTGATCCTGTCGGTGAGATTATAGAGGGCAGCCTTCGCCCGAACGGACTCCGCATACAAAAGACACGGGTCCCCCTTGGCGTTGTGGGTATTATTTATGAGGCACGCCCAAACGTGACCTCGGATGCGGCTGCGCTTTGCCTAAAATCCGGAAATGCAGCAATACTCAGAGGAGGCAAGGAAGCACTGCATTCAAACATCGCAATTGCAGAGGCATTGCGCGAGGGATTAAGTGCCGCAAAGCTTCCTGCAGACTGTGTACAGCTAATTAAAGACACCTCTCGCCAAACAGCCGCCGAAATGATGCGTATGCGCGGATATATTGATGTTCTGATTCCGCGGGGGGGCACAGGTCTGATTAAAGCGGTTATTGAAAACTCAACCATCCCGGTGATTGAAACCGGTGTCGGCAACTGCCACATCTATGTGGATGAAGCGGCAGATATTGATATGGCCAAGGCGATTGTCGTCAATGCAAAAGCCTCCCGTCCGTCGGTTTGCAATGCTGCAGAGACATTGCTGGTGCATCAATCGGTTGCCCCCTCTATGCTGCCTACTCTGGTATCGGCTTTGAAACAAGCCGGCATAGCGCTTCGTGGCTGTGAGCAAACGCGTGAAATCCTGGGAGATCCGGATATAATTGCCGTAACCGAGGATGACTATGCAACAGAGTTTCTCGACTTTACAATGGCTGTTCGTGTGGTTTGTTCAATCCAAGAAGCCATTGAGCATATTTCCCGATACGGAAGCGGCCACAGTGAATGCATTGTAACCGACACCCATAGTGCGGCAGAAGCGTTCACATCCCGGGTCGATGCCGCGGCTGTATATGTTAACGCTTCAACCAGGTTTACCGACGGCGGGGAATTCGGCATGGGGGCTGAAATCGGAATCTCCACACAAAAGCTTCATGCCCGCGGCCCCATGGGCCTACGCGAGCTGACCACCATGAAATACATTGTATATGGAAATGGACAAATTCGTTAAGAAAGGAGCCGACTCCATGAAAAGTGAATGGCAAAAGGTCGAAGATTCAGTACAGCCTGAAAATCAAAGCACTAAAATGTCGGTTAGAAATAAAAAGTCGTCTGCTGTTTCGGCAGCTGGATCTTCAATAAACCGTGAAATGAAACATGCCAAGCAGTCTCTCCGTGAAGCTGGCGCTGATACGGCTGAAATTCCCCAGATGCTTTCAGCCACCCGCTATACAACGGGTGGACGACGACGCGGTATGCATCGTCTTGCGGCTCCGATCGGGCTCATGGTGCTGGTGCTTGCTGCCATTGGTTTGGTTTCATTGGTGATGGCGGGTATTCGTGCGGTGGAACGCGCACAAGATGACACACCGCTTCGCAATGAGCTGTATGATTTTCTTCTGCCGGTCATGCAATATAATCCCGAGCCTTTCTCAAATGTTAACGAATCAAAGCAGGATGCCTTGCTGCTTGCCGCTATTTGGCGTATAACTGAAACCGAACGTATCCAACAGCTTCTCGACAGCAGCGGTATCAGTTCCTATGCCATGGATGATCTTGGTCGCATGCTGATTCCGGTCAGTGAAATTGAAGAATCCTACATGTATTTATTTGGTTCAGGCGTTACAATTTATCATCACACAATCGGGGATGAGGGTAAAAGCTTTGCGGTTGAATATGATGAGTCGCAAGGCTATTATCATATTCCAAGTACCAGCTCGTCTTCTATGTACGTTAACGTTATAGATTCTCTTAAGAAGAAAGGGGACAGAATCGAGGTGCGCGTCGGGTATGTTCTGACAACAAAAATCGGCCGCGATGAAAAAGGGGAGCTGATTGATCCGACACCAAAAGATGCCGAAAAATTTCAGATTTATACCGTAGAACGGGTTGACACAGACTCCTGGAAATTGATTTCGGTTGCAAATGAGAAATCGTCTGATGAAAGCGTAAAAACAGAATTGACATATGAAGCACAAGATGAGACAGAAGATGCGGGGAAAACGTCAGATTCTGTTTCCAATTCGAATCAAACCACCAAATCAAAGCAGTCATAACAAACTGAAGCGTTTTGTTTTGGCATAGCAAAAGGGGTTTTTACAGAATTGATTTTCTGTAAAAGCCCTTAAAAACGCTCATTAATGTAATATTGTGGATAATAGTATTGATTTTTCCTGCCGATTCAGTTACAATCAGTTACAATCTCAATTAACCGGTTTGATTATAGTACCTTTAAACGCCGCCTTCTTCTGAGGCAAAAGGTGAAGAGGAGGCGTTCTCGATTATGAGTTTAGACTTATTAGAAAACAACCAAATTTGGAATCATGAATCGCTTTCTCCGCAGATGCTGAACGCAATTCAAAGCAGCATAAACGGAGGTATTATTATAGCTGATATTGACTACGATTTTTCGATATCATTCATTAGCAATGAATGCATAGAAATGTTGGGCTATGACCAAAATGAATGGACCGAAAAATTCGGAATAACCCCTTCTGCGTTTTTGCTTGCAGTCGACAGATTGGTTGTCCAAACCACCGTTCGTAATCAGCTTGAAATGTGCGGAAAGGTTCACTACACCTACAGGGTATATAATAAGGCAGGATACATCTCATGGGTTCTGCTTCAGGGTAGCCTGCTGACTCAGGCGGACGGGATTGAGAGGCTGTGCGGCAGCCTTACTTATGTGTGTGATTTTAAAGTAGATTCTGAAAATATCTGCCCAATTCATAAATCATATTACAGAATTCCTCTTGAACGGCTGGGCTATATATTATTTGACTATGACATTGAAAATAATAAAATATATTTGTCACATACAATTGCTGAAAATTACGGGATTTCGCCCTGCTTTGACTGCTGCTCGGAAAGTTTAGTAGAAATGGGGTTGATTCATCCTGATTTCGCAGATACATGCGACCGCGCTATTGAAAAAACAAGAAACGGCAGCTCGGTTACATATTTAACAATTCAGCTTTTTAATAAGTATTGGGTCGAAATTACAATTGCCAATCTGCATCAATACGGTTTTGGCAGTTCCTACGCCCTCGGAATCATTCGAAATATAACATCACAATATAAAAAAGAGAAAAAGCTGTTGACTGAGCTTGAATACCATAAGGCAATTCTCAGCAGCGCAATTCATATTTATAAAGTAAACGTTACCAAAGATACGTTGATTGAAGGACATGAGGGCTTGGCAAGACGTTTTGGGATGGCACCTTCAAACTGTTTTTCCGAATGCCTGTCATGGATATCTGTAAAATGGATACATCCTGATGACGCGGGCTACCTGGTGGACGGCTTATCACAAACCAGTCTGCTTGCCGCTTTTAAGAATGGACGAAAATCAGTCACATTGGAGTTTCGCCGAGCCGAGTTGGGCAAGCCTTTTATGTGGATCAAATGCACAATAAACCTGCTGCGTGATCCCGGCACCAATGACGTTATGGGTATTATTACAATCAAAAGTATAGAAAGCCGTAAAAAGAAAGAAGCTGAAATGCAGTACCTTGCCGAACGGGATTCATTATGTAAGATTTACAATCACGGAGCAACCAAAAGTCGTGTCACCAGATTCCTTGACAGTGAAGAAGGGCAAACAAATCAGCATGCCATGATGGTTCTTGATATCGATAATTTTAAGAGCATAAACGATACCTACGGTCATCTTTACGGAGACAATCTTCTTACAAGAATTTCGGAATGTATGCAGGACTTATTCCGCTCAACCGATATTCTTGGACGTGTGGGCGGAGATGAATTTCTGCTGTTTTTAAAAAATATATCCACTCCGGAAAGGGCTATTCGTAAAGCAATTGAAATAAACCATTTATCTCAAACGCTTGATAATGCTTTTGAGACAAACATGTCGGTTTCGGTAAGCATCGGCATCGCACTTTATCCTTCTCACGGAATTACATTTGAGGATCTATATCATAATGCAGACAAAGCATTGTATGAAGCAAAAAAGAAAGGAAAAAACACATACGCAATGTTCAATGACGGTGTGAAACCCCTACATTGCAATATAAAGGATTGCCAGAACTAATTCAATCGGAGCTTCATTCCTGACAAGAAGCACAGCCAGCATCAGCAGCAAAAGCTGTTCGCCGTCCTCACCGAATCCATCCAGAAACGACAAGCCTTTTTTGAACGGACTGATGTTTTTTCCCCCGCTGGCTGCTTCAATTGCTTTTGATTCGGGATTCAAAGCCTGTACAGGCTCGCGAAACGGATTCACACTGTTATCCCCCGCAACCTTCGGCTGAACTTCCTCGTCTTTTTCCACATATTTACGCGCCCGTTCCTGCATCTGACGCACCCTTTCGACAGCCTCCTGCTGCATACGAATCATATTTTCGTCCATCATGGTGATTCTCCTTCCTTTGATAGACAGAAAAAGCTCCGCCCTTTGGGCGGTTTTTATTTGTCTCAGCTACTAAATATAATAAAAGACTCGCCGACCAGAAGGAACCGGCATTTCCCATGACGAAAAATAGAATTGTTTCGTCATGGGAAAGTACCTTTTTATTTTTCCGAAATACAACTGACAAGCCGAAATAAGAGAGAAGCCTACAGCACTCCTTTATCCCTGAGAAGAGGAAGCACCTTCAGCAAATGCATGATTTTTAGAGTATCGTCCAGCCGGTGGCGGCGCTCGTCCTGCAAATATGGGCGCAAAGCTTTTAATAGGAGGGTATCCTGATTTTCCTGCCTGAAACCGGAAACCAGGGGCAACAGCCTACTAAGTGTTTCAAAATCTCCTCCCGCGATTCCCGCAATGTCTGAAACCGGCAGGGAAGTCGAGACCGAATCCGGCTGCGGATCATTCGCCGCGGGCGGATCTGCAGGCTTCGATTGGCTTGCTCCGGAGTTGTTTCCGGTGAGCATTCCAACCGAAGCCGCGGCTGCCTGTAGTTTTTGTAAACCGTCAGGTGAGCTCAGCAGTTCACTGAGCTTCTTTGCCAGATCGTCCATTTTTTTCACCAATCTTTCGGGAACACATTATTCTCACTTTTTACCGCCCATAAGCCTTTCTATCAATTGCTGCGCTTGGGGGGAGCTGAGCATTTTTTCCAGCTTATCTTTGTCACTGACCACCTCTTGAAACCTGGCTGAATCTACTGATGATAACTTGGATGCAAGTTTTTTTGCGGCATCGCTGTCAACTGTTTGGGCTAGCTGTTCGGGAGTTGTACCCAACTTTTTGCTGGCATATTGTAAAAGTGCCTGAAGCTGTTCGGGAGTTGGCTTGTTTTTATTCATGGTTTAATCAACCCTTTCCATACAGAAGCTATCTGTGATATACTTATGAAAATTTATGTGAATTTATGAAGGGAACGCAGGATATGAGGGTTTTGATTATGTCCGATACACACGGAGATGAATACGCCCTTCGTCACGCGATTGCATATCAGCCCCAAGCAAAACTGGTCATTCATCTCGGAGACGGAGCACGCGAGGTTTTGGATCTAACCGATGAATATCCGGACAGAAGGCTACTTCCTATCGCTGGAAACTGTGACTACGGATATTCCGCAGTTCTGCCCGATTCAGGGATAGAAACAGTCGCAGGGTATCGGATATTTTTTACACACGGTCACCGTTATGGTGTAAAAATGGGTTTATATAAAGTCTGCTGTGCAGCCCGTGAAAGAGATTGCCAAATTCTTCTTTTCGGTCATACACACATGCCGTTAACAGAATATGAAGACGGGCTTTATATCATGAATCCCGGCAGTTTGGCGGGTCACCGCCCGACATACGGGATCCTTGATATTACGCAGGCAGGGATTGTAACCAATATCATGGAGTTGGGTTTATGAAAAAAAGTTCATTAAGTGGTTTAACTGCACGGACAATCGGAAATCCAGTTTACTATTTTGAGTCTCTCGATTCAACCAATCGTTGGCTGAAAGAAAACGGTAATTTAATGCCCCATGGCACGCTCTGCTGGACAGGCTTTCAGACATCCGGCCGCGGGAGGCTGGGCAGAAAGTGGTGTGCGGCAAAAGGTCAGAGCGTCGCATTATCTCTTTTGATTAAGCCATCGAACAAAGCGGCTTTACTTCCGCTGATCTGCGGAATTGCAGTGTGTGATGCGCTGCAATTACTGACCGGAAAGACATTTCAAATTAAGTGGCCCAATGACATAATATGCGAGGGTTATAAAATATGTGGCGTTTTATGTGAAAATTGTTTATCTGAGGACGGAGGCTATGCTGTTGCTGGCATTGGAATTAATTTGGATCAAACAGCCGAGGATTTTACAAAATCCGGTCTCCCCCGCGCCGGTTCTGTCCGCATGGTTGCCGGCCGCGCCCCCGCTCCCGAGCTTGTCGTCGCTTCGGTAATGAACCGGCTCGAGCCTTTATGTCTGACACTAAGTATGTATGGTTTTTCTAAACTGCGTGATAATTATGAAAAACGCTGTATCAATATTGGAAGGGAAGTCCGGATACTTTCGCCCGATGGAGTAATACAACTACATGGGGTGGCTGTCGGTATCACAGCTGACGGACGTCTGCTGGTTGACAGCGGCAGCAGCATCGTGCCTGTAAATGCCGGCGAATTATCGGTGCGAGGGAAGGACGGTTATTTTTAATAGTAGGTTCAGTCTGTGTTTTGGCTTGCAATTTCCTCTAGCTCGGTGATAACCCAATCGGTAAGCAGATTTGCGCCGTCATAATCCATGGCGTCAATGTAATGATTCTCGACAATCCCCCGGGAGGATCTTATCTCAGCCGAAATGCTCACGGCTTCGTTTATCAGCTCACGGGCAGCCCTTTTGTTAAACGAAAGCAGCTGCCGCCGTTGGCGCAGGCGATCAGTATCGGTGAATCTTGCAGCATGAATACGGCGGAACACAGGGAAATCGGCCTTGTGCCAGATGCTGGATGTCGTAAACCCGATTCCGATTGAAGGAATCAATATGTGTTCCGGTTTATCATTCGGGAAGATGGGACAGTAACAGCTGATTACATCATGTCCAGCATCAAGTGCCCGTTTGCGTAACTCATCAAGGAGCAGACGCGATGAAGCTCCATGATCATCCTCAACGGAATAGATACGCGGACACATGGACTGAAGTGTTTCGTGATACACAATGACGCCCTCCGGCGTTACAGCAGACAAAAACCTGCGGGTTTCCCTGCCCGGACAATCGCTGTGTGTTCCGAATTCCCGCGCCGCAATACGAGCGGCGTTACGTTGTATTTTGGTAAAGTCGGTATATTCTAATGCGATCCTGCAGGAGTCATTCAGCAAGGATGCCGCCGCGCCGATAAATTTGCGGCAGCGCGCTTCAAGCCTGCCGCACTCGGAAATAGATTCCATGATTTCCGGTGCCCGCCGGTACAAGTCGGCTGCATTCATGCAGGCGCTTAAATTCACAATCTGTTCTACCGCACCCCAGCATTTGGGTTCAATTACATTCGGTGCATTGGCATCCAGTACACATGCCTTTATTTCCGGAAATACCAGTCCGTCCAGTTTATTTGGATCAGATGGACAGACGATTGCCTGTATTTGCTGATCATGCGCGCTCATAAACTCATATACACGTCCAAGCAGTATGTCCTTGCCCGAACCTGGGCCTCCTTTGAGCAGAAACGCCCGCCATCCTGCACTTTCATCATAATAATCATCAAGAAAGCCAAAGAATCCGGCTGCGGTATTGGTTCCCATAAAGAAACGGATCGGTGTCCTCAAATCCAACATAACCATCCCTCCCGTATACTCGTCACTCTTACAGGATATTCTGCGCAAGGGCGATTGGTGCTTGGTTGACGGCAGCTTTTATAGGCGCGGTCATGTTTGTGGATAGGTCCCTTCATTGTGGCGCAAAATCCGGTATATAAATTTTGTACAAAAGCATACTAATTTAGTATGCTTTTGTTGTATGTCATAACATTGTATAAAACCGGCTAATTTGATATACTATAAGCAGGATATGAAGCAAAAAAGTATAATAGATTAAGTTGATAAACGGGAAGGATGGTTTGGATATGGAAGAATTTAAGACGGGATCATGGCAGAAATTTGTGGATGTACGTGATTTTATTATCCGTAATTATATTCCGTATGACGGGGATGAATCTTTTCTTGAATCGCCTACAAAGCGCACCGAGGAGCTATGGGCGCAAGTCAAGGCTCTCATGAATGACGAACAAGATCGCGGGGGTATTTACGATATTGACACACATACCATCTCAGATATCGATGCTTACCCCCCGGGATATATTGACAAGGATCTCGAGCAGATTGTCGGTCTGCAGACAGCTAAGCCGTTGGTACGTGCCATTATGCCCTTCGGCGGCATTCGAATGGTTCATACCTCTCTTGAGGCATATAACAGAGAAATGGATCCCGAGATTGAAAATGTTTTTAAATACCGCAAAACACACAATGACGGTGTTTTCGACGTCTATACACCGGCCATGCGTGCGGCGAGAAAATCCGGCATTATCACCGGATTACCCGATGCTTACGGCCGCGGCCGAATTATTGGTGACTACAGACGCGTACCGCTTTACGGTGTCGATTATCTGATTGAACAGAAAAAGAAATCACACCTTGAGGCTGTCTATAATGTGATGGATATTAAGGTGATTCAGCTTCGCGAAGAGCTTGCAGAGCAGGTGCGCGCGCTTGAGGCTCTCAAGCGTATGGCTGAGTCTTATGGATATGACATTTCAAGACCCGCAAATGATACAAGGGAAGCCATGCAGTGGCTGTATTTCGGATACCTTGCCGCAATCAAGGAGCAGAACGGAGCCGCAATGTCGCTTGGTCGCGCCTCCACATTCCTTGATATATATGCACAGCGAGATCTTGACGAGGGTCGATATACCGAAAGTGAAATTCAGGAAATGGTGGACCATTTTATCATGAAGCTGCGCCTGGTGCGATTTTTACGCACTCCGGCTTATGACGAACTGTTCAGCGGAGACCCGACTTGGGTGACTGAGTCAATCGGGGGGCTGGGCACTGACGGACGTCACATGGTAACCAAGATGTCGTTTCGCTTCCTCCACACCCTAACCAACCTCGGTCCCGCTCCCGAACCCAACATGACCGTAATTTGGAGTCCCCGTCTGCCGGAGCCGTTTAAGAAATATTGTGCCAAGGTATCGATTGAAACCTGCTCCATTCAGTACGAAAGTGACGAACTGATGCGGAAGAAGTTTGGAGATGATTACGGCATTGCCTGCTGCGTTTCTGCAATGCGGGTGGGAAAACAGCTTCAATTCTTCGGTGCCCGCGCCAATCTTGCCAAAGCGTTGCTTTACGCCATAAATGGCGGACGCGATGAAAAAAGCGGGGCACAGGTTGGCCCTGAATTCCTTGCCTGCCGCGGAAAGTATCTGGATTATGACGATGTTATTCGCAGATTTGATAAAATTCTTGATTGGCTTGCTGCGCTATATGTCAACACATTGAATGTAATTCATTATATGCACGACAAATACAGTTATGAAAAACTGCAGATGGCACTGCATGATGATGAGCCAGTCCGTACCATGGCTTGCGGCGTAGCAGGGCTTTCTGTAGTAGCGGATTCACTCTCTGCGATTAAATATGCCAAGGTCAGCCCCATCCGTGACGAAACCGGGCTGGCAATTGATTTTAAAATCGAGGGCGATTTTCCGAAATTCGGTAACAACGATCCCCGCGTAGATGATATTGCCGTTGAAATCGTAAAATCCTTTACGGATAAGCTAAGAAAAACACCGACTTACCGCGATGCTATCCATACCCTTTCCATTCTTACCATTACGTCGAACGTTGTGTACGGCAAGAAAACCGGATCCACGCCGGACGGACGCAAGGCGGGTGAACCGTTTGCGCCGGGTGCCAACCCAATGCACGGACGGGATACCCACGGCAGCGTGGCATCCATGATGTCGGTTGCAAAGCTTCCGTATGATTTCAGTGAAGACGGAATCAGCTATACCTTCTCAATTGTGCCAAGTGCGCTCGGACGGGATAAGGACGAAATGGCGGCCAATCTTGTAAACCTGATGGACGGCTATTTTGAAGAAGCAGGCCACCACATTAATGTAAATGTACTGAACCGCGATGTTTTGATGGACGCAATGGAGCATCCTGAGCTATATCCCCAGCTTACCATACGTGTATCAGGATACGCTGTCAACTTTGTTAAGCTAACGCGCGAGCAGCAGCTTGACGTAATTAACAGAACCTATCATACCCGTTTTTAATCTTTTCAGTAGTAGGGAACGCCGTCCCCGGCGTTCCCTTTCTTATCTTATAGGCTTTTGCCTGTTTTGACGTGCCTTGCTTATAGATATAAGCCGGTAGTCTTGACTCCAACTTTTTATTTTTTACCTTAACTGGTAAAATGTATTAAGCCAATCTTTAGGGGGATTTAATTTGGAGAACGTAATGGGGAGAATTCATTCGGTGGAAAGCTTCGGCACGCTGGACGGGCCGGGAATTCGATATGTTTTGTTTTTTCAAGGCTGTCCGCTGCGCTGTGTATACTGCCACAACCCGGACTCCTGGTGTGTCACCGGCGGACAGGAGATCGGCTCGGCTGACGTCATTCGAGACATTCTACGGTATAAGAGCTTTATTAAAAACGGAGGTGTTACGCTTTCCGGCGGCGAGCCGCTGATGCAGGCGGAATTCGCCGCATCCATTCTGGAAGGCTGCATTGAAAACGGCCTGCATACCGCCGTCGACACCTCGGGCGGGGTATCGCTTCTGCTTTGCCGCAAGGCAGTTGAGCTTGCCGATTTGCTGCTGCTGGATATCAAGGCGGCGGACGATCAGCTCTTTAGGAAGATCACCGGGCACGACATCCGCAATACCCTTGAAATGCTTGCCGCACGTGAGCGGATGCATAAGCCGGTCTGGATTCGGCATGTCCTTGTACCCGGATTGACATTGGAGGATAAGCATATTCATGCGCTGGGTGACCTTCTCCGATACTATTCCTGTGTTGAACGTGTTGAGCTTCTCCCCTTCCATAAGATGGGTGAATTCAAATGGGAGGAGCTCGGACAGTCATACACTCTGGGGGATACGCGGCCGCCCGAAGCCGAGCAGGTCGAGCATGCACGGGCATTACTGCGCGGTTACGGACTGTCTGTCAAGTAGTACACGAGCTCGCACAGGGAATCAATATCTGATTTTAATATAATGTATCACCCGGTAGGTAGTCTCTTAATATCATATGTTAAGAGACACATGTGATACTGTACGCGGAGGGCTGACGGCAAGTACACGATATTAAAACAGCAGGGTTCAAGATTTTTGAATCCCTGCTGTTTCTATAATATGATCGTCTCAATAATTGGTCTAAGCCTTCGGCTTAAAAACCGAAGGTAGTGACGAGGTGGTTGAGTTTTTACATAGCCAGCGCTGCCACAACCGCGTCGCCCATTTCGACTGTGCCGACTTTTTTGCATCCATCGGTGTAAATATCGGGGGTGCGCAACCCGTAATCCAACACCTTTTCAACTGCGGCTTCTATTGCGTCGGCAGCAGCCGTTTCATCCATTGAATAACGCAGCATCATAGCGATGGAAAGTATGGTTGCCAGCGGATTTGCAATCCCCTTGCCGGCAATATCAGGCGCTGAACCATGAATCGGCTCGTAAAGGCCGCGCTTGCCCTCACCCAGCGACGCCGAGGCCAGCATGCCGATGGAACCCGCAACCTGTGATGCCTCATCAGACAAAATATCACCAAAAATGTTGGAGGCAAGAATCACATCAAACTGCTTGGGATTTCGGACCAGCTGCATCGCAGCGTTGTCAATGTAAAGATGTGAAAGCTCCACATCCGGATAATCTTTGGCTACACGGAGCACGGTTTCACGCCACAGACGGGAGGATTCCAGCACGTTTGCCTTATCAACGTTACACAGCCTGCCGCTACGTCCCCTTGCAGCCTCAAACGCAACCCGGGCAATCCGCTCAACCTCGGTCGTTGTATAATATTCGGTATCATAGGCGGCTTCCACGCCGTCCACCGTCTCTCGCCCGCGCTTTCCGAAATAGATGCCACCGGTCAGCTCGCGCACCACCATAATATCCATGCTATCTCCTATAATATCGGCACGCAGCGGACACGCTCCTTTAAGGGGACCATAAATCTTGGCGGGGCGCAGATTGGCGAACAGCTTCAAAGCACCGCGGATGCCAAGCAGACCTGCTTCGGGACGGAGATTGCCGGGCAGGTTGTCCCATTTCCATCCCCCCACCGCTCCGAGAAGCACAGCATCGGATGCCAGACATTTGTCTATCGTCTCCTGGGGAAGCGGTATCCCTGTGGCATCGATTGCGCAGCCACCCATCAGCGCTTCGGTGTATTCAACCCCGAAGCCGTATTTTTCGCCCACCTTATCAAGTACCTTCACCGCCTCGGCAACGATTTCGGGACCGATTCCGTCTCCGCGAAGTAGTGTGATTTTGTAAGATTTCATAATAAGTTCATGTCCTTTCCTGATTTTATGCCCCAAGAGGACATAAAACTTAAAATAGCCGACCGCCCTAGACCGGCAAGTCCTTTTTGTTTTCACATACCCTTGATGGGCTTCAGTTTATTTTACAGCAGATATCGTTTTTGTCAATCCTGCTTAACCCTATATTCTTACACCAATACGCTTCTGTTGATTGCACAAAGCACACCCTGAATGGACGCCATATTGATATTATGCTCAATGCCAACGCCGAACACCTTTTTACCGTTCGAATTTTTCAGCTCGATATATGCAATGGCCTTTGAATCCGAGCCGGAGGAAATGGCATGCTCATGATAGGAAATAAATTCATAATCTTGAACCCCGACCTGCTTGATTCCCTGGAAGAATGCATCGATGGGGCCGTTGCCTACACCGTGGATATGATGCTCTTCTCCATTACATTCCACCGTACCGTGGAAGTGAACCTCGGCGGAATCCTTGCCCGATTTTTCAAGCAGACTATGCCCTACCAGCTTATATTTTTGGGGAATATCCAGATAATTGCTCTTGAACACCCCAAAAAGCTCCTCGGATGACAGCTCCCGCCCGATCCTGTCACATTCAGCTTTTACCATACTGCCGAAATCAGGATGCATTTCCTTTGGAAGGTTATAGCCGAAGGTGTTTTGCATAATAAACGCCGCACCACCCTTGCCCGACTGCGAATTGATGCGAATAATCGGCTCATACTGCCGCCCAACATCAGCGGGATCAATCGGCAGGTAGGGAATTTCCCATACAGTCCCGCCCGTTTCTTTCATGTGCTGAACTCCCTTGTTAATGGCGTCCTGATGCGAACCCGAAAACGCCGTAAACACAAGCTCACCCGCATAAGGGTGGCGCTCATGGACGCACATTTTTGTGCAGCCCTCATACATTTTACGCAGTGAGGGCAGGTCACTGAAATCCAGTCTGGGGTTAACGCCTTGGGTATGCATATTAAGTCCCAAATTGACAATATCAAGATTGCCGGTACGTTCCCCGTTGCCGAACAGCGTTCCCTCCACCCGCTCGGCACCTGCCAGCAGCGCAAGCTCGGCTGCCGCAACCCCGGTTCCCCTGTCGTTATGCGGATGGATGCTGATAATCGCATTTTCCCTACCCGGCAGATGACGGATAAAATACTCGATCTGGTCGGCATAAGTATTGGGCGTGCACATCTCGACGGTATTCGGCAGATTCAGAATCACAGGATTTTCGGGCGTTGCCCCCAGCTCCCGCATGACCGCAGCGCAAATGTCCACAGCATTGTCCATTTCAGTACCCGAAAAGCTTTCGGGCGAATATTCGATTCGGATCTTGGTGTCACCTTCATAGCTGTTGACCAGCTCTCGAATCAGGCGGGCTCCGTCGATAGCAATCTGAATAATCCCCTGCATATCTTTTTTAAATACCACTTTACGCTGAAGGGTTGATGTGGAATTGTAAAAATGAATGATGACATTTTTTGCACCGTGTATGGCGTCAAAGGTCTTACGAATCAGATGTTCACGTGCCTGAACCAGAACCTGAATGGTCACATCGTCGGGAATATGTCCGCCCTCAATCAACTCTCGGCAGATTTCATATTCTGTCTCGGAAGCAGACGGAAAGCCAACTTCTATTTCTTTAAATCCCATGTCACACAAGGCTTTAAAATATTCCAGCTTTTCCCGGAGGTTCATTGGATCAACCAGCGCCTGATTGCCGTCACGTAGGTCGACACTGCACCAGGTTGGGGCTTTGTCGATCACTCGGCCGGGCCACTTGCGGTCAGGCAGATTGATCTGTTGAAACGGGGTATACTTTTGATGAGCGGATTTCATTTGAAAACCTCCTTACTATAATTTTAGAAATAAAAAAGCATCCATCCCCAACAAGGGACGAATGCATAAAAAGCATCGTGGTACCACCCTAATTCGGACACAAAAGCGTCCCTTAGCAAACCTCGTGCCGCAAAAGGCATTAAGGTCTCGGCCTATAACGCCGCCACGCGTCCAGCCCTACATTTTCGGGCGGGCAACTCCGGGATGAGCTATACACACAGGCTTCAACGCCGGCTTACACCACCCGCCGGCTCTCTTGGCACGAATTACCCGTGTCTTATTCCCTTCTTGGTCTTTATGATAATTATATTCAAAGGATTCCTCTTTGTCAAGCAATTCTAAATAATCGTAAGACAAATTATTTGAAAGAGCAGCCTTGGGAATTCATTAAGTCCAGCCTTGACACATCACAAAATGCTTTTTTTGTGTTATTTTTAAAAACATAATCGCTGTAAGCAGCGGCAATCAGCATAGGGTTAACCGTTTCGCTACTGCTGCAAGGCAGCGTGATTTCAAGCTCGGTTTTTTCACTGTCAATATGAATATCGGACTTTTCAAGATATGTTTTAAGATCAATCTGCCGTACAACACCCTTCTTTGATCGCTTTTCTGCAATAATACTATCCTGTGCCAAAAAATCCGGTATTTTCTCAATATCACCTGTAAAAGTGAGCCGATAACGTGCAAATGCGATCTCCCTCGCCTTCATTACCGGCTGGTCTGCCGCGTAAACTTCAAGCCCCTCCGGCATGGCACTGTTCAGTACAGCAACCAGCTCCTCCATCGGCATGTCTTGGACCAGGCGAATATCCATGCTCTCACATAGTCCCTCAAATCCCAATGACAACGGAGAAGCAAAGGTTACGTATGGGTGGCGATTAAAGCCCTCGGTATACCATATCGGTATTCCGGCACGGCGTAATGCACGTGTCATGGTTCTTGTCAAGTCAAGATGGGAAATATACTTTGCCCGCCCTATTTTCCTAAATCGTATTCTTACTTCTTTCATTCTAGGCAAACCCCTTTCCCCCATCCGGCAGCTCCGCAGCCCGAACAATTCTGTCGGCAGTTAGGGGTTGTCCTGCTCTCATGGGCGAGGCGGTTTTCTTTGATAAGAAACGCTTTTGTCACACCGTAATTCAAGTGATCCCACGGTAGAATCTCATCATATTCACGCCTGCGGTTGGCGTAAAAGTGGGGATCAATATTCAGGTCGTTCATTACCTCAAGCCATGTATTCAGGTTGAAATGCTCCGACCATGCGTCACGCTTGCATCCTCGGCGAAACGCTTCCTCCATAACCCCACACAGCCGCCGGTCGCCCCGTGCAATAACCCCCTCCAGAAAGCTGGTTGAAGCGTCATGCCAGCGCAGGGTTATTTTTCTGGTTGTTAAAGAATTTCTGAGATGCTTCTGCTTTTGCTGGAGCACCTCAATGGTATCCTGCGGCTCCCATTGAAACGGAGTAAACGGCTTGGGAACAAAGCATGCAACGCTTATGGTAACATTCACGCCCTTGCCCTTAAGTCTATTGGGGTTTTGATAATAACAATCAACGATTTTCTGTCCTAGTTCTGCGATTCCCTCAATATCCTCCATTGTTTCGGTGGGAAGTCCGTTCATAAAATAAAGCTTCACGGAGGTCCAGCCGGCTGAAAAGGCTTTACGGGCTGTATCCAGAATCTCTTCCTCAGACAGGTTTTTGTTTATTGCATCCCGCAATCTCTGTGTTCCCGCTTCGGGCGCAAAGGTCAAACCGCTTCTGCGCAGAACATTCAGCCTTGCGGCAAGCTCTTGGGAAAAGCCGTCAATACGCAGGGAGGGCAGAGAAATGTTTGTCTGCTGATCCTCTGCCCAGTCGAGAAGCATGGGCAAAAGACGTTCGATTTCCGAATAGTCGCTGGTGGACAAGGAGGATAACGAAAATTCCTCGTAACCGGTGCTCTCACATAAAGAACGGCTCTGGGCGTCGATTACCTCGGGTGATTTTTCACGGACAGGGCGATAAATAAACCCCGCCTGGCAAAACCGGCAGCCGCGTATACATCCGCGAAATACCTCGCTCATTGCGCGATCGTGAACAATATCGATATACGGCACAACAAAGCTTTCCGGGTAATAAGCGGTATTCAGATCACCCACAATCCGCTTTTTCACCTTGGCGGGCGCTCCGTCACAGGCATCAACCGACGCAATAGTTCCATCATAGTTATAGCTTATATCATACAGAGATGGAACATATACGCCTTCAATCTTCACGGCCTCTTTTAAAAACTTATCCTTGTCATAGCCTTGGCTTTTATGCCGACGGTATAAATCATTAAGTTCAAGACTTACCTCTTCCCCCTCACCCAGAATAAACAGATCAAAGAAATCTGCAATTGGCTCGGGGTTGCAGGTGCAGGGACCGCCTGCAATCACAAGGGGATAGGAGCTGTCCCGCTCGGCTGCATGCAAGGGCAGACCGGCCAGCTCCAGCATATTCAGGATTGCAGTAAAGCTCAGTTCATATTGAAGCGTAAACCCGATAAAATCGAAGGTGTCGATGGCATCCCGGCTCTCCAGCCCAAAAAGCTTGATGCCGTTTTGACGCATCAGCTCCTCCATATCGGTATCGGGCATAAAAACCCGCTCGCACCAAACGTCTTCCTGACTGTTGTAAAGCCCGTACAGCAGCTTCATGCCAAGATGTGACATTCCCACCTCATAAAGATCGGGAAAACAGAACGCAAAGCGGATTGCAACTTTTTCTTTGTCTTTTGTTACGCTATTCAATTCTCCACCGGTATAACGTCCCGGTTTTTGTACAAGTCGGAAAACATCCTCCAGACAATATGCCATATAAAATACCTTAACACTTTCATTTTAAATGATTACTCGCATTATTATATACCAATCCGCTCAATCTTTCAAATTGCTTAATTCTGTATCATCCTCATCAAAATTGATCCGCTTTTCCTCAACCACCAACGGCCGCTTCATAATTCTGGTATTGATGCTAAGAATGTATTCGCCGAGCAGACCGATAAAAAACAGCTGAACCGAGCCCATGAAGAAGATACCGATCAGCTGGGGAGCAGTACCCATGGGGAAACTGTCCCAAAACAGCAGCTTTAATACCAGATATGCAATCGAAACCAAAAGACTCAAGCCGGAAAATATAAATCCGAATAGGGTTGCAGTGCGCAAACCTACCTTTGTATACGATGTGATACTGAGCATTGCGGCATCATAAAGGCTGATAAAATTATTGCTGGTCTTCCCCGCCCTGCGTTTTTGCTGTGAATATTCAATCTCTTTGCGGTCAAACCCCAGCTCGGCTACAATTCCGCGCAAGAATGGGGTAGGATCACCCAGCTGCCTTAAAACCTCAATAAAGCGCTTATCATACAATCCAAACCCTGTAAAATGTTCAATCTGATCAATCTTTGACAGCTTTTTTATTAATTTATAGTAGCAGGATCTTATAAAATACATAAATCTATTTTCTTTGCTGGCGGTTTTTATGCCAATCACGATTTTGTGTCCCTGTTCCCATGCTTCGATAAATTTCGGTATCATGTCAACAGGATCCTGAAAATCTGCGCACATTAGGATAGTACAGTCCCCCGACGACTGTAAAAGCCCGTAATAGGGAGAATTAAACTGCCCAAAATTTTTTGCATTAAATATTGCCTTGACTTTTTTATCCTTTTCGCAGATGAGTGTCAATATATCCCTTGTTGAATCATCTGATTTATTATCAATGAAAATGATCTCATAATCATAATTCTGCAGCCTCTGGCTTTGGAGCGTTTCGATTATCGCATCATAAAGCGGCTTCACATTTTCCTGCTCATTATAGGTAGGAATGACAATAGATATTTTCACGATAAGCAGCGTCCTTTACAGCTTAATTTTTTGATCTTGAATGAGCCGTGCAGCTCCGTTATGAAAATCAAATTGTGGACTAAATCCGATTTCCCGCTGTATTTTATCAATGCAAGCCTGGATTTCCACAGCGCCGGAATCGGGATAGGGTATGCTTCCATATAGCAGCCTGCTTTGGGATCCGGTCAGCCTGTGAAGCGCCTCGATATAGAATTTCAACGGCTTTGATTCGCCGTAAGCGACATTATACGCACCATCGTCACATGTTTTTTCTACAAGTCCCATCACTGCATCCACAGCATCATCAATATAGAGATAATCCCACAGTTGGGTGCATTGGGTCAGCATGCAATCTCGGTTGTATTGCATACGCTTGATTAACGACATCATCAAGGTGCCGCTGTCATCGCCCGCTCCGTATACACTGAAAAATCGTGGTTCCTTTAGATGTACGCCATGTTTGCTGCAAAGCTCAGCTGCATCATAAAACAACTTTAGCTTATACCGCCCGTATTGGGAAATCGGATTGCAGGGAGTGTCCTCGGAAATTGGCTTCTGACAGATACCGTATTCAGCCTGCGAACCCGCCAATATCACAGTTTTACAGCCCAGTGAAAGCGAAGCACGGATAGCTTCCATACTGTTTTCATAACTGTATTTTTGAATATTTGGGTCATCTCTGTCGCTGCCCCGAAGCCCGTTCCACGCCATTGAAACCAATACATCACACGGCTGATTCACCGCATCTGCCAGCCTGTCATATTGGTGCATGTCCAATTCAATCACCCGGATACCGGGCAATAGTGTGACGCATCGGGCAGATTCCGGGCGTACAACCGTATAAATCTTATTTCCCTGTTGGGCAAGCCGGGCAGTCAAATTGCGGCCGATGAAGCCGCTCGCACCGGTAATGATTATGATTTTTGCCATCATGATTCCTTATACTCCAGCAGTTCGGCAAGCAGTTTTCGGTCAATCGGAGGTTCCT
>DHOG01000190.1:18462-20464 GCA_002410715.1 Ruminococcaceae bacterium UBA5396 | reverse complement strand
TTCGGTCAATCGGAGGTTCCTGATCATAGATCGGCTTTTTATATTCCAGCTTGGGGTAAACATAAGTGGTATCGCCCACATCCACTTCAACCAACAAAGGCTTGTCATCCTCCAGCATATCACGAATAGATTCAGCCTCCTCAACCTTATCGATACGGCAGGATCGAATTCCGTAGGCTTCACCTATTGTAACAAAATCAGGTGCGAGATAACCGCCTTCCTCTACCGTATAAGCGAAATTGGATGCAAAATACATCTCTTGAAAGTGACGGATCATGCCGAGGGATCGATTATTGAACACAAGAATTTTCACAGGAATTTTCTCTCTTGCAACCATCTGTAATTCCTGAATATTCATCTGCAGCCCGCCGTCACCGCTCATACAAACAACCGGCCTGCCTGTACCGAAATACGCCCCAAGTGCTTCCGGCAGAGAGACGCCCATCGCCCCGTGACCTCCGGAAAATAAAACTCGTTGCCCCGGCTTTATTTCAAGAGATTGAGCCGCCCAAACCTGATTCTGCCCCACGTCTGTGGTGATAACCGTATCATCCGGAATGTTTTTCCCGATTTCCATCATTATTTGATTAGGGAAAAGCGGCTGATCGGCTTGGTCAAGTCGGTTTTTATAGTAATCACATTGTCTTTTCCAACCTGAATAATCGGGGATATCGGCAGGGCTGATTCTTTCTGCCAAAAAAGGAATTAGAGCTTTAAGATCGACGAGAACAGATATTTCGTCATCTTTGACTTTATTAAAAAGTTCTCCCTCGTCAATATCAAATCTCAGCAATTGGGCATTCGGAGCAAATGCCCCAAGGTCGGCACCGGTTTGTCGGTTATCCAGTCTTGAACCGATTGAAATCAGCATATCACACTGCGACAATATCATGTTGGCACATCTGTGTCCGTATGCCCCGATAAAACCATACGACATGGAATGCGGTAGCACATCGACTGCCGTCATACTGGTGAGGGTCGGGATGGACAATTTATTTACAAAAGCTCTGAATCCATCACGCATGCCGGATGAATTAATTCCATTGCCGCAGAGCAGAACCGGACGTTGGGCTTCTTTTAAAGAACGGATCAATACATCACAGGCATAGGGTAAGTCATAGCTTACAGTATGCCTGTGATTATATTCGACTAGCGCAAAGGGATCTATTTCAGACCGCTGTACATCCATTGGTATGTCAAGCAATACCGCGCCCGGACGTCCGTTTTCGGCGTGATAACACGCAGAGTCCAGATAGAATTTTATCTGTTTTGCATCCTCTACATAGGCGGCATATTTTGTGACGCCCTGCACCATGCTGATAATATCGGTTTCCTGAAACCCTTTTTGCCGGACAGGCAGCTCACCCTTGGATTCAAAAGTGTTCACCTGGCCGGTAATAAACAGAACCGGTATCGATTCAAAGAAGGCATGGCATATCGGCGTAATCAGATTGGTGGCGCCCGGTCCGCTTGTGGCATAGGCTACGCCGATTTTTCCGGTTGCCTGCGCATACCCGCAAGCCGAAAAGCCGGCTCCCTGCTCGTGATAACAAAGTTGTGATGCGACTTTTTCATGGCGGGAAAAGGAATCCATCAGATGGGTCACCATCCCGCCGGGATACCCGAATACAGTCTCTATCCCCTTTTTGGAGAGGTATTCCACGATATAATCAGAAACCTTCATAATTGTACATCCTTTGCTGCCGTTAATTGATCAAGCTTATTTGAAAACCCAGAATTTATTCAATAAGAAATTTAGGGGGACTGTAACACAAAGTATCAAAACAGGTGCAATCAGACTTGATAAATCCAAAGCATCCACAAACACAAACAGCATCCCGTTTGAAAGCATGAAGGTAAACCCATAAGAAAGATACGTTTTGGCGATGGTTTTCTTATTATAATACCCGCGATTCTTTTTAAATACAAACCGACTGCTCCAGAAATAAGCATTGAGAACACTGACGGCAAAGCCAATTGTATAGGCCGCTATATAATATAC
>DHOG01000190.1:1110-18230 GCA_002410715.1 Ruminococcaceae bacterium UBA5396 | reverse complement strand
ATCAGCTTTTTAAGCTGCATTTTTTCATATCCTTTCTAATGATTGTCCTATGCCGAAGTCAGCCTTTCACGCCTTCGGAAATGACCGAAATCATATAATCCAGCATATCTTTGGTCATCCCGGGGTATACGCCAATCCAAAACGAATCGTTCATAATCCTGTCGGTATTCTCAAGGCTGCCCGAAATACGGTATCCTTCCTTTTGTACACGCATCTCATCAAAGCATGGGTGCTTTATAAGGTTGCCCGCAAATAGCATACGCGTTTGGGTTTCTTTCGATTCAATATAGGGCACCAGTCTGTTTCGCATTCCCTTTTCCCTGCAGGTGATCATAAACCCGAACCAGCTTGGTTTGGAGCCCCTTATCGGCTCGGGAAGTATCAGCTTATCGGCAAGGGGTGCAAGTCCCGCACTTAGGCGGTTAAAATTCTCCCGTCTGCGGGCAATGAATTCAGGCAATTTCTTAAGCTGCGCCACGCCAATCGCCGCTTGCATATCGGTGGCTTTGAGATTATATCCAAAATGGGAATAAACGTACTTGTGGTCATAACCAAGCGGCAGCTCACCGTATTGACGGTCAAACCGATGCCCGCAAAAATTGTCATGTCCCGGAGGGCAGACACAGTCCCGCCCCCAATCCCGCATAGAGACCACAATCCGATGCAGCAACGGGTTATTGGTATATACCGCTCCGCCCTCCCCCATTGTCATGTGGTGGGGCGGATAAAAGCTGGATGTTCCGATATCTCCGATGGTTCCGGTATATTTTTCTTCCCCGTTCAAGGTATATTTTGAACCCAATGCATCGCAGTTATCTTCCACCAGCCACAAATTATGGCGGTTACAAAAGTCCTTTACAGCCGCCAAATCAAATGGATTGCCCAAGGTATGTGCCATCATAACAGCTTTAGTTTTTGGTGACAGAGCCTGTTCAAGCATGGATATATCGGCGTTATACTGCGGAATTGTGACATCGATAAACACCGGGATACATCCAAACTGAATCAACGGTGTCACGGTGGTGGGAAATCCCGCTGCAACTGTGATCACCTCATCTCCCCGACGTATGGCGCGTTCTCCAAGTAATGGTGAGGTAAGTGCCATAAACGCCAGAAGGTTTGCGGAAGAGCCTGAATTAACCAGCGAACAGAATTTTATTTTTAGAAACTTTGCAAGCTCTGATTCAAACGCTTGGGAATATCGCCCCGATGTAAGCCAGAATTCAAGCGCGCTGTCAACCAAATTCACCATTTCTTCGCTGTCATAAACTCTTTTGGCATACGGAATACGATCGCCGGGTTGGTATTCCTCTTTCGAATGATACCGTTTTGCATATTCCTCCACCATTTTAAGTATTTCCTGCCGTGCCTGATTTTCTGTATTCTTCTCAAACATTCAAACGATTTCCTTTCATGGTTGCATTACTTCAGATAATCCTCTATCTGCCTTTCCATGCAGCCTTCATAATCCTGCCGGTTTATAAAAGCCTTAGTCCACTCAACTGTTTTTTGCACAGCAGTATCAATCTTCCATTTCGGCTGCCAACTAAAAACCTTCTTTATTTTTGAACAATCCAGTTTTAAACAGCCTGCCTCATGCGGGCCTCGGTCGGACTGGCTGCTCCAACCGGCATCTTGTCCCCAAAAGCGGCAGAACAACTCCACCAGTGTCCCTGTTTTCACACAACCGCAGTCATCGGGGCCGACATTGTAACAGCCCGCTTTATCGGAGTCTTGGTATTGCTCCTTCAGGATCATCAAATAAGCAGACAGAGGCTCAAGAACATGTTGATAGGGGCGTGTAGAATCAGGGTTCCGAACAATAATCTGTTTGCCTGACGACATAGCACGGACACAATCAGGAATAATTCTATCGGCTGCAAAATCTCCGCCGCCTATCACATTTCCCGCTCTTGCGGTTGAAATAGGTGTTATTCCATTAAGAAATGATCGCTTATAGCTGGCTGTAACAAGCTCGGAGCAGGATTTGCTGTTTGAATAGGGATCATAGCCATCAAGATTGTCTGTTTCCCGGTATCCCCATACCCATTCTTGATTTAAATAGACTTTATCGGTCGTAACATTCAAAAATGAACCAACATTACCGGCTTGGCGGACACACTCCAGTATATTTACAGTTCCCATCACATTGGTTTCATAGGTGTAAACCGGATTCAAGTAGCTTTCACGCACAATCGGCTGCGCCGCCATATGGATCACAAGCTCTGGATTGGCTTTGCGAAAAATGGTTTGAAGCTTATTAAAATCCCGAACATCTCCTGTATAAGAGTTGATTTTATGCTCCATATTTAAAATATCGAAAAGATTTGGCTGGGTAGGCGGATTTAAGGCATATCCAATTACCACAGCGCCGGCATCGTGGAGCATCTTGCACAGCCATGATCCCTTAAATCCGGTGTGTCCTGTAATAAAGATGCGTTTGTTTTTAAAAAAAGACAGATCCATAGTAAGCGGTCACCACACCTTCCAGCACGCTTTGTTTGTATTCCACATTTCTTCCAGCGTTAGTTTGTCACGCTGGGTGTCCATACACTGCCAAAATCCATCATGCTGATATGCCATCAGCTGTCCCTGTGCCGCCAGTATTTCAAGAGGCTTTTTTTCAAATACCGTTTCGTCACCATCAATATAATCAAAAATCGCCGGCTCCATGACCATAAAACCGCCGTTAATCTTACTTGCATCATAATTTGATTTTTCTCTAAAAGCACGGATTGAATTGTCTTTGCCGATATCGATTACTCCGAACCGCTGACTTGCGTTAACGGTAGTCAAAGTCAATGTTTTCCCATGTGACCGGTGAAAGTCCACAAGCTTGTGGACATCAATGTCCGCAACACCGTCGCCATATGTCATCATAAAGGTTTCGTTTCCAATATATTGCCTTACACGCTTGATACGGCCGCCCGTCATGGTATTAAGACCGGTATCAACCAACGTAACTTTCCAATCCTCTGCAATATTATTATGTATGGTGGATTTGTTTCCATTGCTAAAATCAAACGTGATATCGCTGCTGTGAAGATAATACAATGCGAAAAATTCCTTGATAATATTTGCTTTATACCCGCAGCATATAATGAATTCTTTATATCCGTAGCTTGAATAAATCTTCATGATATGCCAAAGGATAGGCATATCCCCGATTTCGATCATCGGCTTGGGCTTTAGATGGCTTTCTTCACTGATACGAGTACCGAAACCTCCTGCCAGAATAACCACTTTCATGATTCATTTCCCTCCCCAAATCATTAAAGCCTTGCTTTATATCTATACTTAACGAAATTCAATAACTTCATTATTTTACCATATATTGTTGGAATATTCAATCCGAACACTATTCCATAAAAACGGAATTTTACACTCAAAAAATTTGGAGCTTGGTTTGTTGAAACTTGGTTTTATATAGAGTAAAATTACTTTATTTTACTCTATTATGTAATTCAAGCTCATTAGGAGGTTAAATAAAAGGTGATTAAAAAAAGCCATTCGGTATTGCTATATATTTTTATACTTTTGGTGAGCATAATCAGCACCAATAGAATTATGAAGAAGGTACCTGTTATTAAGGACGATGTTACTTTTACTGCACTGGATGTAATGGACAAGCAATCATCTTCTGTTGAAATCGTGATCAAGCATATCCTGGTTGAGGGAAACCAAGCCGATTTTGAAGCCAAAGAGGGAAAATGGTTTTGGCGTGGCAATGATTATATCTGGAGAAATGAAGCCGATGAAAGGAAACCCGACGGTATCACCGGAAGCGTAACCATTTCGCTGCCGGTCGGCCGTGAGCGCAGTATTGTCTTTTTGACCAACAGAACATCAGGAATGGTGCAAATATCAGGTTTCACAAATCAAACAACTGTAAATTTATACAGTGAAAGTGAAGCCGTTATAGATGTTGAGATTCCTGATAGCAACAACAATGATCTATTGAAAAAAAAATTGGTATATTTGGGCTGCTTTTTGCTCATCGCTTTTTTATTAATCATTCCGGTAAGCTATGTCATCAGAAATTATAAAAGGCACCCGGAGAACACCAAAGCCCGGTTTAGTCGAAACTGCTTCCTGCTTGCCCTTGGGGGTATCTCCTTTATAACGCTTGCAGTTATGGTTAGCGTATCAGGCAAGCAAGGATTCTGGCTGGATGAAATGTATCAGCTGGGATATATTCATAAAGGCCTGTCCCTGCAGGATACGCTGAAAATCTATGCCACAATGGAAGAGGTATCCCCGCCCTTGTTTGGAGTTGTCTCCTATATCTGGTACAGAATCGTGCCCAACGGCCAAAGGTGGCTGTTGCTGATTTGTGAAATTCCCATAGCCTTATCGGTTTTTTTATTGGGCTTGACGGCTGGAAAATTACGAGGTGAACGATATGGAATCCTTGCAGCAATAATCTGTGCCACTTCAAGAGTCTACCTCTATGAAGCCGGCCAGGAATTCAGAATGTATGGATTTCTGATTTTCTTCTCAACCTTGACTTTATGTTTATATATCCGGCGTGTTAAGCAAATGGGGAACGAATCAAGAGGAAGTATTATTCTTTATGGTATTTCTTTGGCTCTGGTTGTATTCTCTCACTATATCGCGGCAGTCGTATGCCTTGCCTTGTTTGTGTCGGATATCTATTTATATGTGAAAAAGAAAATCAAACTGCGTTGTATTTATTCCTATATCATTGCATTTTTATTGCTTCTCCCTTGGGCGGTTATGGTATTGTTTATGAACCAACGGGATATCGGCACCTTCTGGCCCGAAAAGCCCCGACTATTGAGTATTTTGAATGTTTTTAAGTTTCTGTTAAGCCATCATGAATACCTGATTATGCTGTTCTTTATTGGAGTAGCAGCCATCATCTACTTGGTATTCAACTCATTTAGATTGAAGCGCTTTCACTATGAAAAACATTTTGTTTTTGCAAATCTTTTGTGGGTAACTGTATTTACGATTGCAACAATTTATGGATACAGCAAATATATTGCTCCATCCGGCTCGCTTTTTGTTTTAAGATATTTTATATGTATCGCACCCTACTTTATCCTCATATGTGCATATGCTGTGGATTCCATTTGTAGGTATCTTGACGCAAACCAAACAAGCAGTGCTGCGGGAGCTGTCGCCTGCATTTTCATCATATTGTTGACCTCATTTAATGGGTATTACGATATTGTTATAAATACTGACAATCAAAAGCAATCATATCGAGCAGCTGCCGAATGGCTTATCAAACAAGATGATATTTACAGTCCCAAAAATGTGGTTTTTTTAAATGATCCGTCAACCATAACAGCCGGATGGAAGGAGTTCTATGTCGAACAGGGAGGTCGGAGAGATTCGTTTGGCATCATTAATCCCGATGATAACAGTACAACAGTATTTAGGAAAAAGTCCAACCCAACCGATTATCTTATCAGCCAAGGAACCTATAAAAAAATATATTTTGTAAACCTAAACAATCGAAGCGTACCGGATTTTTTGGATAAATATAAAATAGCCCAAGAAATCCCTCATCTGTCTATCACTGTATATGTTAGAAAATAAAATGACTTTCCCCTCAGGGGTGAAGCTGCCCGGAGGAGCGAGTTACACAATTTACGATACCGTAGGGGCGGATTCAATATCCGCGCGTTATATATGTATCTATCATGCGGACAGATATGGAATCTGTCCCTACACCACCAAATAATATTTTACTCCCTCCGGCAAACTTCTGCACGTCTATCTGTGAGGGATGCTCCCCTCACAGAGGAAGGCTTATTCTGCTCCAAGATAAATCCTGCAAAAAAGAGTGTTGCAAAATGAACTTACTTCATTTTGCAACACTCTTTTTTATTTAGCCTTTTTCTTAACCAGATTGATGATTGACAGTAGGATTACAGCACCGATTACAGCAACAAACAAACTCCAGATATTAAATCCTGTTATACCGAATCCCCCGATTAAGTTCATTGCAAATCCGCCGATTACTCCGCCAATTATACCAATAATTATATTCTTTACAGCACCCATCTCTTTATCATTACCGGTGAGTTTACTTGCAATCCATCCGGCAAGTGCGCCGATTATAAGCCATCCAATGATTCCCAATATAACACCTCCTTGCGCTTTTATTATTTTACGCAACAGGTGTTTTATTCTCTTCAAATTATAATACCATTATCTAAATTATACCAAGCATATCTTGCCTTGTATTTAGGGAGAAACGAAAAGCCTTTTAATCAAATAACTACACAAGAAGCTTCGCACATTTGCATTCATACTTTTAGATAGATATTTGGTTGAAATTCCGCTAAAATAGTGCTACAATTACAATAAATTTCATGTAAAATTCCATAAAAATAATGAATCAAAATTAAAAGTAACAGTTGAGTATTAACCTGAAAGGGAGATTAAATGAAAAGCATTGTGGTAATTGGAGCCGGTCCGGCAGGGCTCACAGCTGCATTTGAGCTGATGAGGAATCCTGGCGAGTATCATGTTGTAATTCTTGAGGAGAGCAATGAAATCGGAGGTATTTCCAAAACCGTTACATACAATGGAAATAGAATGGATATTGGAGGACACAGATTTTTTTCCAAGAATCAGGAAGTTATAAAGTGGTGGGATGACATTATGCCCGCCCAGGGCAGCCCATCTTATGATGATGTAAAGCTTGGTCGTAAAATAGAAATTTGCGAAGGTGGACCAGATCCAGAAAAAGAGGATAAAGTCATGCTTATCCGCAATCGAGTTTCGAGGATTTATTATAAATCCAAGTTTTTTGATTATCCCATCAGCATGAAGCCTCAAACGTTCAAGAATATGGGACTTGCAACAACAATTAAGGCCGGAAGCAGCTATGTTAAATCCAGTATATGTAAGCTTGAGGAAGACTCTCTGGAAAATTTTTATATCAATCGATTCGGCAAGGTTTTGTATTCTATGTTCTTTCAGGGTTATACCGAAAAGCTGTGGGGGCGGCATCCGAGAGATATTTCTGCCGATTGGGGTTCACAGCGTGTAAAAGGTTTATCAATCATGGCAATATTAAAAGATATGGTTTCCAAGATTATACCAAAGAAAGAATCAGCCCGCAAAGTAGAAACTTCATTGATTGAAGCGTTTTATTATCCTAAATTCGGACCGGGTCAATTATGGGAGACCGTGGCGGATCTTATCGTAGAAAAAGGCGGCGAAATCCGAAAAAATTGTAAGGTTACCAATTTGAACATAGGCTCGGACGGAAACATAAAAAGCGTATCCTATGAAAAAAACGGGATAAAGACAGAATTACAGGGAGATATTTTTATTTCTTCTATGCCTGTAAAAGATCTTATTACCGGTATGGACGACACACCACGCGATATCGAAAGGATTGCAAAGGGACTTCCCTACCGCGATTTTGTTACCACCGGTCTGCTTGTAGATCGGCTTGAGCTGAAAAATAAAACAAATATCAAAACCCTTGGCAATATTGTCCCCGATTGTTGGATTTATGTGCAGGATGTGGACGTAAAACTTGGCAGAATCCAGATTTTCAACAATTGGTCTCCCTATATGCTCTCAGATCCGGAAAACAAGGTTTGGATTGGACTTGAATACTTCTGTAATGAAGGCGACGATTTCTGGAATATGACCGATCAGGAATGTATCGATTTTTGTATTCGTGAGCTGATTTCCATGAACATCATCCGGGATTCCTCCGTGGTTGGTGATTCTCACCGTGTAAAAGTGAAAAAGGCATATCCCGCCTATTTTGATACATATACCGAAATAGACAAGCTGATTGAATACCTAAATACATTTGACAACTTGTTCTGCATCGGGCGTAACGGACAGCACCGCTACAATAACATGGATCATTCTATGGTAACAGCTTTTGAGGCGGTAAAAAACATCAAGTCGGGTGTTACTCATAAGGACAATATATGGAGCGTCAATACGGAGAAGGAATATCATGAAGAACAAAAAAAGAAATAAAGATACACTTGAATGCGTGAGAAAGAGTGGCATTTCAAAGGTTATTCAAAGAGTAAGCGCAACAAGGCAGAGTATCGCACAGAATAATCGGTCATTTATAAGAAATTATATTATTGTTTTTACCATCTTTATTGTTTTTGTTATGGCTTATTATATTCTTTTCCCATCCGGTGCCTTTATGCACGCCGACAGTGTAGATACACTTATGTGGGCTCAGGCGTCCTATGATGCCGGCGCTTTGTTTAATCCGGACTTTACATATGCCGCTCTTTTTCCGTTTGGCGGTCAACTACTCATGCTGCCGCTTATCGCTATATTCGGAGTTACAATGAAAGCCCAGATAATTGGTATGCTTTTATTTTTTATTCTTTTCGTATTGTCCCTTTTATTCATGTTGAAACAATTAAACTGGGGACCGGGATGGAGCTGCTTGGCAGTTACATGTATGCTGCTAGTGCTTTCGGTCAGCGAAAAGCTTCGGGAAATATTTTGGGGGCATATCATTTACTATAGCCTGGGAATATTTTTTATGCTTGTGGGACTGGGGTTAATCTTTAAAGCATGGAATGCTCTTAAAGATTATGGCACAAAGCGAGACTTTATAACTTGCGTAACCGGTATTTTTATATGGTTCACACTTACCGCAACCAATCAGATGGAAGCTTTAACGCTATTCATTGTTCCCGCAATCGGTGCTCTAATCTGCGAACGATTTTTCACGTTTAAAGGTACCCTGACCCAAAAAGAAAAGAAGGGTAATTTCATTATTATTATAGCCACCATACTCGCTGCAGCGCTAGGGTGTGTTTTGGGGAATATATTAAAGAATGGCATGGCAGCAGGCTACGCAACAGCATATTCCAATTTTTCATCACCGGATGACTGGTTTAAACATCTAAGCTTATTTATATCACACTGGACAACATTGCTTGGCTTTAATGCAGCAGAGGGTGATCCAATCTTTAGCGCCGACGGGATTATGAATCTGCTGCGTATTATTGTCAGCTTAATTCTGATTGTTGCACCCATAGCAGCCACACTGCTTTTCTCCAGGATAAAGGACAGGGGTTTCCGCTTAATCATTCTGTATCACTGGATTATGACAACGCTTATCATGATGGGATATGTTTTCGGGGCACTTTCGGCAGCAAACTGGAGATTAAGCCCGATTGTGGGTACCGCTGTCCTGGTTACCATTATGCTCTGCCGCTGGATTTATAAAGCTACAGAGGTTAAACGATTGGTCTTAATTATGATGATACCTATTTTGATGGTTGGGATGGGGACAATTCAAGCAATATTCAATATGCCCGCCGATTATAAGCATCATCCGTTATTAAGTTCAGTTTCCAGCACGCTTAAAGAAAACGACTTAACATACGGCTATGCCACCTTCTGGAACGCAAATGTGTTGACTGTACTTTCAAATTCCGAAGCAAAGGTGAGAAATATCAACCTGGATGAAACCACCTACTCAAGGAGTTTATATCAGTCCCAGGGAAAATGGTATGATGACCAGCCCGGACAGGAAAGCTACTTTGTCCTTGCCTCAACACATGAATATAATTTGATGAATAAATCAAATCACCAGTTGATAATCAAAGCGAAAAAAACAATTCCTCTTGAGGGATACTATATACTTGTTTATGATGAGAATATATTTTAAACCACCGATAGCATAGGGGAAATTTCGATTATTGCTCGGTATTGTTCGCATATTTCTGTAACTGAAACAGATTATGTATTTTAAAAGTATACTTATAAAAGCTGATAAGACCGTCATCACGAAGCCGGCATAACTCACGGGAAAGAGATGAGCGTGGAATACTCAGCAGATCAGCAACATCCTGCCTGTTTAGTTCAATATTAAATGTCATATTATCGTGTCTTTCCCACTGTTCAACCAGATAAGCGCAGACTTTCTGACGAACGCTTTTCATTGCAAGATATCTTATTCTCTGATAAAGGTATGTATATTCTTGCATAATCGCGGTAATCAGATTATTTATAAACACCAGATATGCCTTGCACGGAAAGCTGCATTTGCATGATGCTATAAGTGCAGAATTTAATAACATGGCAACACAATCTTCTTGTGCTATTATTGTAAAAGGCCACAGCTCATTCGGCGAAGAGGCCGGTATCATCCCTATTATCCCTCCGGGACTTACCCTTTTTATCAATACCCTTTCTCCGGAATATTCAAATTTATAGACAGATGCAGAGCCATGGATAAGAACATAGTAATATAGAAATGCATCACCATCGCTGATGATTGTTTCCCCTTTCTCATACTTTTGTAACTTTGGCTGCATACAATGCATAATCTGTTTAAACTGGGGTTCATCAATATATTTAAAGAGTCTGGAATGCCTCAACATTTCATATTCTTTCGACTGCATGCCAATGACTCCTTTCTTTAATGTCAATTTTTATCAAAAGGTGTCATATGAAACCGAATTAACGTATCGTGACTGGTACACTAAATTATAAGATTAGTGATAACACCTGTGCTACATGAATAAATACATTTCAGCTTTAATTACCTATTAACTTACATGCTATTAGTTGGTGAGTGCAATGAAAAATTATAATATTGAAAAAAACATTTATAGTAAAGATGGCAGACTGTTGCTGGCAGCCGGGCAAGAGATAACAGAAAGTACACTCCATCGATTAAAGTCAATTGATTATTCAAAAGCCAGTAAAATAATATTATCAAATGAAAAAAAACTATATGAGAATGATGTGTTAGTAAGCTCGAAAATAATTAAGCTAAACTTGAAATCAAGCAGTCTTGAATATTATAGCCGTGCTTCAGATAGAGTAGCAAAAATCCTTTTTGACTCTAAAAATCAGCCTTGGTGGATCTATATAAACACATTAAGCAATTATGTGGATTGGCTGTATACCCACGCCCTTAACGTATCACTTATGTCCATTATGATTGCGGATGCATTCAACTTGGAAATGCTGGACGAGATCGCTTTGGGTGCATTTCTGCATGATATAGGGAAATTAATGATTCCGAAATCCATTATACAAAAACCGGCAAAACTATCTGATGAGGAAATGGTCTTTGTAAAGCAGCATTGCGATTTAGGCGTTAGCATGGTAAGCGAATATAAGCTAAGTAAGATCAGCCTTGATATTATAGGCCAGCACCACGAAAAACTGGATGGCAGCGGATATCCGCAAGGGTTGCAGGATACAGAAATACCTGTACCTTCAAGGATTGTAATGGTAGCAGATGTCATAGATGCGATAACTTCTTACAGACCTTATAAATCCAATAAAAGTATGAAAACGGCAATCAATGAGTTAAATCGAAATCCAGATAAATATCCTAGAGATGTTATAGACATAATAAGCACACTTCTATTGTAGTGTTTTTGGGAAATTATCCATAATGTTGGAATTGATTTAAATTATACTGCATGCATAGGATTATTTTGGTTTCATATGTAACAGTATTAACCCATATAATATGATATTTTTATGAATAGAAGGTTTGCACAGGATTAAATTCTGTCAAATAAGAGACAAGCAATAGCGAAACCGAAAGACCATACCTAGATGGTATTGGCTTTCGGTTTCGTTATTATGGCAATAAGCACTATGTTAAAAGTTGATTGTACCCTATTACTATATCATAATATTTTGCCAATATTAATGTATAATTATCCCATTAGTATATACACAGTTTGCATTTGATTTAGATGAAAGAGGTCCCCGTTACGATTGTGACGGAGACCTCTTTTTTACTATCTTATATAAATTGTCTAAATGCGGTTGGAAGAGCGTATCTATCGGAGAGAGAATCGTAATCCGCCCTAATAAAGCTCGGCGGCTGTTTGGTACAATCAATATAATAACATGTGATATGCCAAACATGAAAGGTCGTTATCATTCCTCCACGGAAGTGATCGGGCATTTATATCATACCAGTCCAAAAGAATCTGCGGTAAGGCATGATTCAACTCTATGTCTGCAGGCTTTACAGCATGAATATTTATTTTTCCCAGGATTGATTACTCCTTGATAAAGCAACGTTCTATAAACATCCTTCCACCAGTTAAAAGGTGGGAGGATGTTTATAAATATCTGATTGCTTTTCTTCCGAATTTTTTGGGACAGTCTTGCCGGTTTTTATTCTCTGCCGAACACATTCCGAGAGAAGAAACTCGATCTGTCCATTGAAAGATCGAAAATCATCTTTAGCCCAGGCAGCAATCTGTTCATATAGCTTTGCAGATATCCGGAGAGGAACTTGCTTTTTTATTTCACCCATTTTTAATATAGACTGCCGCTATTGACAACCGGTTGGGCATCTTTGTTGCCACAAAGGACAACAAGAAGATTAGAAACCATGGCTGCCTTACGTTCTTCATCAAGTTTTACCACATCATTTTCATTTAGTTTTTCCAAAGCCATCTCTACCATCCCAACCGCGCCATCAACGATCATCTTTCTGGCGTCAACAACCGCACTGGCTTGTTGCCTTTGCAGCATTACTGCGGCAATTTCCGGAGCATAAGCAAGATAAGTAATACGTGCTTCCAAAATCTCAAGACCTGCATCCTCTACTTTGTCTTGAATTTCCTGGCGAATACGTTCAGCAACCAAAGAGCTTGAACCTCGCAGACTGCCCTCATCAGGCACACCATCACCGGTCGTGTCAATTCCGGGATTCACATCATAGGGGTAGATACGAACGATATTTCTTAAGGCGCTATCACACTGGAGAGAAAGATATTCTTTAAAATTATCTACATTGAAGACAGCTTTTGCAGTATCAGTCACCCTCCACATTACAGCAATGCCTATCTCTATTGGGTTGCCCAGTACATCATTGACCTTCTGTTTGTGGTTGTTTAGTGTCATAATTTTAAGCGAAATTTTTTTATTTACTATATTGGTTTGCATCGTAGCTCCATCAATTTTAATGGTGGAATTAGCTCTGCTATCCACATCAGCACTTTGACCAAGGCGGGTTTTATAAGCCGGATTAACCGATGATGAGAAGGGATTGACAAAATAAAAACCTGCTTCATTTAAAGTTCCTGTATACTTTCCAAATAGAGTAAGTACCACAGCTTCTTGAGGATTAATGATTTTAAATCCGAAAAAAGGATAAATGCCTAATACCGACCAGATAATCCCCACAACCAGGGGCAATGTTCCCCAATTATTATAGCTGTCTAAAAGGAAACCGCCTAAAATAATTAGTCCAATCGCTACAAAATAAAGAAGTATAAAAAGAAATAATAAGGGCATTCCTGGCTTTGCTTTTAAAATTTTCTCTTTCACAATTTTCCCTCCTAAAAGTATTTACTATATCATTATGATATCATAATGATATAGTAAATACAATGATTTTAGATGAATTTTTCATAATGTAAGTTCTTTGGCGCCGCGATTGGTGTAGCTCTGAACAAGTTGTCAGAGGACATATTATATAGCGTTTGGTTTGCAGCTTGCGCACAAAGGTGAGTAAAAGGGATTTAGGCGACTTTTCAGCCAAGGGTAGTTGAGCTTATTATCGTAAATTTACCAATGATGGGAAGGGGCTTTTGCTCACCCTTACTGGCATTCATCATACCAATAATCACTAAAGCAAGCATTGCTATAGACCATGCAAGCCATAATAAGGGTGATACAGCTAAGGATAATCTCCATGAAATTGCTAATAAAGTTGAAGATAAAATAGTGGCAGCAATTGATCCTGCAACAGATGTAATTAATAGTAAAAGTCCTTGATTTGCATGAAACCGCCCGATTTTTGAATTAGGACAGGAAACCAAGGGAAGAAAGAACAACAAATAAGCCAGAATAAAAACAACCTTATTTTCCTGCGCTTGGTTCGCAACAGGAACTTGCCCTGTCGCCGCTTGTGTATTTTCCTGTCCGGACACATTCGGCGATCCACATCCATCGCAAAACTTTGCATTGTTCATAATTTCTTTTCCGCAGTTTCTACAATTCATAATAATACCTCCAATATTTATATTAACTATTCATACCATCAAAATTGCTTGCTTTTCCGCCGATATACTTAACCCATCCCTCATCATTTTCAGCATATGTATCATCCTTAAAGTTAGAACCAATCAGCTCCTTCGGACTTGTGGTTTCTTCTTGTCCGACCGCGGCATCATTTCCTTTAAAATAAGTATAATGCGCACGGGTTTCTTCAAGAATATCGGATTTTTCGGACCAGAATCTTAAATATGCTCCTTCTGCAAGTGCTGTTACCTGATATTTTTGTGTCGCGTACTTGTTCCGAATTGTTATCTGGAGAGTTCCAATTTTAACGTCACATTTTCCTTCCGTCACCTCATCCATTACGGTGCTTGTAAATTTAAATGAGTAAATGTCGCCGGATTTTGTAATTTCATAATTGTAGACACTTACCGTTCCATTCCAGCTGTCCCCGGATTTTTCAAGTCCCTGAAGATTCACTAGCGGTTTTATGGGAAGATCAATCGCCCAGTCGCCTGTGGCAAGCAATGCCACGGTATCTTTAAACTCACCTTTTTTCGCTTCCAGATTCTCCATAGCAGGTTTCTTATAATCAAGATAACTTTTTATAAAGGCATACAGCTCATTATTATCACTGTAATCCTTGCTGATAAAGCTGTCGCCCAACTTACTTTCGCTTGCAGTTTTATTTTGATTGTTTTGATTTGTATTGCTTTTTACACCTGATTCGCTAGCACCGCCGCATGCCGAAAATGATACGATTACGAAAAGAATAAAAGCAATTATTTTTCCCATGATTTCTCTCCTTTTGCACTTATGCCTTACTAATTTTTTCAAGGGTTATGGTTCCTGATTCGCTTGTCGATGAGAATATACATTAGCATACCTCCATTTGTAAACTCCTTTACTCAAGCTTATGATAAAAAGGAAACACCTGCAACCCAGTAAAAGACATGAGCACGTAAAAGAGCGTCTCATTAGTTCTAATGAGACGCTCCTTTCAGCAGCTAAACGACTATTCCACTATGTAATCCTTAAATAAAATCATCAATTCTGTTCGGCTGTTAATATTCAATTTTCTATATGCACAGGTGCAATATGTATTAACCGTCGAATAAGCGATTGAAAGCATCGCCGATATTTGACGTAGGGTATAGCCTTGTAATAACAGCTTGCATACTTCTATTTCGCGCCTGCTTAATTGATATTTTCTAAATAAATACAGCTGATCGTTATCAATTTCTGACATTTCAGAATCTCTTGCCCAGTCACTGTAATATTTCTCCTGTGCCAGGAGTGGAGATAAAATCATAAAAATCATCATAACTGAGACTGAAACAAGGGAGGCTATTAAGGCTATTTCGGCTGTGTTAACACTGTGAATCAAATTCCCTACAACAACACCGGATACACCGCCGCAAATACCAATAAAAATAATTGACATTTTCAAATAGCGCATACTGTTATACTTTCTGCCAATAACCCCTAAGATATAATACATGTTAATCATTCCTACTGTATTACCTACTCCAAGCAATAGAGCGAAAAGCATAGCCATTCCGGAAGCCTGTGCAGTAAAGGCATTGCACAAAAGTCCCATTGATATAAAAGCAAAAGATATATTTCCAAGCAAAACAAATGCCTTTGAAGTGAAAGCGTATAATGCAAAATAGATAAGACACCCGGCAAGTCCTCCGATATAATACCAAACAACAACCGGATTTCCGAAACCCTCCGACGTTATGTTCAGAATACCGGTGCCAACACCTTTGCCAAGAATCGCAAAGGCACAGTTAAAAAACAAAGTCAAATAAATTCTTGATGGGATTTTAGGAGTATTTGCATTAATACTCACGCGATTGGATACGATACTATCTCTTTTAAAAAATACTGTCGCACTCAGTGCAATAATTAAAATTAAAAAGGATAACAACAAGTCATCTCGACCCTGCAGGTTGTTTCCATAGTTGCTATTTTGAAATAATGAAATCAGACTGATTAACAGGTTACTCCCCACTACGGCATACAGCTTTTCGGTATTGTTTAAAGTAAATACAAACGGCATCAAAATACTGGTGTTAACACAACCAAGAGATATTGAGATGATTACAGCACTGACCAGTTGAACAGGGGCGGAAGGCACTACCAAAAACACACTCATCCCCGCAATAATGAGCACTGCGCCTATCCGTGCCATTTTGACAAACCATTCTTTTTTTATAATAAGGATAAGGATAGCAGAAGAAAATAAATTAACCGAGTGCATGAGACTTCTAATATTAGAACCAAAAACATTCTCCGTAAGGGGGGATGCCGTCCACCATGTCGCAAAGGCGATAACCCATGCATAGTAAATAATCCATATAAGTATGTATGGCAGATTGCATTTTCTGAGTCCTTTAAATCCGGCAACATTGTCATTTTCAGAAAGTCTGATGATGTCAAATATTTTGAGAGGCATAGCGAGAATATCTCTCTTTCTGACGTTACATTCGTCTTAATTAGTCAATTCTATATTATAATCCTTCTTGGCATAATATTTATACCAAGCAAATTTAATGAGTTTCTCCCACAATATGTCACATCAATGCTTCATGAAAACACTTATATCTATATAATCGTAACTATATTTCTATAATTTAGCCCTATATTGAGAAAATGTTTTCTCCAAGTTAACTATCCCGGAAAGAAGCTATACATATCTATTCTATGCATATCTATTTTTATTATAATAACATTTGGGAATTTTACAAGTCTTAAGCACTTTCTTTTGTAATAAACCCTCGCTTTAAAAGGGCGAAAGAATTAATAGCAGGGACAATAAAAGGTGCGATTTTGTGTGATATTGCGCTCCTTAAGTAAATTCAGTTGAACGCCAATTCGATAATTAAAAATGCCGGAAACCCGCATGATTACAAGGCTTCCGGCATTGGCTGGGATGGCTGGAATCGAACCAGCACGGGCAGAGTCAAAGTCTGCTGTCCTACCACTAGACTACATCCCAATATTAATTTTGGGGGAAATTTCAATATTGTAATATGCGTGCCATACAATGTTGGTGAAGAGGGCACCCGGAAAACCGTGTGCCCTCTTCCTAATGGGGTGGATAATCGGATTCGAACCGACGATCTCCAGTGCCACAAACTGGCGCT
>DHOG01000190.1:336-896 GCA_002410715.1 Ruminococcaceae bacterium UBA5396 | reverse complement strand
CCCTCTGCTTAGAAGGCAGATGCTCTATCCGGCTGAGCTACAGGCGCATACGAAAAAGGGAGACTCGATTGGAGCGGGTGATGGGAATCGAACCCACGCGACCAGCTTGGAAGGCTGGAGTTCTGCCACTGAACTACACTCGCATTTCAGCGACGGCTATCATTATAGCACGACTCAGTGGCAGTTGTCAATAAAAAATTACAAATCTCCGCCTTTTTCTTTTTATTTTTACCCGTTTATTGTAGAACTTGCAGTTGAATCCCCGTTTTATCATCCGCAGTCACTGCGATCCCGGTCAGAGAATCGCTTCCGCTTTCCACTAAAGTCGAAGCAATTCTGTCTTCCACCTCACGGCGGATCAAATTGCGCAGATCCCTCGCGCCACTTTTTCCCCCGATTGCATGTCTTGCAAGCCACTGCGTCGCTTTTTCATCATAAATAAACCGAGTACCGCGCTCTTTTAAAGTGGCAACATATTCATCAAGCATCAAATGGGCAATTTTTTCAAAATCATCTTCCGTCAGCTGGCGGAAAACAACAATCTCATCCACGCGGCTGAG
>DHOG01000190.1:0-155 GCA_002410715.1 Ruminococcaceae bacterium UBA5396 | reverse complement strand
ATCTCATCCACGCGGCTGAGGAATTCCGGCCTCAGAAAATCCGAGAGGGCCTTCAGCGCCCGCTCTCGGCCCATATCGGTGTCGCTGCGGGCAAACCCCAGGGTTCCTTCTTTTCTGTCGCTGCCGGCATTGGAGGTCATGACAATCACGGTGTT
>DHOG01000035.1:18988-21141 GCA_002410715.1 Ruminococcaceae bacterium UBA5396 | reverse complement strand
GAATGTCCTTGTTTCGAAAACCGGCAATCATATCGACATTTGCCCCCGTATCATGAAACGCCTTTGCTACGGGATAGGCGATAGCGCAACCCACTCCGCCGCCGACAACGGCAACGTTCCGGTATCCCTCAACCTCGGTGGCACGTCCGAGCGGACCTACAAAATCCTGAATCGAATCACCCTCATTCAGGGTGCCCAGCAGATTTGTAGTACCGCCTACCTTTTGAAATATGATTGTAACCGTACCTTTTTCAGCATCATATCCGGCGATTGTGAGGGGAATCCTCTCTCCGGTTTCATTCACACGCAATATAATAAACTGCCCCGCACGGGCTTTTCGTGCGATTAGAGGCGCTTCTATATCCATCCATGTAACATAGGGGTTAAGCTCACGTTTTCGTACAATTTTATACATGCTGCCAGCTCCTTATTTTGATTATCTTAACATTAAGTCTTACAAAAATCAAGAAAAACACATAATCCCAATTTATTATAACAAATACCGCAGACGATTGCGGAAAACAAGGCATGTTAAGAGTACCGATATCCAGCCTCCCCCTTCCGGCTGCGCGCGATAGAATATCCGGAATTGATTGTTCACCGAATTATAGATAAGCTCCCCTATTTTCATTGTTATTCTTAATTCATTTAATTTCTTGACGAAGTGATAAGGGAAGGTTACAATGGAATCACAAGATTTTGACAGAAGAATGAGCTTCCCCCGGCAGAGACAGCGGGGTATAAAACCTTGAAAGGACATGAATTAAATATGAAACCCTATCCGCTGATATTAAAACCCGCTATTAAGGATTATCTTTGGGGTGGTACCCGTCTAAAAAGTGAATTTGGATATGAAAGCGGCGACATCGCCGCTGAGGCATGGGTGCTTTCCTGCCACAAGGACGGACCCTCTGTAATACAAAACGGTGAGCTTGCAGGCAAGACGCTGCCCGAAGCCCTTGCGCTTTGGGGTAACGCCTCCGCCGGCAAAAACGCTGCGGTTTTCCCTTATTTCCCCATTCTAATCAAACTGATTGATGCACGTGACCGCCTGTCCGTTCAGGTGCATCCAAGCAACGAATACGCTCTGCGCGTTGAAGGCGAATACGGCAAAACCGAAATGTGGTATGTGGTTGACTGCCAACCGGGCGCTCAGCTGATATACGGACTCAACACAAAGATTGATAAGGACGAATTTCGCCGTCGCATCAAGGACGATGCCCTGACCGAGGTGTGCAATTTCGTTCCGGTCAAGAAAGGTGATGTGTTCTTTATAGAAGCGGGCACGCTCCACGCAATCGGTGCAGGTATACTGATTGCCGAGGTCCAGCAAAATTCTAACACCACCTATCGTGTATCAGACTACGGACGCCTTGGTGCGGACGGAAAACCGCGCGAGCTTCATATAGACAAAGCGGTGGATGTAACAACCACCGCTCCGCCGACACAGCCCTACGGCAATGTCGGTGAAATCCGGACTCTATCAGGAGGCAGTAGCCGTTCTCTTGCCGGTTGTGCGTTTTTTACTTCTTCTATACTAACTGTCGAAGAAACCATGCCTGTAGGGAGTGAAAACAGTTTTTGCTCTCTTGTTTGCCTTGAAGGAGATTGTACCTTAAAAACCGACAACGGCGAATCATACCATCTTGAAAAAGGCAGCAGCGTGTTCATTCCGGCGGGTATACATACACAGCTTGAGGGAAATCCCAAACTGCCGGCGCAGCTCCTTTACAGTTTTGTTTGACCCAGCAAGAGTAGAGCCCTTGCCCTACATCAAAACAGGCATAAGGATAGCCGCTCTGCTATCCACCATTTTGCGTTTTACAGTATGGAAAATTGGAGGAACAATTATGTACAGAATCGGAATTGACCTTGGCGGAACCAACATTGTGGCGGGAGTGGTTGACGACAGCTACCGGATTATCAGCACTTCAAAGTGCAAAACAAACCTGCCCCGTCCTGCCAAGGAAATCGTTGAAGACATGGCAAAAGTAGCACGCGAGGCTGTCTCACAAGCAGGACTTACAATGGATGAAATTGCATCTGTAGGAGTCGGCAGCCCCGGAACCTGCAATGCCGACACCGGAATTGTGGAGTATTCCAACAATCTCAGGTTCGAAAATCTGCCGTTGCGTGACCTTTTGGGTGGTATC
>DHOG01000035.1:18024-18777 GCA_002410715.1 Ruminococcaceae bacterium UBA5396 | reverse complement strand
TATCGAAAATGATGCCAATGCCGCTGCACTGGGCGAAGCTTTGGCAGGAGCTGCAAAAGGAGCGCAGAGTTGCGTCTGTATCACGCTTGGAACAGGCGTGGGGGGAGGCATTATCATTGACGGTAAAATATACGGCGGTTTTAACTTCGCCGGCGCCGAACTCGGACATACCGTAATCATGGTGGATGGAGAAACCTGCACCTGCGGCAGAAACGGATGCTGGGAGTCTTACGCCTCGGCAACCGGGCTGATCAGGCAGACACAGCGCGCCATGAAAGCCAATCCGGACAGCAAAATGTGGAACATTGCCGGAAGCATTGACCGGGTAGACGGACGCACCGCATTTGACGCTATGCGTGCGGGTGATTCGGCAGGCAAACAGGTGGTAGATACATACATCGGCTATCTTGCCTGCGGATTGATTAACGTCATCAATATTTTCCAGACCGAAATTCTGTGTATCGGCGGCGGGATATGCAAAGAGGGAGACACCCTGCTCAAGCCGCTTGAGGCGCAAATTAAAAGAGAGCGTTACAGTAAGTTCAGCTCCCACCAAACCCGCCTTTGCGTTGCCGAGCTTGGCAATAATGCCGGCATCATTGGCGCAGCCTGCTTGGGTTAGAAAATTCAAACAAGGGGTTGGATATACGGAAGTCGGCATATCGTAATAGAAATCAATATTATTGGCAAGCATCTCAATATGCACTGAAAGTTCTTTCTATTTCATCCCTTGCCCTAACGGTAAAAAACTCC
>DHOG01000035.1:7141-17842 GCA_002410715.1 Ruminococcaceae bacterium UBA5396 | reverse complement strand
CTCCCTCAAAGAGGGAGGCAAATTCCGGCTCCCTCTTTGAGGGAGCTGTCGCCCGTGGGCGACTGAGGGAGTTGTTTGCGGATTTTTGTTGGAGTGACGTCCTTTGCAACCGCTGGCATGAGCGATAAGAACGCATAGCTAAAGCTACTCCTCCCCCGACATAAGGAAGAACAGGATAGCGTAATCACTACCTGTTCTTCTTATATATTCGTACCCCTCCCGCCAAGGGATGCTACTCCAATAGATTATTCTCGCGAAGGGATGCAACAAAGTTCCGGATATCACGGGATGCGGTATCACGATCAACATAAAATTCACTTGTAATGCTATCAACCAACTCCTGTTGGTTACAATCCTTCTGCATTCTTTTCCAAATGAAAGCCGCGGTTGGATTCAGTTTGATGATTGTATCGGAATCCATGGGCGATCCGGTAGGAACTGCAAAGGATTGTCCTCGGATTTCCCTTACCATATACCCATTCTGTATTTTCATACCGTACACCCCTTCACAATATTGGCGTTTCACGTATCAGCAAACACATAGCAGACTTGCCATAATTGATTATATCCATATTTTTACTATATTATTCCATAAATCAATCTCGATAGATTCTCGATATTGAGAAATGGTAATGTTTGAAACCCAAACTTATTCAGTTTTAATTGCTTTATGTCGAAAATGTTGTATAATATTGGTGATAATACCACGTGTTCGGAAAGGATATGAATCTTAATATGCCGGAATTCCGATATTCAGTTGTTGATTCAAAGGGACAAACCCTGGATGGAGTGATGGAAGCCGAAAGCCAGGAGATTTGCCGAAAAATCATTTCCCAACGAGGATTATACTGCCTGAGCATTTCTCCTGTTTCTCTCGCCTCCCGTTCTATAAGTTTCGGCGGAAAAAGCAAGGTGAAGCTTAAGGAGTTAAGTGTGTTCTGCAGGCAATTTTCCACAATGCTCATATCGGGTATCAGTGTTATAAAAAGCCTTGATATTTTATACAACCAGGCCGAGAACTCACCCTTTAAAAGTGTTCTCAAAAAGGTTTATGAGAGTGTTCAGCGGGGGCAGTCGCTATCCTCTTCCTTTGCGTCGCAGAACCACGCATTTCCGGAAATGATGATCAACATGGTTGAAGCCGGAGAGGCAAGCGGTACGCTGGACAGGGTTATGGAGCGGCTTGCAGATCATTTCGAAAAGAGTCTGAAAACCAATAATAAAATTAAAAATGCTATGACATATCCTGTTATTCTCGGGGTACTTACCGTCAGCGTTGTGATTATTCTGATGGTGTTTGTTTTGCCTGTATTCATCAATATGTTTAAAACCTCCGGCGCCGAGCTCCCAATCCCCACAAAGATTCTTATTGCAGTCAGCAATTCAATAACAGGTTATTGGTATATATATTTGGTTGTCATCTGTATCATTGCCCTTGTCTGCATGAATGTACTTAAAAATAAAAACGGCAGGCTTAAATGGGATCAGTTCAAAACTAAGATGCCGCTTTTTGGCAAGCTGAATCTAATCATCGTCAGCTCAAGATTTGCCCGTACATTGTCAACCATGTTGCAAAGCGGGATTCCGCTTCTAAAATCCCTTGAAATCACAGCCAAAGTGTTAAACAACAAATTTTACGAAGAATGTATTAACATGATTAGCGAAGACATCCGCAAAGGTATTCCGATGTCAAGTTCGATTAAAAAAGCCGACATTTTCCCTGTCATGCTTACTTCCATGATGTTGATCGGAGAGGAATCGGGAACCTTGGAGGAGGTTCTTCAAAAAACTGCAGTGCTTTATGACGAAGAGTCGGATGCCGCGATAAGCAAAATGGTCGGTATGCTGGAGCCTATCATGATTATTTTTATGGCTGTGGTGGTAGGTTTTATTGTAATTTCAATCATCGTCCCGATGTTTGGCATGATGAACGCTGTTGGTGCGTAATTAGCCGAGAATTCTTATGTGAAAAAGGGACGCAATTCCAGAAAGGATTGACGATGTAGATGCTTTCAATTGACGTGGGCAGCAAAAAGGTTTGTGTAGTACAAGGAAATTGCCGCAAAGGAAACGTTACGGTGAATTCCTGGTCCGAAATCGAATATGAAAGTGAAGTTGTCGCAAACGGCATGATTATGGATCGGCCCGCCCTAAGTTTTATGATTAATGAAATCATTAAAACCAACCGCATGAACTCCAAGTCGACTGTCATAACCATCAACAGCAGTGACATTGTAGCTAGGGAGTTAACACTGCCCCGTATCAAGCTTATAGACTTGAAGCTGGTGGTTAACAATGAAATGTCAAGAATTCTCGGCGAGGACAGCGGCTATGTAATTGACTTTGTCACATCAACAGCGGATGAAAAGATGCTTTCCGTCATGGCATACGCCGTCAAAAATGAAATCATTGAAGGTTACTTTTCCCTTCTCAAGGAACTAAAGCTAAAACCCCTTGCTCTTGACATTCATGCAAACGCAATGTCTAAGCTGCTAACGTCGATTGAAATAAACGGTAATGACCACAAGGATGACAACATCATCGTGGCGGACATTGGCTATTCAAAGATTGCATTCCATGGTTTTTCGGCGGGGATCTGCCGCTTCAATCGAACGGAAGTATCTCTTGTTCAGGAATTTGTGAGAGAAATCGGTTCAATCTTTCGCTGCGATGTTACGCAGGAGCATCTCTCAAAGCTTAGCTTCTCACCCGAATATGAATATGAGAACGTTATAATTTCCGATACCTGCAAATATTTTATTTATCGTCTTTCGGAAGAGATACAAAAATATACCCAATATATACTTCTGAATTCTGAGAAGAAGAACGTCGCTAAGGTTATTATTTGCGGCGGCATCACTTCCATTAACGGGCTTGACCAAGCACTGACAAATATACTCAAAATCCCGGTTGAGGTTTTAAGCAGTGTCGGTAGACTGACCATTCCCCAAAACTGCAGCCTTGCCAAGATATGCAATGCAGCAGGCGCGCTGATTCGGTTGTAGCAGCCGGTAAACACTGTAAAAGGATAAACAAAACGGGAGAATATTCCTGCCGGAAAGGAATGCACCACAGAATGAAAAGAGACTTGAACTTTTTTGCGGCTTATAAAAACGGCCCTGCAAAAACCAGCGGGAAGAGCAATGCGGGTCTGTTTTTGTTGATCGCAATTTTCATTTTTATTATCTCAGGAACATACGGCGGTTTGTTTCTTTATCAAAAATCCATTCAACTCGAAATCAATATGATTAAAGCCCAGGTCGGAGATTCCAGTGAAAAGCAGCAAGAGCTTGCGGCAGTAATAGAGAAAAATGAACTTTTAAAGCTTTACACCAAAGTTTTAGCCGATTCAAAGGGAAAGTTTGATTCATCGATTTTCATTAATAAACAAAAGCTGACAAGCATAGCTTCCGCAATGCCCTCCGACGTTCGGGTTATCTCCATGAAAATGAACCCCCAAAACGTACAGTTAACCTGTGTAAGCAAAAGCCCGCTCGGTTCGGCGCAGCTTCAGCAAGCACTGGATAGGAGTAATCTTTTCAGCTTAATTTGGTATGACGGAGTCACTTTTGATGAGATAGACAACAATTATCATTTTATAATGACCTGCAACTTTAATGAAGTGCAAAAAGGAAAGGTGGATTGACGGTGAACAGGAGAGAAAAGGCTTTAATTGTGATTCTGGCAGCCGTTGTTATCCTTCTGGGTGGGTTTAAGCTTTTGATTGAACCCCAGATAGAATATATTGCCGCAGCAAAAGAAGAGCGAACGCAGGCAATAAGCAATCGGGATGAGCTGGAACAAAACAAACTAATGGAAACATTGATGAAGAACAACAACCAAGAGCTGGAGCAGCAGATATTGACCGATTCCGTACGCTTCTTGCCTGAGATTGAAACAGATAATCTTCATATATTTTTTCAGAAAATGGCTGAAACAGTAAAGATACGATATGATTCTTTCACCATGACCGGCAAGACAATAACTCAAGTGGCAAAACATCAGGTTGTTGATTTCGAAACATCCTATCCGGCGAAAGAAGCAGCCAACCAACTGAGAGAAATGAACCAGAGCAATAAAACATCAGGGGAAAACAAGCCAATAGTTAACAACAAAACAGGCTCACCCGATGATCTTATTGAAATGGTAACGGTATCACTGCAGTTTAAGGGAACGTACAATCAGGGACTTCAGCTGATTGATCAAATCAATCATAGCGGAAGGCTGATCCGGATTTCATCCCTGGATATGACACAGCATGAGGACAAGCCTTTTGTGGTCAGCATTACGGCAGAATGCTACGGGATTGCTAAAAACGTAAATGATATTTTCTCAGCGGATACCCTTCCAAATCCGTCCGGAAAACCCAATCCCTTTGCAGGCTAGTCGGTTACATCGTCTAATGTAACCCGTAATCGACTGCCCTTCCAAATTGAAAGGAGGAGTAGAATTGATCCGCATCTTTAAAAAAGAGGGCGGTTATATTCTCGCGTGGGTAGTCTGTTTTTTCCTTGTTGTGTCTATTTTGTCTGCAATCGCTCTTTCTGCCTCGATCACATCCACTCAGACTACAAAAGTTCAGCATAGCCAGCAGCAGGTGTACTATACAGCCAAATCGGTGGCCGGTTCGGTGGCGCAATATATCATCCAAAACGCAGACAATGCGCAGCGAATCGAAAGTATGACCAACAGCCAGGGTAAAGGCAGCTTGCCGAATATGGGCGACTATACGGTGGATGTATCCTATATCAGCCAGAGCAAAATGAAAGTCAAGGTCACAGCAACCTATCAAGGGCAGACAGACACAGTATCAGCATATCTGATCCGCCCCCCCGCTCCGTCGGGAATATTGCCCACCGATAATGTCGTTTACGTCAACGGAGACGGCACCGGGTTTGGCCAATGCAAATTAAACGGAAGCGTCTATGTCGACGGCAATTTAAATCTGTCACAGGGTAGCAGCATCAGCGATTTTATCGTGGTGAAGGGTACTACAACCATGAGCGGTTCCGGAAACACCACCAAAGGTCTTTTTAGCTTTGGAAACGTTTATCTGCAAAACGGCTCCTTGGTAGCGGGTGATTTGTATTCAAAAGGCGACTTAAAAATGGACGGCAACGCGGAAATAAGCGGGAGCGCATTTGTTGACGGATCGCTGACCATGCTCAACGGCAGCATTAGACAAGACGCCGTGATCGGAAACAATGCACATTTTGCAGGTGAAGCAAAATTGCACGGCAGCCTGCTCTATGGAGGCAAAGTAACCACCGCATGGGGCAATGTCTCTTCTTTTGTGTCCGGAGGCGCAACAAACATCACCGATTATAGCCCGTTGGATTCCAGCCCTTATACAGCCCCTGCCCTGCCTGTCATAAATGTCCCTACCAGGGCGCAGATGCCCGAGCTTTATAACTCGGTGGTTATCAGCAACAAAACAATCTCAGACAGCGGAACAATTACACCGGCTGTGGTTTCTCAGATCAATCAGATGCAATGGGGTACAACATTAACCATTGACGCAACAGCAAAAGATATCAATCTTTTGCTGGACAATACCACGTTTAGCCTTACAAACGGTGTCGATATCGAAGTTGTAAGTGACGGTAGGCACAATGTGATTATTTATATGACCGGTAACTCGTCTATTTCTGTCAATTCAAATGAATACATTGGCATGCAGGTAATGAGCTCCAGCCCCCGTCTTTTTATAATCGGAGATGGTGAACAGACCATCAGCCTCAACAACAACTCCGAGCTGGATGCCTGTGTTTATCTACCCCAGGGCACGATTAATGCCTCCGGTTCTCCCCTTGAAACCTATAAATTTGTCGGCTCTTGTATCGTAAAATACGCCAATATAAACAGCAACGTTATGTTCCATTACAGCAAACCCGACCTTGACGGTACACCTTTGAAAATTTTTGATTCCGGCTCTTACATTCCGGGAGAAGGAGCATGGATTATAGAAAGCTGGGATGACAAATGATAAAACCAAAGCTTCTGAAATCAAAAAAAGGCATGACTCTGGTTGAGGTCGTGGTAAGTCTTGCAATCCTGTCTATCCTTGCTGTTTTTATCATGGCTGTTTTTGGATCCTCATTTCAAACGGTTGTGACCAATGCCAATCTTAAAAAAGGGCAAAAGGATGCGGCAGCCGGAATTGAAAATAAGCTTGCCGGCTTTGATCCGGACGGCAATCTATCGGTCACCAATGAGCAAAGCGGAAATTTTTCGATTGATTTTGGAGGCGTTACCATAGATGCTTCCGGCAATTTTATTATCGGAAAAAATAAGGATCAAGATTCTACCTACTACTTTTTCATTCCCGATTGATTGAGAGGTGTTACGGTGTGGTACCAAAAGCAAACCAGCCTTTTCAAGCTACAGGTCGCAGAGGCTTCACTCTGATTGAGCTTGTGGTATCCATGGCGATTGCCTCCATGCTGCTACTCATGATTGCCTCCTTTTCGATCTTGACCGTAAGGCTGAATCAAAGTGTGGATGATTATGGAACGGTGCAGAATCTCGCAAAGCTGTATTTGCAGATTATTGAAGGCGAGCTTCGCTATGCAGATCAGCTGAACATTGAAGCAACTGTTCCGTACGAATTTAATCAAAATATGCGCTATTTATATCTCGATGACGGGACTATCATGAGACAAACTCCCGGTTCGGGGGCAAATCCCATTGCTTCTCCGGGTGGCTACCCAAATTTCTCTTGCAGCATGCAATTCAGTCCGGTCAATGAAAAAGTGGTTGAGGTAAACCTTGCAATTAAAAAAGAAGGAAACATACTGTACTCCATCAGTTCAAAAATATTTATCAATAACCTTATTTATAAAAGCATAACTGGTGAACAGCAAGGCAGCTGCGTTTCCTATGGTCTGTCCAATATTCCGGTATCAGCCATCAGCGTATTCAGCAGCTACAGCACCATTGATGTGCTTGGCGAGACCATGCAGATGAGTGCCGACGTATATCCGGAGGATGCCGGTAATAAAGGAGTTGCCTGGTCGGTGGATGATCCTGACAATGCCAGAATTTCGCAGGAAGGCGTGCTGACACCGTTGAAAAATGGAACGGTTGTAGTAACCGCAACCGCGCTTGACGGATCAGGGGTCTCAGGAGCCAAGCAGATTATTATCCGCAATCAGGAAATTATTATGAAAACCTTAAAGTTTTCAAACCAAAACAAAAAAAAAATACAGGTTGGCAAGCAGCTGACTTTAATCGTGGATATATCTCCGGATAACGCCTCCAACCAGCAGCTTGAATGGTCGGTTGATGATCCTTCGCTTGCATCCATCAGCCAGGACGGTGTTTTGACAGCCGGGTATACCCATAACAAATCGGTTGTGGTAACTGCCAGATCCAAGGATGGATCTGGACTTTCGGATACCATTGAGATTAAAATAACGAAATAGGCTTAAAAGAGGGTGCCGCAAAAATGCAGCACCCTCTTTATATATCGATGAAACGCTAGATACGACTAATGATCCTCAGCCGAGTGTTCCATTACCTTTTCATTCTGTACGCTGTCACCCCGTTTGCCCTTATCGATATGCCGTTTCCAATCTTTAAGGGATGAGGAGTTTCCTTGCCGTTTCAAGTGAGGAAAGGCACGAAGCATACGCTTTTGAAGGTAGCGTGTTCCCGCCATCAAGGATTCACGCTTTATACGGGACTCATTCGCATATTCGTGAAGCCGGCGGCGCAGCACATCCAAGGCAAGAATATGCAGCTCGGTGGGCGGATTTGCTTCTGGTTTCCTATCAAATAATTTTTTGGGTTTGCCACGTTCGGTAATTCTTTTATAAATTCCCTCTATCTTTTTTAGAATCTCTTCCCGAGTAGGAAGCTCGAGACTTTCTTTATACCCGCGTATCAGCTCGGACCACTGTTCCAGCAGGTCAAGTTTGTTACCGATTCGCAGGGCGACCAGAGATGAGATGAGAAGATCGATTGTCAATATGCCGATTAATACCCCTGCAATTATGTACGGAACACTGCTGCCAAGCAAATAAAGCTTGCCGACCAGATTCTCAAAGACAGGCTGTATCAAGTATAGAAATAGAGTTGCAAGCCCGCCCCATATCAGAGAAATAATCAGATTCACACGGCCGTTTAAACTGAACCGCATATGGGAATAATCCCACCATCTGGCATGAAACAGTTTTTCCATCAACCACGAAATGCAGTATTCAACCATGGTCGCCAGCATGGTACCGGAAAAGAACATTACAATCACCGCTCTGGGCAGATTATCCATCCCGTCGCGGACCGGTATCAGCAAAAGCAGCATCAAAACCACCGCGCAGCCGTAAATCGGACAAACGGGGCCGCTTAAAAAGCCGCGGTTTACCATACGGCGCTCCTGTATTGAACACAGGATGGATTCCATCAGCCAGCCGCAGAAGCTGTAAATAAAAAAGTACAGAGCCAAGTCAGCTAGATGATATGGCATAGACACTCATTTCCTTTCGGCAAAAATGTCATTTTGTGTTATTGCTCGAATAACTCACACCAAACTGATAAAAGCCGCAAGACTGCCCCGCGTGTTACCCTCTGCACGATGCGACCAGAAGACATCCGGGTGGCATCGTGTACATAGATCGGTTACGGTTATATTTTCAGTGGCAATCCCAGATTTCACCAATACACGGCGATTAATTTCCCACAAATCCACATGATATTTTCCGTTTCCCATATCTTTAAAGCAGGATGTGTCCGACTCATCCATTGCAGCAAAAATCTCATATACAGGGGAATCAACCTCAAAGCAGCAGAAACCGATGGAAGGCCCGATTCCCGCTATGATAGCATTGGGGCTGCACCCATAATCGGAACACATACGTTCAACCGTAACAGCGCCAATTCGCGCCGCCGTACCTTTCCATCCCGCATGAGCGGTCGCCACCACTTTCTTAACCGGATCGGCAAAGAAAAGGGGTACGCAGTCGGCGTACTGGGTACACAACACCACTTCGGCGTGATTTGTTATCAACCCGTCAATATCTGAATATCCCCGCTCCCGTGTAATGCCCCGCCCACAGTCGGCAGCTGTTACATTGTAAATGGCGGTATGATGCTCCTGCGCCGATATCACAACGTTTGAAGCATCCACATGAATGGCATGACAAAACCTTTTGAAATTCTCTCTGACTGAATGGGGATCATCTCCGCGGGTAAAGCTGAGGTTCATGCTTTTGTAGATACCGGTGCTCACACCGCCAAGGCGGGTTGAAAAACCATGTCGGATAAACCCAAGCGCATCAAATGCCGGAAATGTATAATAAACCACACCGTTGCTTTCATGAACTGTAAGTGTTTGAGAGCTTAATAAATCCATGACATCACTGCCCTTTCTTTGGAGATTAGTGGCTTTCTTCCGGTTTATAAATCAGGATTGTCAGCTGTTGGAGCCGACGCTTTTGGGCGGAAATTTGGTTTCGGCGGCTGTGCGACAGGCGTCAATCAACATGTCGCAGACAGTAGCCCGTCCGAAACGACTCAGCGTCAGCTCGCGAATGCGGTCGGCGTTGTAATCGGAGGCAGTGTCCATCATGGTTGCCATGGCAGCTGCCATGGCTTGGGGGTCATCAACCGGAACAAGCAGACCTGTTTCCTCGGTTACGATATCAATAGGCCCCCCGCATCGGGTACTGATAACCGGCTTTCCGCAGGCTGCAGCCTCGTTCAATACGCAGGACAGCGTTTCAACACGTGACGAGCAGATAAAGCAGTCACAGCCATTCATAAAATCTGCTGCTTTCTCCCTCGGGATTGTGCCTACAAGAACACAGCTTTCATTCAGTCCAAGCTCCCGTATGATGGACTGTAAAGAATCATAAATCCCGCCCGCACCTGCAATTTCAAGCTTCACTTTTCGATGGGTACCATCTATAAGAAGTCCGAAGGCGCGGATTAGGGTGTCATAACCCTTAATCGGCCTTAGCTGCCCCATTGCCCGGAAGATAAAGTGCTTGCTTTCCTGCTTATCATGGAGGCGGTCATTGGGCTTGAAAAAATCTCCGTTCACCGGGTCCGGTATAATCCTTGTATCACCAAACGGCTGCATAACCTGCTGCAGTGCGCTGCTTACGCAGGCATTAACTGCCGACGCTTTCATCACATCCCGCAGCCTCCTTAAGGCAGGGCTATCAGCCCCTTCTGTCATAACAAAAGAGGAATGCTCCATAAAAAACAGGGGCAGTCCGTGTTTGCGGCACAGCTTTACGGCTTCATACCCGTGGAGGGAAGAACGAAGATTTACAACATCCGGTCTGCCCCACTCCTTCCGGATTCTTCTATAAAGCCTTTCCAGCATCCATGTACGCTGCATCCTTCTGCCGGATTCCCATCTCGGCGTGAGATTGGGGCGAGTATATGTGTAGGTAAGTACACCGTTGATTATATCACGGCGTATTCCATTGTTGGAGCCAAACTCGCTTCCGACACTTACATGGGCAACAGCCACTTCAATCCCCCGTGCGGCCAGCGCCTCTGCCTGCTCTTTAAAAAATGTACCCAGCAGTGGAGAGCCCTGCGTCGGGTACCACGACGGCACCATCAATACCTTCATTCTGCAATCAATTTCCTTTCAAATGGGTATCTCTATTATTGACGTTTTTATACAAATCAGTAATATTATAACCCGACACAATACCCTTCGCAACCCTAAGTCGTTCCATATTTCAGACA
>DHOG01000035.1:1481-6937 GCA_002410715.1 Ruminococcaceae bacterium UBA5396 | reverse complement strand
TGCAGCCGGCGGTTTGCCGATTAAATTCTTACTTCCCTGCCAGCCAGATAATTTTCGATCTGGGCATAAAGCTGATCGATCGAGCTTGCTTTTACGGTAAAAACATCTCCATCTGACATTACACAGGTATAAAGGCTTGCGTCTTTTTTATAAAACTTAGCGATCACTTTGACATCATTCGATTTAACCGGAGTTAGAGCAAAGACAATATCGGCATCACCGGACGGCGTTTTTTCAGCCTCGCCATAGCGGTAAATTGACATAAACACTTGGTATAAGCTGCGGAAGTCGGGTGTCGATAAGGTTTTGCCGCCAACCTTTACTACCATGCTCTTGTCATTATCCTCTTCATCAGGAAGATGCGTAAGCTCAAAGGTGTTGGTCTTGCCCTTTGCTGTCACCTGAATTGATTTGACAGTGGTAATATCCCGTAGGAAAAGCAACGAATTTACCGCATCGCCAAACTGCATTTCCGCCCAGGGAACCGATTCCGACGATACCGCAAACACCGCATTATAGTCATCAACCATTGCGTAGTAATTTCCGTTTTCATCCTTGCCGCCCAGCTTGATACTATATTTGGTGGAATTATAGTAGGTATAATCAGTTTCACCATCAGTTGTCACAGGCGACTGAACCGCAAGCGTCAGGTCGCATACCGAATGTGGATTGTCCAGTCCGTATTGCTTGAGCTGATCCGCTGTAGGATGTGCCTTTACAGCCTCAACCGCAGTCAGCGTGGTTACCGTCTGCGCCATTCTACTCACAGAGTCGGCTGTTCCTTTACGGTAGGGTGATGTTGTAATATAAACAAAATTTGCAAAAACTGTGTCTTTGTCCTTGCTATCATTTATGCCAAAAGCAAACGGCTTGTCTTTACGAACCGTTCCGGACAGCTTCATGTTTTTCAAAATAGGTGTATCCACCGTACCAGTGCTGTCGGTTTGATCTGTTTTGGTCGCCGGAGCAGTGATCAATGTCGTACCGATATACGCCTCCGGCTTTTTTAGCAGCTGCTCTGCGAAAGAGCTGCCGACAGTATAGATTGGGCCTTCCTTGTTTAAGCGGATATAACAGCTGAGGTCTCCCGCGATATCATTGCCAAGCTCAAACGAAATCACCGAATCATCATGATAGGTCACCAAGGCAGTCGCCCTTGGCTTATCCAGTCCGAAATCGGAAATGTTGGTGGCGGTTATTTTGCGAGTTGCCGTCAGACTGGACAGCAATCTAGTCAGTGATTCAAATTCGTACGTTCCCACCGGCAAATCCTCATATCCTGCAACAACAAGCTGATTATCCTTCTCTATAATCTCATATGAACCCTTTTGGTTTTTAACTTCAATCTTTTTAACCGGTTGGTCGATTGTATTTCCCTTATCATCGGTTGACTTGCTGACAACATCAATTGTTGGTTCACTGCTGGTTTCCGAAGACGTTTCTTCCTCATCCTCAGGCAACAGGAAAAGAAGGCTGAGCAGCCCACCTACCAGCAGCAGTACGGTTATCGAAATAAGAATTAGTGTTCTGACCTGTTTTCTCATAGACGGCGCCTCCGGATAAATACGACAATGCCGATAACAAGTAGTGCAATCGGAATGACGGCCACAAAAATCATGAAGAATATATTCTGCTGACCCTGTGTAAATTCAAGATTGGTTTTTTCAAGGGGTTTGCTTGAGATGGTGATCGGATTTTTGTTTCCCGTAAACCCATTAAACAGGGAAACCAAAAGCTTTTCGTTCTGTGTAATCGTAATGGACATAGGCTGAGCGTAAAAAGCACCTGAGCAGCCGTTCACCAAAACATTGGTATAAATAGTCTCACCGGCATCATTGTCATATTGCCAGTACTTGGCGTAAGCCATGCCTACAACAGGATATTCATCCGCCTTTTCCTGCTTGGGTTCTTCATTTTCGGCTAGATCCGCAAGATTGACCAATCTGCTTGACTCCGGAAAGGTGACAAGATCCACATTGGAAAGGGCATTATTCTCTGTGTCTTCCTTATGCGTAATAATCTGGCGAGCAGTAGGCATGATTGCTGCCTTTTCGCCCGATAGATCGGCGGTATAATCGGTGTTGCTGACATCGCCGAATATATTACTGGAATAATATCCGGATATACGGTTTTCGTCTGTCTCAACTATAAGATTATTGGTTACTTCAATGCCGTACTCAACATTTAAAAACTTGTAAAGCTCGGGACAGTCTGCACTGTAGTCGATAAACACAGCCAGATGGCGGCTGAGCTTACCATCGTTATTCAACCATTTGCGGAGCTTCTCTATCTCATCCGCGCTGTAATCCTTTTTAGGGGCAGCAATCAGTGCAATGGTAGATTCCTCGTTGAATTTGGCCGATCCGGTAATATCCAAGTCCTCTATCTTGTAATTGTTTTTTCCTAATACGGATTTAACACTCGCAAGGACGCTTTCATCCTCTGTATGGCCGGTCAGAACAGTGATAATCGGAGTATCCTCGCTTGTTACCATTGCAATATTCGAAGACAACACAACTTCAACTTCGGATGTAACCCCGGTTAATTGATTATAATACATAGCCGATTCCTCATCATAGGTAAGCAAATCGTTCATACTTACTTTCTGAAAGCGATTCCCGCAGCGGAACAGGATGTCTCCCTGGACAGGCTCGTATTGCTTGTATTTTGCCGCATTTGCAGGATTGCCGACCAGATCGACATAGGTCACCTTGATCTTGCCGCCCGACAGGCTCTCATATTGCTTTGTTGTCTCATAAAACTGCTTGAGTATGGTGTTAAGGTCTTCTTCAGGCGTACTGGGAGCAGAAAATTGATTTTTTTCAGAAAAAACAATTATATCGGTTTCTTCTTTAATTTTTTTCGCAAGCTCCTTGCTCTGATCCGAGAGAGTGAACAGCTTATCGGATGTCAGATCAAAATTCAGCGGAAAACGGTCGTTTAAAATTCCTACAATCACGTTCAAAAGAACAACTGCAGCTACCACAATACATGTCATAGCGGTAGCTATTCCGCCGTAACGCAGGCGGCGGGTGTCGCGGCGAATCTTTTTTGCTTTGACTGCCTTTTCTGATTCGGAGTCGCTGTTCAAATCGCCGTCTTCTTCGATCTCATCGGATGTCGGCTCGGTATCTGATACCGTGTCGACTTCATCATTGCCCTCTTCAGCCGATGAGGAAGCGACCGCTTCGGTTTCCCCCGTTGCAGCAGTATTCTCGCTTTCATTTATTTCTTCTGCATCGGCTGCCTTGGTCTCTATATCAATCTCATCGCGTAGCTCTTGGCTCTGCGGCTTGTCATTTTTATTCATGCTTATGCTCCTTTCCTAATGCCGGTCATTTCAGCATGCTGTTAATACTTCGTTTTAAGGTTTGGTATGGTTAAACCGCTGGTAACTGCAAAACAGTTTTCCGAAAATGTGTTCAACTCCATCTCTTGCGGTCAAGCACCCGAACGGTCAGGAACAGGAACAAAGCTTGCATGCTTAGGAAAAATATAATATTGTCGTAAGCGATGATACCGCTTGTAAACGTACTGTAGCGCTGTGATACAGACAGGAAATTGATTACCGAAGATAGGATTGTCAGGTTTGAAAATTGTGCTGCCAGACCATCCATCAAAATGAGCATAAATGAAATGCCCAATGTGCCGATTGCGGCAATCAGCTGGCTTTCTGTCAGGCTGGAAATAAGCAAACCGATTGAAATAACCAGACCGCCCAACAAAAACATCCCAAGATAATTCCCGATAATGACCAGCCAGTCAGGCGTAACCTGAAACGCAATGATCATCGCAAAAACAATAAGCAAAAGCAGGGAAATGGAAAACACCAGCATGGCAGCAAGAAATTTGCCCATCACGATACCGGTTAGACTTACGGGCGAGGTCAACAAAGCTTGGTCGGTTTTCTGGCGCTTTTCTTCACTAAACAGGCGCATGGTCATAAGAGGCAGAATAATCAAAATGAACGGAAATAAGCTACTGAAAACATATGACAAGTCGGGGCTTAACCCTACTATGTTAAGAATGTAAAAGAATAGCCCCGCAAAAAAAGTGATTGCGGCAATTACGACATATCCTACAGGAGAGGTAAAAAAAGATTTGAATTCTCGTTTAAAAACAGCATTCATTTTGAACGCCCTCCTTTCTTTGATTTCGCGCTGCCAAGCTGCTCACGTGTCAGCTGTATAAACACTTCTTCCAGCGTCATTTCCATCGACCGCATTCCCATAATCGTCCAGTTGCGGGCAGCGATACGGCTGGAAACCTCGCGGCGCACATCGCAGCCCTCCTGGGGCTCAAGGGAAAACTCAAAAACTCCGGGTTCTTTTTCACCGTTGGCCGTAACCTTCTCAACACCGGGAATATGCTGGAGCACACTCATGATGTCATCTTCACCGCCTGCAACACGCACAAGCAGACGACGGTCACCCGAATACTTTTGAGAAAGGTTGGATGCGGTATCATCGGCAACAAGGACGCCATTGTTGATAATAATAATTCTATCGCAAACCGCCTCAATTTCTTGAAGAATATGAGATGAAAGTATCACCGTATGATGCTTGCCGAGACTTTTTATCAGTGTGCGTATCTCCATAATCTGCTTGGGGTCAAGTCCAACAGTTGGCTCGTCCAGAATCAGAACCGGGGGATTTCCAATCAGTGCCTGTGCAAAGCCTACACGCTGACGGAACCCCTTTGACAGATTCTTAATCAGCCGTCCGTATACACCTTCAATTTTGACCAGTCTGCATATCTCAGCGATATGTTTTTGTCTCGGGAGTTTGCATTTCTTCAAATCATACATAAAATCCAGATATTCTCTTACGGTCATATCCAAATATAGCGGTGGCTGCTCAGGCAGATAACCAATATTCAATTTTGCCTGGTTGGGCTGCTCGAGCACGTCAAAATTATTGATTTTTGTAACACCGCTGCTGGCAGACAGATAGCCGGTCAGAATGTTCATGGTAGTGGTTTTCCCTGCGCCGTTGGGCCCGAGAAATCCGAGAATCTCGCCTTCCTCTACCGTAAAACTGATATTCTTCACCGCCTGGTGATTGCCATATCGCTTGGATAGGTTTTTTACCTCAATCATGGTCTAGCTTTCCCTCCTGAAACATAAATTCAAAATCACTTTCAACAATCAGTCTTTACTATTTTACAAGACTGGACGCGTTTAATTGTAAACAGTCTTTGAAAGTTATGTATTCATTGCGTGATTTTTACTAAAAAGTTCTAGGTTTCTGGTCATACAATGTACATGAAGGCATTATATCACCCATAATTCAGTATTTCAATAATATTTATTGGTTTTGAGTTTAATAGAATCAAATTAACAATATCAAGACAACCCTGCCCTTGAATAATATGAGGGCGAAGAGCAAATTTTGGAAGGAGTGAATGTAGGTTGAGAACATTGCGACTTGGCATGTCCGGCACCGACGTTATGGAAT
>DHOG01000035.1:0-1274 GCA_002410715.1 Ruminococcaceae bacterium UBA5396 | reverse complement strand
TTTCGGGCCACAGACACAGCAGGCTGTTATCGCCTTTCAGCAAAATTTCGGGTTGACGCCGGATGGAGTCGTCGGACCAAATACATATCGGGCATTGGAACGCTATCTCCGGGGATATGACATCTACACAATAAGAAGCGGTGATACCCTATACAGAATCGCCGGCATTTACGGCACCACAACCGCTCTGATCCTTGCCGCAAATCCGGGACTCACGGCAAACAATCTGAGCATTGGACAGCAGATTGTCGTACCATATGGCTTTCCTGTTGTTGATACCAATATCGACTATACCTGTGATATAATGGAAAGGGATATCGAAGGGTTGAAGGCACGATACCCCTTTCTTGAGGTGGGTTCGGCGGGACAAAGCTCCCTTGGCAGAAACCTATACTATATACGGCTGGGAACCGGGCCAAATCAGGTGTTTTATAACGGGGCACATCATGCTTTGGAATGGATCACTACGCCTGTCCTCATGAAATTCATCGAGGATTTCTCGGAAGCATACGCCCAGAGCGAATCGCTCGCAGGGTATAATCCCGCTGAAATCTGGAACGCCAGCAGCATCTACATTGTCCCGATGGTGAATCCCGACGGCGTAGATCTGGTTCTCAACGGCCTGCAGCCCGATAACCCGAATTATAATCAGCTGATTCAATGGAATAACGGAAGCACCGACTTTTCCACCGTGTGGCAGGCCAACAACCGCGGCGTTGACCTCAACCATAATTATAATGCGGGATGGGCGGAATCCAAAGCGGCAGAGGCAGCCGCGGGAATAACCGGACCCGGTCCGACACGCTATTCCGGTCCTGCGCCCGAATCAGAACCTGAGGTGCAGGCTATGGTAGCTTTTACAAGAAGTCATAATTTCAGCCTCGTTCTGGCTTATCATAGTCAGGGTGAGGTAATTTACTGGAACTTTCAGAACCTTGCCCCTCCCGAAGCGCTCTCCATCGGCAGAGCACTCGCCAATGTCAGCGGTTATGCGCTGGATGTAGCAGCGGGTATCGCATCCTATGCGGGATATAAGGATTGGTTTATACAGGAATATCGCCGTCCCGGCTATACCGTGGAGGTAGGCCTGGGAACAAATCCGCTGCCCATCACGCAATTTGACACAATTTATACCGATAACCTGCCGCTTCTGCTCCTGGCAGCCATCATACAGGCATGATACATTATTTGAAGCTTCTTCATGTCAGTACCACCGGCATAGCCCATACAAGGGGCTAATACCACCAAATATCTCAAGATGCACTAAAAGTTTT
>DHOG01000050.1:5682-16007 GCA_002410715.1 Ruminococcaceae bacterium UBA5396 | reverse complement strand
ATGACTTTCATCGGATTGTTGACTTTGTTTGTGTTATTAGGCATATTACATTTCCTCCATAAAATCATTTTTTGCGGTGTTCCATTCAAGCCGTTTGTCGCTCGACCGTACGAGCGTCGGCTTGCCCTGCGGCTTTTCAATGTAAGGTGCAAGAAGTTCCTCAAAGCGGGATTTGCCGAGCCGTTTCTGCATGGCGGTGACGCCCAGCACTTTGTGCTCATAGGGGTCAATGCCTATGCTTTCAACAGCACTGGCAACAGCTGTTTCGTTTGTGTACCTGCGATTAGAGCGACCTTCAACCAGTTTCCAGCCGGGGAACGACGTACCGCTGACTGCCTGCTGAAGTGCATATTCCTTCACATCAGCCGCCCAGGCGGTCAGGGCGTCAAGCCTGCCGAGTATATCTGCAATTTCATCATCATCAAGGAGAGCGGGAGACTGAAACTCATACTGGGCGAGCTCCAGATTGACAGCGGCGCGTTCTCTGCACTCGGCTTTCGCCTTACAGAATCGGCACCATTCGCCGCAGTGAAACTCTCCCTGACCGCCATAGGCCAGCTGAGCCTTTTCGGTTAGTTCCGTATCCGCCCACCCAAGCAGGTCGGATTTTTGCATTTCATATACGCTGATGTTTGATTTACGCGGCTGGTAAATTGTCATGCGAATGGTATTGATGTCGTAGATGCCGTCGAAAATCTCCAGAGCGCCAAGGGCGTAGAGCATCATCTGCGGATTATCCACGGCGCTGACCTCAACACCCTTACCGTGCTTGTAGTCCACAATGTTGAGAACTCCGTCAGCAATAATGATGCAGTCGGCAGTGCCGAAACCGTCCTGCACCCAGCGGGAGAAATCCACCCGCTGTTCGATGAGAACAATCGGGTCGGCGCAGGTCTGCTTTGCCGCTTCCACCTGTTCGAGCACATAGGCCGCATAGCCAGTGGCACATTCTTCCATTTCAGAGTTGTACCAGCTCAGATTTTCGGTCGGGTCGGTCGCTTCCATGCCCAGCGCCTTCCGGAGTTTGTACTCGCACAGTGCGTGGGCGTCGGTGCCTTCGGCGGCGTAGTCACTGCCCTTATCGTCGTAGCTCTCGCAGAGTCTGGCGGACGGCGGGCAGTGGAGCCAACGGTTAGCACTGGAAGCGGATAGAATGGCGTGTTTACCCATTTTCCAAGCCCTCCGCCTCTTTGAGCAGGTCGGCGTAATGCGAAGGGTCAATCTCCGACAGTTTCGCCGCACCGTGTTTTTGGAGCAGAGAGCGAATCTGAGCGGTGAAGCCCGCACGGGATTTGTCCGCAAGTACGGCTCTGACCTGCTCCAGCGTCAGTTCAGGTTCAGGAGGAGAAGCGGGAGCATCTTTTGTCTGCGGCCTTCCACTGAACTTTTCTGACAGCCAGTCAGCGGCATCCGAAATTGCAGCGGCAGCACTGCGGAGTTCTTCGATAGTTGCTGCCAATTCGCTCATTTGGCTCATCCTGTTTTCCCCCTTCCTTTGATTGGCTTTGCTGGCGTGCGGCTGTGAGATTGTGCGCCAGTCTCCTTGACACCACGCTGATGGCGGTGAGGACATCAACGGCATCCTCGTCCGCATGGGTGCCATAATCGTTTGCGTTGTAACTCATCTCGGCGTTCCCTCCTTTCTCAAGGCGTTTTGTTTTGCCTTTCACAGACCCATCTGGACGGGAAAGGAGGGATTGGCCGAAAGTTTTTTAGAATTTTTCCTTGAGCCGTTTCAGAAGCTGGTTGCGCTTATACACGAAGGTGTTCCGCGGCATATGCAGCCGCTCTGCGCTGGCCCGCTCGGACTGCCCGTCCGCAAGAAGCATAAGAATCTGATAGCTTTCCGGGTCTGTTCCTCTAAGTTCGGTAAGCAGCTGATTGAGAAGCATGCTGTCGATGTTGATTTCTGTGGTCGGCCTGTCGTCAGCAAGAAAGCTGGTACGGGAGACGCCGTTCTCATAGGCGTTTTCCATCTCAACTTCAATGGAGAGGTGCTGAGCAGCATCCTTTGGGATACAGCGGAATTCACAGGTTTCACACAGCCCGTCGCACTTGTAGCTTTTCTTGTATGGAATGCAGCAGGCTCCGGCTCTCTGCTTTGCCTTGCGGGCAGCGCCCACGAAGCGTTCCCAATCCCGCTTCTGTTCAGGGGTGACCTCAATCCACTGATGTAGCGGACGGTAGTAGATGATTGGTGTGTTCTGATTTTCATTGCTTTTCATAAAAAAGTCCTCCGATTTTCGATTTCTCGAAACGGAGGACTCTGGGTGCTGCCGCAAAAAGGGTGCAAAAACCTAACCGCAGTCCAAACGGAGTTCTCCGTTTCGGATTGCAGCTAACCCGCTCAAAAGGCAGCTGTGATATTGAGTTGTGCCGCCGGATACCGTTGAGCCATCAGTGATCAGGTAATGCGGTATCTGGCGTTAAGGAATGGAAAATTTGAAATTGCGATTTAATCTCTGTAAGTACAGAAATAAAATCTGTGAAATAAGTAGAAATTTTATATTTGTGTGTTATAATATAAATTGAAATTGTATGCGCGGATATTTGCCCTGATTTAGAAGCTGTTTTTGTGTCAGCTTCTATTTGCATTATAGTAAATTGAGTTGGCAGCCATCGGCAGTCGTTGGTAGGCTTCGGTGGTCTTGGACAGAGAGAGGAGCATGGCATGACGTTTAAAGATTTTGTTGAATTGACACGCCCTGTCATTGGCGGCAGGGGTGGTGTCCAGAAATATGTTCGCAGCCTGTTTGATGCAATACTGACCGACGATGGTCGAGATATTCTTGATGATTACAGCGACAGTTCTTACAAGGCTTACGCCAACGGAACTACTCAAATCACGGAGATAGCAAAAGCAATGAGTCCTCATCTTGATCAGGTAGAGTTTGCTTCATTTATATTTGAATTTGGAGAATCGGCTCAGTTAGAGTTGTGTGAAAGATTTAAACCTTATTTGCCGGAAATTAATGCTCGCAACGTGGGGGGATGAAATTGCAGATCTTTTTGCGGGCATTATCCGAACGGCAGCGGCTGTAAAAAGAAAAAGTTCAACATCACCAGAAGATGATGCTGAACCCATAGAGGCGGAGGTCGTGGATGACGAAAAGCCATCAGGTGCCGCCACAGAAGACCCGAAAATGACCGTTATTCAACATCAGATAAATGTCATTCAAAACGGAGAAAAGAACTTCAATCTGACAAATAACGGCACAATGAATTTTAAATTTTGAGGTGGTGCATTATGAGTAATAACCAAATTATTAAACAGAATGGCTTGCCGGCTGCCCCTGCATTGCAGCAGATTGGTACGAACAATGTTGCTGTCTCTAACCAGCCGGGCGCCACGGTTAATTTTACATATAATATCCACTATCCTCAGTCGGCAGACTCCACCGCGGAGATGATGATTGCAATTCAGTCCTTCAGCACAGAATACTATCAGCTGATTGTCACCTGTGATGAAGATGTTTTTAAAGACGGTGTAGTATCTGTGATTGCAAACCGCGCTTTGACCAAATATAATGTACCGCCGGAAATTTTTGAAAAATGCTCTGCTCTCACTGAGGATGGAATTGAAGAGCTAAAGCGTTTCCCCGCAATTATTTGCCAGGAAAATACTGAAATGAAAGGTGTGACATCACCCAATCAATTCTGTATGCTTTGCTACATTCAAAAAGTTATGGCGGCTGGAAAGAACATAAAAATTGCATTCAAGCCAATTGCCCCAATACAGCAGATAAAGCTGTGTGATAAGAGAAATGCCATGTTTTTTGGGTTGAACATGGACTGCGCCATTACGGATCTTAATCAAAGTGCATGGTCGGTTCGTAAAATAAATGTTTTTGAGGCATTTAAGGAAGCCGGAATTCCCGGTGTTCCAATGCCCGTATAAGGGGGTGTCTTTGTGGCTGAAAAAATCAAATCAGAAATTATCCGCATTGATTTGACGGATGCAAGCTATAAGGACAGTCATGCCTTCATTGAACCGACATATATTAATTTCTTGTTTGGAAACAATGGCACAGGTAAGTCCACTATAGCCAAAGCCATAAAAAGCGGTGCAGGTGTGACATATGCCCCGGGAAGAACACAGGCAGATTATTTACCGCTGGTTTATAACCAAGAGTTCATTGATGATAATTTTCACAGTTATCGCAACTTGAAAGGTGTGTTCACCCTTAACGCGAAAAATGCTGAAACCCAGAGACAAATTGATGAAGTCACTGAAGAACGTTCCAATGTGAAAAAACGGTTGACTGAGGCAACAGACAAGCGTGTAAAAACTGAAACGGCCAAGGATAAACTGCACAAGGATTTTCTTAAGGAGTGCTGGGAACGCGGCAAAGCTATCCGAGAGGAGTTCCCTGCAACAATGAGCGGCAAAGGACGTTCTGACCCATTTGTACGGGAAATTATGAAGCACGCGCCGGCAGATATGGATTTGGAGGAATTGCGCAGGCTGTATGAATCTGCTTATTCTGAAACCGCAAAGCACTACCAGAGATTTAATACCGTTGCAGATTCTACCGGTATTGACACTGTAGAAGGAAAAGATATACTTGTCAGGTCAATCGTAAACAGTGCGGATACAGAACTTGCCGGATTTCTTCGCGACATCGGAGCAACAGAATGGATGCGGCAGGGCCACGATGCCTATTCTCATGATGCCAATGGAAGATGTCCATATTGCGGCATTGAACTTCCCGCGGATTTCGAGCAGACCTTCATAGCCAGCTTTGATAACAGATATCAAGACAATCTGCGGCTTTTGTCTGAATTCCAGGTCCGTTATAAAAAGTCAGCTAATGATTTATTTGTGCCCTTGCAGACGATGCCGAGTGAACTCTATCCCAAAATCGATCTCAAATCATACACTGACAAACTGGCTGTTTTAAAGGCTGCAATCCAATCCAACATTGAAGCTATAAAAACTAAAATAGATAACCCGGCCTCTACAGTAACGCTTATGGAAACCCGCCCAATTCTTGAGGAATTATCTGATATCATCGATGGTTTTAACAAAATGATCGATGCAAACAACGCTGTCGTGGCTGCTGGCCCGACTAAGCGAACGGAATGTGCCGATGCTGTATTCAGCCTGCTCGCTTTTATGCTGAGGGATGTTATTACGGCCTACAGAAAAGAAGATGCTGATAAGCAGGCCGAACTCGACGCTCTTGACACTGAGATTTCAACATACAACACAGCATTGGGGGAAATCAAAACACAACTAAAAACACTCCGCGGCAAAACGGTAGAAACTGACACTGCCAAGGACAGCATAAACCAGATGCTTCGTGATTCAGGAATGCGAGGATTCAGCCTTCAGCCAAAAGCTGGAGCTGATAATGTATATGAGGTGAGACGCCCTGATGGCACCATAGCGGATAATTTAAGCGAAGGCGAAAAGAACTTTATTGCATTTCTATATTTTTATCATTTGGTGCATGGCAGCGACTCAGCGGAGGGCGAAATCAGGGAGAAAATTGTTGTTATTGATGACCCTGTTTCCAGTATGGACAGCGGCTCCCTGTTTATCGTCAGCACCCTTGTGCGTCAGATGATTGAGATTTGCAGGAACAATGCAGATAACCGAAATAAGACTGCTGAAGGTAATTTTATCAAGCAGATTTTCATTCTTACCCACAATGCTTACTTTCATCGAGAAGTTTCCTACAGCTATGTGACGAAATATGACTATGTATCATTTTACCTGATTCGAAAGATCGGAACCAAATCTACGATAAGGATGTGCGATGATGTTAACCCAAAAGTTCCAACAGAGCGCATGAATATAAACCCTGTCAAAAATTCCTATGCTGCTCTTTGGGATGAGTATAAAGAGTTAAAATCTGCAGTTCCATTGATGAATGTCATTCGCCGCATTCTGGAATACTATTTCCTTCAGCTTTGCGGATATGAAGGTTCAAAATTGCGGCAGGTGATTTTGGTTCAAGGCAAAGCTGAAGGACGCTTTAAGGATGTTGCCGGCAACGATGATGAAGAGAAGTTTCAGCTTGCCTCTGCAATGCTGGCATACATTAACGCAAGCGCTATTGGCATGAGTGACGGCAAGGATTTTGTAGAGGATTGTCTGAATGCCGATGAGTGCAGAAATATTTTTGAAATGATATTTGATGCTATGGAGCAAAAGCAGCACTATGATATGATGATGGGAAATCAGTAAAGGAGAAATAATAATGCGCATTAGTTACAACAAACTTTGGAAAATGCTGATTGATAAAAATATGAAAAAAAGCGATTTGAAAGAAAGAACGGGAATCAGTTCTGCATCGATTGCAAAACTGGGAAAAGGCGAAAATATCACAACGGATGTTCTTCTAAAGATATGTGAAGCGATGAATTGTCATCTCGACGATATTATGGAAACAATGGATGATTGATGATTTCCGTGTTTTGAGAAAGGATATAGATAGCATGAAATTGTTGTACTCAAATATCTTACCATTAGGCACAGAACCAGAACAGATTACTATTACAGATTGTTTTTGTGAACAAATTGCGGACTGCAGTGGCGTGGATATTGCAGTAGGTTATGTTTCTAAGGCATCTCTTGAAGAGCTGGACACGCTTATTTTTAAATATGGCATCGGATATGTTAATCTGGTTATAGGAATGTATTATGTCGAAGGTATGCCTGAAGGTACATATCGAACGGCGATAGCTCTCAATGAAAAATGGAGAGTTGCCGGCATTGGTGAAATTCGTATTGTTAAAGCTTTTAAATATCACGGTAAACTCTATGTTTTTCATAAAAACGGGGATGTAAAGTCTGCCATTATAGGATCAGCCAATCTTGGGGTTATCAAAATTGAAGCAAATAACCGCAGACAGTATGAGGTGTCCAGCCTGACTACAGAAACCTCTGAATGTCAAGAAATTCTTGAGCTTGTCCGAAAGCTGCAGGACAACAGATGTTCTGTAAATATTGCAGATATTATTGATATGCCTATTATTCGTGAGGTTAACACGTCATTAACCGGCGTGGATACTGTAACTCAGGTTCCACAGGCTGAAGTTGCCATCTATGACCATCATAAAACGGAAGTATCGTTTATCCTTCCGATAAAAGTCCCGGCATTTGATGAGCGCCATATGGACGATGGGAAGCACTATACCAAATCAAATTTGAATGTCAGCTATGCGGCTCCAAGAAGCGCAAGAAAATCACGTGATTGGTATGAGACACAGTTTACGGTAAACAAGAGCATTACTTTGCTTCCTGGGTACCCAAAAAAGAATGTAGCATTTTATGTTATTACCGATGATGGATACACATTCAAGGCTCATACTACGAGCGATGGCAATAAGCAGTTCAGTGCAGTTGGCGACGAACTTATACTCGGCCGCTGGATAAAAGGGCGGCTTGCTGCTGCGGGTTTGGTCAACCCGGTAAATGACACACAGCTTGACCGTGACCGGCGAGGGATGATAACAAAAGAAATGCTGGCGGCGTATGGCTGTGATACTCTTGTGCTGACCAAGACGGATCAAAAGATGGAGGATGAGGACGGGAATCTTCTTGATGTATGGTTCTTATCGTTTGAATCCGCAAAAAGAGAGGAGGTTGATGAATAATGCCGTATTTGAAAGCCTATTTAAAAACCATCGCTGATCGGGGAAATGTCAGTCTTGCGGAATCTATATTCCAGACAGCAGAAGATGTTGGAAATCAGCATATAAGGGATTTTTCCTTTTGCAGTCATGAGATTGGACTACTGCTTGGAAATGTTCAGTCAGGCAAGACTGGTCAGATGTTTGGGATCATCTGTAAGGCGGCTGATATGGGCTTTCCTGCATTTGTTCTCCTCACGGCAGACAATGTCATACTTCAACAGCAAACTTTGGAAAGAGTTAAAGCTGATTTAAAAGGATTCTGTATTTGTGGAGAAAATGATTCCGGTCTGTTTATTGAAAATCGACTTATGCAGCCTGCTATTATTGTGTTGAAAAAGAATGTTCGAATTCTTCGGCTTTGGGCTAATGTCTTTGCATCAACAGGTTTTATGAAGGGTAATCCGCTGTTTATTGTTGATGATGAAGCCGATGCGGCATCGCTTAACACGCTTGTAAATAGGGGGCGGCAGTCCTCCATTAATAAATATCTGGATTCCATCAAAAATGGATCGTCCAGCAGCATATATCTTCAAGTTACTGGAACCCCGCAGGCCATTCTGCTTCAAACAATGGCATCTGGATGGCATCCATATTTTACATATTATTTTGCTCCCGGAAATGGGTATCTTGGTGGAGATTTTTTCTTTCCAAAGAATGAAAAGGCTGATTGCATCAGCTATACTGAGACAATAGCAAAACCAGAGCGCCAAGTCATTCTCCACCATCTTGCTGTATCCGGACAGATTTTCACCACAGGTGGCGCAACTTGCAACTGCTTAATCCATCCAAGCGTTCGACAGGCAGTCCATAGCCGATATGAGAGGGCAGTCAAAACAGAATTGGAATGGTGCGCCCAGCATATTGATGACGAGTTTAAAATTGGGCTAAAAAAAGAGTATCAATTGATGGCTCCTCAGAAGAGTGAAAAATCAAACTTTGATGCGATATACTCATGTGCAAAACAACTCGTTTTGAGCGGCGGTATTAAAGTGCTCGTGATGAACGGGAAAAATGATGTAGCCAGTGAGGAATACTCTTCCGGCTCAAATATAGTCATTGGTGGAAACACACTTGGCCGCGGCGTTACCTTTCCCTCTCTTCACACCATCTACTATACACGAACCAGTAAAAAGCCGCAGGCGGATACAATGTGGCAGCACAGCCGTATGTTTGGGTACGACCGCGATCCTGGAATGATGCGAGTATATATTAATGAACCGCTCTATAAGCTGTTTTCTGATATTAACGCTACAAACAACTCTATTATTGCACAGGTCGAAAATGGTACGGAGCATATCAGAATTTTCTATCCACAGGGATTAAACCCTACTCGTGCAAATGTGCTTGATAACAAAAAAGTCTTCATGCTTTCCGGCGGCACAAACTACTATCCATTCAATCCTGAAAATGACAGCATTGAGCTTTTGGATACTCTTCTGAAGCCATTTGAAGATGATGAGCCGTACTACCAAGTCAATCTCCGCTTAATGAAAGAGATTTTTACCCATGTAACGTCTGATGAGGATTTTGATATTAAAAGTTTTGTTTCAGTGCTTGATACCATTCTCATAGAACAGCCGGCTGCTCAGGGAATACTTATTGTCCGACGCAACAGAGACATTGCAAAGGGCACTGGTGCCTTGCTGTCTCCAAATGATTGGCACCTTGGTGGATCTTTTACAAATCAAGTAGTTCTGACTATGTATAAGGTGACCGGCAGAAAAGGCTGGAATGGGCGCAAACTGTGGGTGCCTAATATTAAGTTACCGAACAACATCATTTACTATGATGTTGTTGACGATGATGCGGAAGTGTGATTTATGGCTGATGATTTAACTCCTGAACAGCGTCGTAAAAATATGCAGGCCATCAAAAGCAGGGATACTTCAATTGAGCTGCGTCTTCGAAAGGCCCTGTGGGAAAATGGCGTCAGGTACAGAAAGAATTATAATAAGCTGATTGGAAAGCCGGATATCGCCATTACTAAGTACAAAATCGCTGTTTTTTGTGATTCTGATTATTGGCACGGATACGATTGGGAAAGCAGAAATCAAAAAATTAAGTCTAACCGAGATTATTGGGTGCCAAAGATCGAGAGAAATATGGCGCGGGACAAAGAGGTTACAGAAGCGTTGCAACGGGATGGATGGCTGGTGATGAGGTTTTGGGAATGGCAGATAAAAAAACAGCTGAACGCGTGTATCGAGTCGGTTCTCCAAGCTGTTGAAGCCAGAAAGCAGGCGCTAAAAGGGCGCGATTTGCTGTGATAGACGAATTTAATTAAAAGGCTGATTTATGGATCAAGTCTTTGTTTAGCTGAATTTTGGGAGGGAATATATTATGATGCAAAATGATTTAACGCAAAAAATATTATTTAACCCCCTCCATGCTGAAGTAAATGAATTGTACATTCTTTCGGCATATGCTACTCCCAATATGCTCTCGTGGTATATGAAAAACATATATCATAAGACAACAGTGCCAATCCGAATCAATCTTGTTGTTGGGATGGTTCCTTTTGATAATTTGAGCGTAAGTATTCATGAAGGGTTTCAAAATATTGTATCCTCTGAACTTCCACATGAGATATCGTCAATTAAATGCAGCTACGTAATTGACAAACCAGCTGAACATGCAAATCTGTTTATATGGTGTAAAGATGGACATCCAGTAACAGCGTT
>DHOG01000050.1:0-5489 GCA_002410715.1 Ruminococcaceae bacterium UBA5396 | reverse complement strand
AGTAACAGCGTTTACGGGATCTGCAAATTTTGTGCAAAGTTCTTTTGTCGGCCGTCATCGCAATGAACTTATGGACATCTGCAACCCGGCAGAAGCGATGAGTTACTATGAGTCTGTTGTTCCACGAACTGTCTATTGCAATCATGCAGAAATTGAGGAATATATCATACTTCGTCCGACACACCCGGTGCTTGATCTCGAATGCAATCTTGTTAATGGACTTGACGAGTATGACTCAGTCGTTTTGAGCCTTATCACTAAATCTGGCGAACCAGGCACAAGGTCAGGTTTAAATTGGGGACAACGGAAGGGACGGGAGCCGAATCAAGCATACATACCGCTGCCAAGCAGAATAGCAAAAAGCGGCTTTTTCCCATTAGAAAAGCGGCACTTTACTGCGATCACGGATGACCGTCATCAGCTTACTCTGCGTGTGGAGCAGCAAAACAACAAGGCTATAACTACCCCTGTTCGAAATAGCGACCTTGGAGAATATTTTCGTAACAGACTTGGCCTTGCAAATGGAGCATATGTTACAAGAGCGGACCTTGATCAATATGGCAGAACGGACGTAAAGTTTGTAAAACTTGATGACGAAACATTTTATATGGATTTTTCTTAGGATTGAGCATGGTGACAACGGAGAAAAAGTAACTCCGTAAAATGCAAAAGCCGCCGAGAAAAAATCTCGACGGCTGAAAAATTTCACTCTTCAATATTGGCTTCCATTGATTCATACGGAATGCCGGCAAATGTTTTGAGAATCGCTTCGAAGATTATTCTTGCCCCCCGGCATGGAACGGCCATCCCAATCTGTTTTCGAACGCTCTCTTTGTTGCCTTCGAACACATAGGTGTCGGGGAATGTCTGTAATCTTGCTCGTTCACGATTCGTCAAAGCCCGAGGCTCCTTCCAGTGATAAATATGAGTGCCTCCACCTCCGCTTCCAGTCACAGTATATGCGGGCTTTTCCGGGTCAAGCCGCTTGTAAATTTGGCTGATTTTTGCGCCTTTAACATGGAGCATTAATTTCTCTGGTAAATCTGCAGTAAAAGCGTTTTGACCAGGCTTGATATATTCGAGCCGTTCGATAACAGTAGCTGATTGAACTGTCCGCTCGTTGTTTGGTGCATCCGCATGGATTGGAGGCACCTCAATGGCGGTTTTGCAGGTATTATCTATATTTGCATATGGGGCGTTAGATGGAATTTTAAATTCAAAATCTAAATCGTCACGAATGCCAACGATTATAATCCGATGACGAGCCTGTGGCACGCCATAAGTTTCAAATTTATAGAGATTAGGGTAGAGTTTGTAACCTGCAGCTCTCATCGAATCGAGAATCATGGTGAATGCTTTACCATCATTTGCATTGCGGAGGCCACCCACATTCTCAGCCAAAAACCACTGTGGTCTGTACATTTTTAAAACCTTAACACCATATGAATATAGCGGGCCATAGACTCCATCAATTCCTTTCTGCTCTCCAACTACGCTGAAATCATTGCATGGAAAGCCAAAGGCAAAAGCGTCGATAGGGGTTAGTTTTGTAAGATCAAACTTTCGAATGTCAGCGTGATAAACCGTGTCTGGTTCATTTGGGCAAATGTTCCGTCTGTAAGTCTTACAAGTATTCTCATCATAGTCATTTGCCCACTCATGTACGATACCAAAGTTGGGATCTCCGATATCCGCATTTGTTGCGCCCCAAGCCAATCCTCCAGGGCCGCAGAAAAGTTCTCCGAGTTTAAAAATCATTTTTAGATACCAGCCTTCCTTTGGTAAGCAAGTTGATTTGCGTTTGGACACTTTGCCGCTCTTCTTCATTTAGAAGACCTGCATTGTCAAAGACCAGCTGATATGCCAATAGGTCGCTTTCATCCAAATAACCTGCCATAATGTAAAGTGGAACAATGCCAATTCCATAAAGATGTGCAAGCTTTTTTAGTTCTTGTGGAGAAAGAATTTTACCTTTCCCTCGTTCCAGCTTGCTGAGCTTAGAATCTGTCACGCCGCACTGTTCCTGCACGTCTTTAAGGCTGAGGTGGCATTTGTTCCGCATTTCTTTTAAATAAGTTCCTAAGCTACTCATGCTAATCCACCTCTATTTTATTATACCACGGTCGCTGCGAATTTGCAATATATTTTTGAAAATTGCTGCACTAACGCAGCGTAAATCTTTTATGTGAAGTGCAAGAACAACTTTTTAATTTTGCCGCACCTTTTAATTATTCCAAAATGTGTGCAGCACAAGGCTTACACCCCAAGGTGCCGACGAGCGTTCAATCGGCAGAAAGCTATAAATAAAAAGAGAAAGCAAGCTGATTGAGAAAATCACGGTCTACGACGAAAGAGTCTCTGCGGAGTTCAAATCCGGCACAAGCGTGGATGTGAGAAGATAAGATTTTACGGAATTTACCTTGCAACAATGCAGGGGGTTTTTCTGTTGTTTTGCAGTGCCGTGAATTAGTCTATGAGTATTGACAAATCAACTAAGAATGCATATAATATAAAATGGTGTATTATAAGTGAACGGAGGTAAAATAATGCAGAAAAATATATTCTTTGAAGTGGATTCAGATGTATATGAGAAATTTAATATGGCACTCAATTTATCCGGAGATACATCTGAAAAGGCTGCTGATGCCTGTCTCCGTTGGTATATCGCACAAGTATTTGAAAATGCGTCAAAAGAGTACACACCAAAAGTTTCAAAACAAACAGATGAGCATAAGGATTTTTATGGAAAAGCATTGCAGCGAATTCCGATGTGGGCATTAAAGCCAAACCAGTACAACCACAAGATTATTAAGGCATATTTTATGTCTATTGATATAGCCGGAGAAGCCACTTTGATTATGATGGAACGCTTGTGTAGTGATAAAGAGCGTCCGGATTTATATGTTCCTACCTTTAGGAACAACTACTCTCAAATGAAACTGGACGGTCCTAAATCGCACGGAAAAGTCTTTGAAGATGACGGTGAACGTGTATGGATTTGGGACGAGGTTGAAGAAACCTTAATGCAGTACAAGGGTAGTTTTTATGCCGGAGAGGAGTAAACAATGAGCGTTTTAATTGATAACAGCATCACGATATATGAGGCACTGGAGCATATCAAAAACGGCAAGTATGTTATGCCTGCGTTTCAAAGGCAGTATGTATGGAACATGGAACAGATTGAAAAACTCTGGGACTCCATTCTTTTAGATTATCCTACTTTGAAGAGTTCTATGAGAAGCGTAAGGTTTTGCTGACGGTTAGGATTCGTCAGTTGCTGGGGTAAGTTTAATTGCTGTCGAGAATGCGAAGGAGGTGACCACGGTGGCTGATATGAAACAGATACATGAGTTCGCTGTGAAGTGGATTGATAAATTCAGAGACCAGAAAATAAATTACATAGAACTCATTGACCACTATATGGCAGATGATTGCACTGCACTTGGCTTTGAGATGGACTGTGGTCATGCCTTTGAACGTGTTTATGGTGCTGCTGTCAACAACAGCGATGAACTTGATAAAGTAATTGATGACATCACAGATATTTCATTGCTTGGTTCTGCCATTTACTCCCAATGGCGATATTTTAACCACTGGGCATACACAGGTACGGAAATTTTAGAACCACAGAATCGAGCGTGGTTTATCTTGGCACTCAGCCGTTTGGCACTGCTTTCCGGAGAAAATCCTTTCATATTTCAAGGAACATTAAAAAAGATGCGTATTGTGTCTAATAATATTTGTTACGGACCTATGCCTGAACCAGACGAGGAAGTGGAACAGCATCTTACCATCAATGATGAGGGTCGCATCTGGTTTTCTGGATATAACTTCGGACATGGTGGAGAAAGATACGAAAAGGCACGGAGCCGTAATTTCAAAATTGAAAAAGCAGACACAGATAAATTATTTGATGCTATTGTGGCTTATTTCAGCAATGGTTACGATGAAATTTTCGCTGCCGATATCGGTGATTGGGTAATGGAACTGACAAACACCGATGGCAAGACATATAAATTCCGAGGTTCTCTATGTGCCGATTTTGAAGTTGATGGCATTGACCTATCTGATTTGATTAGGGATACTTTAGGACTACCGAACTTATATGTCTTCGATGGCAATAATAAACCTGATAAGATTAAGCGAATTGTACTGGATTATCATAGAGTGACTAAAATCAAACCGAAGGAAGTGCCGGAAGGTGCTACATGGGAGTTTGTAACTTGGGATTATACGGAACAACTAATTATTGATAGAGAAAAAGAAACCCTTGAGCATATTCAGAACATTGGAACTGGTTGTAAGGTTTCACGTAAGTATGAAATTGAAGGTGGTATAGAGGGTCTTTTAGATGACTTTGATGCAGAGGACTTATTTGGAAACATTGTAGGTAATCCTGATGATGCAGTAGAAAATCCGAATGAAACCAAGGACTATAAAATTACGATAGATTATAAAAAGAACCCCCAAAAAATTATCACAGGGACATTTGATAAAAACGGTTTGCCGGACGATTTTGAGGAATTTGCAGATGCAGTGTTTGGCTTCATACGTTTTTATGGTTTAGGAGAAATTCTTGACCCATCTGTGTATGGAAAAGTAAAGCGCCTTACCACGGATTATATATATTGCAGCGTGGTTTTCGATGAAGGACAGAAATCTTATTATTATCTGACGGATGATGACAGCATAGAGATTGGTGATTTTGTTCTTGTCCCGGTTGGAAAGGATAACCATGAGGCAGTTGTGGAGGTAGTGAACATCGAATACTTCAGTGTAGAGAATGTTCCATTGCCTGTTGAAAAGACTAAGCGAATCATTCGTAAATGCACGGATGAGAACTTTAATTTACCAGATTTAGAATAATATAATGTTGAGGAATGGAGGAAATCGGATGGATATAAAGAAAGTATTAGGAGTAGGTGTTGGTCTTGCGGCTACAGGATTTGGAGTGTACAAATTATTGAGCGGTAGAGAACCACAGAAATATAGTAGCAAATGGTTTGAAACAGTGTCAGATCAAGTGTTAAATACCGAGAGAGAAATTGTCAGAAAACAATATTGTTCTGCCGGTGACAATTTTTCAATGGCAGTTAGCTTGCAGAACTTGTTGCGTTTATTTGATTCCGCGTTAAGCAAAAGAGCATGGGGAGATGAAATCCCGCATGGCCCGAGTTATCATAGAGAGCATGGATATAACTTATTCAAAAATGACTAACTGCTTTAAATCTATTGGTGGATATGTCCTCGCAGACGAACTGGCACTAAAATCGGTAATTTTACATTTATTAACTAAAATTGGTTCGTTTTATACATACACGGAAAAACATCAATCTCGTTCACTCAACTTCTGACCATGGACTTATTTCCGTGTATACACAAAACGCAAAATACAGCGGCGACTTATTTTCTTAACCTAATATTTGGTAATTTACATATAGGACATTAAACTCATGAGCTCGTTGCATGTTGAGTGCGTTGTATTGATA